>NZ_JBEZKB010000014.1:0-215768 GCF_040651475.1 Streptomyces sp. NPDC048442
ACCCGCTGGAACAACTCCCACAACCCGTCCGGGACCAGACGCTCGACCATCATCACGCGCCCAGACTACCCAATCGACCAAATGAGACGATCTCTTAGTAGGTCGCGCAGGCGGGGTGCCAGGAGCAGATCGTGGAGGTGGTGCTGCCGACGAGCGCGTTGTCTTCCTCGTTGTTGTTGTCGGCGGTGGTCAGGGTCTGCAGGTCGAGAACGGACATGTGAGTTCCCTTTCGGTTGTATCTACGTGCACCGGACCCTTTTGGTCGCGGTGGTCTCTAGGCGGCCGAGGCGGGGCTCAGGCCGAGCAGGGGGGCCAGGTGGTCGATGTTGCGCCGAACGCTGTCGAGAGCGAGGAGCACACCGGCGGACCCCGTGGCCAGGTCCATGGACAGTCGCAGGTGGAAGTGGCCGGGGAAGGCGAGTCCGGTCTGGTGGGGTACGGCGTACTTCCACAGCTCCGTGAGGTGTCCCTGGAGGTCTGCGCCGGCCTTCGGGTGGTGGAGGCCGAGGTAGTAGGCGGCCCCCGCGCGGCCCTGGAACAGGCCGGGAAGCACGCTGAACTGGTTGCCGGCGGCACGGTTGATGCCCTCGACGGCGGAACGCAGGTCGGCTTCCTCGCGGTGGCGCAGGCATTCCAGGGCGGCGATGCCGATGCCGGTGGAGCCGGTTCCCAGGTAGGAGACCGATCGCCAGCCGTCGCTGATCTGCAGGGAGCCGTTGAACTCCACGCAGTTGCGCAGGTCCCGGCGCACGCACTCGACGGCGCTGTCCAGGAGTCTGGGGTCACCTGTGGTGCGGTGGAGGTTCATCAGGAACAGAGCGGCGCCGGAGGAGCCGGAGGTCCATCCGGCAGCATGGGGCGTTTCGGTACGCTCGTCGAGGAGGCCTCGGATCCGGTCGGCGATCTGTTCGGCTGCCCGGAGGTGGGCCGGTTCACCGTGGCGGGCGAAGAAGCGCAGCAGGGCGATACCGACTCCCGGGAGACCTGTCAGTCAGCAGGCTGAGGCTGCGCATGTCGTCACAGACGGCCGTGGAGTGCGCGAGCAGGTCGTGGCCGGCGCTCGTTCGGCCGAGCAGGTCCAGGACGACGGCGGCTCCGGCCGCTCCGTTGAACAGCCCTGGCGGGTGGGGGCCGTTGATCGTCCTCGCAGCGGCGGACTGCAGCCAGTCCACCCATGCCTCGTCCACGGGTGCGCCGGAGGCGTGCAGGGCGTAGAGAACTCCCGCAGCGCCGTGGCAGAGACTGATGGCGCCGCCGGGTCGGCTGGCGGCGGGGTCGCCGGGGAACAGTCGGTCCGGCCGTTGGGGTGTGGCCGAGGCGGCGATGGCGGATACCAGGGCCTGCCGTTGCTCCTGCCAGGGCCGTCCTGCCATGGCAGCTGTGGCAGGCTCGCCCGCGGTGTCCCTGCCCGTGATCCGTTCGATCTCGGTGAGCGCCTGCCGCATGTAGGTGTGAGGCAGGGGGAAGCGTTCTCGGGCCCAGTCGGCCAGTTCCGCGATCTTGCCGGGTGTCATGGTGCTGAAGCCGGGCAGGGGAATGAACAGGAGCACCTTGAGGGCGGCCAGCCCGTGCCGGTCGATGTCCTGGCCCTGGACGTGCACGGGCGCGGCATAGCCCGGTGCACCGATCAAACCGGTGCGCGCGGTGCCGATCGGGTGCGCGGCTTCGAGGTCGACGAAGGCGAGGGTGCCGTCCGGTCGGACCATGACGTTGTTCGGGTGCAGGTCTCCCAGGACGTACCCGGCCTCGTGGATGCGTCCGACCTCGGCCGTGATCCGGGAGATCAGCTCGGTGGCCCAGTCGGTGTACTGCGCGTAGTCGGAGGCAGTGGCATCGGGGCGGACGAGGGGGGTGCGCAGGAGGAGGGCATTGGCGAGGGTGTCGCCTTCGATGTATTCCTGCACGAGGAAGGAGTGTTCCCATTGCTGTGCGAAGTCCAGCGGTCTCGGGACCAGTCCGGTCGGCGCCAGCGCGGTCAGCACCTCGTGTTCGTGGCGCAGCCGAGTCATTGCGTCCTGGCCGTTCGCGTCCAGCCCGCAGTGCGGTCGGGCTTCCTTGAGGACCACGAGATCGCCGGTGACGTGGTGCTTGGCCAGGTAGACGCCGCCTCCGACCGAGAAGTGCAGCAACTTGACGATCTCGTAGGGCAGGTCGAAGCGGCTGAGTCCGGCGACCTCCTCCATCCTGCGCTTGACGAAGGCGGGGATCGGTGCCCAGCTCGGAGGGCGAAACGCGGCGGACCGCTCGTCCGGGACCATGGTTCCCGAGGGGTCCGCCAGCGCCAGCGTCGGCTGGTCGGAGGAGTTCAGGGTCCACATCGGGGCGAACCCGCCGTAGCGCAGGAATACCGGGCTGGTGTCGTTCCACCGCAGGTCCGACAGGATGTACGGGCCGACCTCGCCCTCCAGCGCCTCGGCCAGCGCCGCAGCGAGGACTTCGAGTTCGTCGGTGTCGTGCGGATAGACGGTGATGAACTTGCCCGCCGACGAACGCAGACCGTACTTCGAGTTGAACATCGCCAGCATGCGGGTGCTGCGCAGGAACTTGTACGGCACAGCGTGCTCGGCACACACATCGGCCGCGGTGTCCAGGATCCGCTGAGCGTGGTCCGGCGTCGCCGAGACGTGAATCTTCCATCCCTGCCCCGGCAGTGCCCGTGATCCGTCGAATTCCACCCGGGTCCACACGTCCGCCGCGTCCCGGCGCAGCGCACCGCCGCGCAGGTCCGAGGGGCGGATCAGGGACTGTGCGTCGTCTATCCGCGCGGGGGCGTCGAAGAACACGGGGTCTGCAAGACAGTGGAGTTCGAACCCGGTCAGGCCCATCACAAACACCTACCTTTCATCGGAAACTGCGTCGGGCCGGGTCGGTCGGTCCGTACGCGCGGGACTTACCGAGTCCGCCGGTCGAGGATCGGCAGGTCCGCCGGGCGGGGACGGGGACAGAGAAGGGCGGGCGGCGGTCCGGCCGTCGGGCGGCCCACGGCTGCCGGCTGCCGGCTGCTACTGAGGGGCAGGCCGGTCTTGAGGACGGCCCGGCCGCGCGGCGGCCCCCCCGGTAGGCGGAAACGCTCTGGGGTACGTCGGGGTTCTTGGGCCGGGACCCGGAAGGGCCCGGTACCCGGCTGTGGCGGGTCGCCCCGGCCAGGCGTACGGCCCTTTGTGCGAACCTTTCCTGCCTGCGGGGGTCTTGATGCACCATCCCGGCAGGGGCCTGGCCGGGCCCGCCACCGCAGAAGGCGTGGCTACTGCTTCTGCGGCAGTGCCGTCGTGGCCATGGGCGGGGACCGGGGCGAGGGTGATGCGCTAGTTCTGCTTGCAGCCCACGGGGACCGGCACCTGCGGGCAGGAGGGACTACCCCACCCGGTGTCGCCGTGGGGGCTGATCGGCCCGGCAACGGAGGTGACCGGGGCGGCATAAGCGGTGGCGTGGCCGGCCGCATGTGCCCCACCCGCACCGCTCAGGGCGAAGGCCGTCACCGCTACTGCTGCTGCTGCTGCTCGGATGATGCTGTGCACGAACATGTCTCCCCAGGTCTCGATACCTCTCGGCGCCCATTCCCGGCTCTCCCCCGGCGGGCTTCCCTCGCTGAACAAAGACTGCCGGACCACCCGCGCCGGAACCATGGCGTGAATCCGTCCGGAATGTGCAGGCCATATACGGACGGAAGAAAAAACCGGGCAATGAGGGAGAAACTCATCCCGCAGGCGCCCCCGCAGAACCCCTCCACAAACGGCACAGCCCATCCGGAGGGAAGCCAAACCCTCTGAAACCAGAAGGAGTCGGCCCCGTATCAGGGGCTGGGTGTGGTGTGACCGCCCTCGGGTTTCGCGCCTGTGAGGGACCAGGACCTGAGGGAAGTCCGAGGTGACGTGCCGGCGACCTTCACGCACCAGGAGGGGAGTTCGCTTGAGCGGCGCCTGCCGCTCGTACGGCACATGCTGTACGCCCGCCGACTGGGGGACCGGCCGCGGGCTCCCCGCGCCTGGTGCCCAAGCGTCCTGAGAGCTCGACTCACGTCAGGGGGTTGGCGCGCCGTCGTGCAGCCACAGGTCGGCCGAAGCCGACGGGCCCGGGGAGACACGCGGGACGTTTCCGGTCAGCACGGGCTTCCCGTACTCGGTCGCCGTCGGTCCCTCTGCCCGGCGGTGACCAGGCAGAGTGCCCAGGCCACTGGCCTGCCCGTCCGGGTCTTCCTCGCCAGTCTTGAAGAACAGGGCGAAGCCGCTGCCCTCCTGCCTCCCGGGCAGTCCTGCCTCGGTGCAGCAGTCAGCAGTCAGCAGGGGCAAGGGCAGTCTCGGCTCCCGCGGCCCGGAGGCCCGGACGGTGGATCGGTACGTCAGGACGGGATTCTGGCAGCGAGCCCACCCCGTGGAAGACGCCGGGTCTGCATCCGGTCGACCTGGCACCCGGCTGATGACCAACTGATGTACCCCTGGTCGACGTTAGCGGAACGATAACGCCCATTGCGATACTCCTCCCGGCCTGGAGCTGCACTCCGGCAGCACGTTGCACGGCCAACTCCGAGGAAAGGCGCCCATGGAGGACGACTCTCGCCAGCAGGCCACCCCCTCGCTCCCCCCGCTCGGCAGCGACGCGGTAACGCTCTACCATCACGCCCTGGAAGAAGGGCCGCTGACGAACGAGGCCTCCGGGACCTCCGGCATGACGCCCCAGGCCTACTCCCTGAGCCTGGCGGCGTTGCGCGCCTGGCAGCTCCTGCAGCCGGGTGCGGCGCCGGGAACGTGGGAGGCGGCCAGTGCCCACCACGCGATCGCCACCCTGATCGGCCCGTACGAGGACGCCCTGCGCCGGACCGGGACGGAACTGCGCCGGCACCAGGAGCAGCTCACGGAGCACCGGGCCACGCTGGAGGCCCTTCCGCTGCCCCGGGCGCACGAGCGGTCCGGTTCCGAGGAGGTCCTGGAACTCCTGCCCGATGTCCACGCGGCACGCAGCGCCATCAGCGCCTGCGCCGCCGAGTGCCGCACCGAGGTGGTCTCCCTCCAGCCCGGCGGCGGCCGCCCCCCTGAGATCCTCGCGGACGCGCTGCCCCGTGACCTCGCCCTGCTCGACCGCGGCATCAAGATCCGCAGCATCTACCAGCATCCGGCACGTTTCCACCAGCCCACCCAGGACTACGTCCGTACCGTGACCTCCGCAGGATCGCAGATCCGCACGCTGGACGAGCTCTCCGGCCAGATGATCATCGTGGACCAGCGCGTCGCGTTTATCCCCGACCGGTTCCGCCACCGGGGCGCCGTGGTCATCCGTCAGCCCTCGGCCGTGGCCTTCCTGTACGACGCCTTCCAGCAGTCCTGGAACCGGGCCGCCCCCTACCACAGCGGTCCCGTGGCGGCCCGTACGGTCACCGAGGAGATCAAGCGCACCGTGGCCATCCTGCTGGCCGACGGATGGAAGGACGAGGTCATCGCACGCCGCCTGGGGCTTTCCCCCCGCACGTGCCGACGCCACATCTCCGAGCTCCTGGAGCAGCTTGGCGCCCGCAGCCGCACCCAGGCCGGTGTGCTCATCCACGCCCAGGGCCTCCACCTCGCCCCCACCGAGCCGAAGGAGCGGCCGGAAGCGGCGGCCGTGGCGGAGCAGCCCGTTCGCTGAGCTCGGTCCCGTCAAAAGCCCCGGGGCCGGGCCGTCGGCCCCGGGGGCACCAGCAGCCGGGGAACGTCGTGAGAGCCAGGTCGACGTTCTCCGGGCCATCACCAAACCGCGCGGCAATCGCACGCTCGCCGCGTATGCAGCCACCGCGCGCTGACATAGGGCAGGGGTGGCCTCAATTCCGCGCGAGGCGCCTGCTCATGAGAGTGATGGCGGCCCAGGTGATCAGGGTCTCGGATTCTCTGATCTGGGCACAGCTGCTTGCCGCTCAGGGAGTGGCGTCAGGGAGTGGCGGTCGACGTGTCGATGGATACTGCGAAGGCCGCGAGGGTCGTGAAGTCGTCATTCCGCAGACCGATCCGAGGATTGACGTGATGGAGCAAGGCAGGTGCGCGGTGGTGGGCAGCCACGTGCGCATGATCCGCGTCGCCCTGTTCGTCGTCCACCCAAGCGAACGGTCGGCCGTTGGCGTACTCCACCAACGGCTCGGACTTCCAATGAACGCCATCGGGGCGCTCGTTGAGCAGGGCGTTACCGAAGTCGACGAACGGCAGTTCAGGCAGACCGAGCACAGGTCCGATCCACTTGTTCGCGGCACTCATCCAGGTTGTGGCCCAGCAGATCTCGTAGCCGAGAGACAGCAGCGCACGCCCGTGATTGGGGTTGAGCCATACCCGCAGTGGCCGCATACGGGTCCTCAGTCTCCCGGGCTCCCCCTCTGCCCCACTCTCCTGTGGAACGCGGAGGGTGGTGTAGCCCTCGGGGCGCTTCTCGGGCTTTGCCGCATACGGATTCAGGGGTCCGTCGACATCCAGGAACAGCAACGGCCGACTCATGACATCCCCCGACTTTGCGCTCCCCATCTACTGAGTCGCCGAAGCATATCCGTCTTCATGTATCACCGGCGCGTCCGGTGATCTGGGTGAATCCGGGCATCCCGAGATCGACCGCCGTGGCCGTGCGGGCTGTGGCAGCGTCCATCTGAGAGAGCTTGTGTTCGGCGCCGGGGAGGCTGGTTTCGAGGCCTTCGACTTTGCCGGGCCAGACTTCCCGTTTGGCTCCGGCGATGCAGTCGATGAGGTTGTTGCGGATCTCGACGAGCTGGGGACGCTCGGCCGAGTCAGGCCGGAGGATGGCGCATCTCAAACAGGCGTGCTCATGAACCTCATGAACGCAAGGGGTGGAGAAGGCCCGGCCGCCGGTGCCGATGGAGAGTTTGCGCTTCTCGAAGTGTCGAGGAAGGAGTCCCCTTCCTCATCGGTAGGCGTGCGGTATTCCTCGCCAGGCCGGGCGGCCCGGCGGCGGGTGAGGAAGGGCCGATGCGCTTCGATGACTTCACGGGGGTGGACCGCGAGGTAGCCCATGGTCGTGTCGATCACGCGATGGCCAGCGACGAGCTGCGCGATGTGCGGCGGCATTGTCGGCGTACACGTGAGTGTGCCCAGTCACGTACGGATGAACGTGCCCACTTCTTGACGTACCGCGGATTGATCGTGGGCAGTCTGCTGCCGGCCTGTGGAGGGTGGCGGAGGCAGCCGGCCGCCTCAACAGCAAACCTCCGCACCTGTCTTCGCCCCGACGTTCTCGTCGTCGATGAAGTCGGCTACCAACCGCTTGAACGCGCTGAGGCGAACTTGGTGTTCCAAGTGATCTCGAAGCGCGAAAAGGTCTCGATCATCCTGACCTCGAACAGGAACTTCGGTGAGTGGGGGCAGGTGTTCGGCGGCGAAGTTCGGGCCACGGCCATCCTCGACCGTCTCCTGCACCACTGCGACGTCGTCTCCATCAACGGCCCCAGCTACAGACTCAAGAACCGGTTCGGCGCCGTCGAGCGCGAGTCCGCAGCCTAGACCGCGGGCCGGGCCGGGGGCTCATCGAATGATGCGGTTGCCTGGCAGCGGAGACGTCCCTTCGCCTTCCGCGGCCAGGACCTCTCGCGCCAACTGTCGGGCGCGTCCCCACCCGGCGTCGGTGAACAACGCCTCCCTTGTCCACCGATCCACGTCGGTGTCCTGGGACATCTCGCTGAAAACTTCATCGATCATCTGCAGCGAGGGCAACACCTCACCACTGAGCTGACCCTCATCGACCAGTCGCCCAGCGAGGCGGAAGGCATCATCGAGGCCCAAGGCGATCTCGTCCGGCGGCACGTCGTATTTGTCCAGCCAAACCACCTGGTCCGAAGCAGGCGCCGCGACCACGACGACCGCCTCGATCAGCATGCGACGACGCGCTGAAAGACCAGGACTCTCCACAGAGTCATCGTGCCACGACTCGCTCGAGCCGGGCGAACAGCCTGTCATCCCGCTGAGCGCGTTCGTCCGTACTTCACCGAGCACATTCTCAAGTACGCCGACCCTGCGCCGTGGCCGCGTCCGGCTCACCCCAGGTCTCCGGCTAGGACTTGTCCGGGCGATCATGTGACTGCTCCCTGGGCAGGTCGTTGATGTGGTCATGGGGCGGGGTGATCTGAGCGATGCCGAGTGGGAACGGCTGCGGCCGTTCCTGCCGGTCAGTAATGGGCGTTGTGGCAGGTGGCGGGATTCATCGGCACGTGATTGACGGGATTCTGCACCGGGTTCGGACCGGTGTTCACTGGCGTGATCTGCCTGAACGGTTCGGGCCGTGGAAGACCATCTACGAACGCCACCGACCGTGGTCGGCCGACGGAACCTGGGAACACCTTCTCCGGCAGGTCCAGGCCGTAGCCGACGCGACGGGTGAGGTCAACTGGGACGTCTCAGTCGACTCCACCACCGTGCGGGCGCATCAGCACGCGGCGGGTGCCCGTAGCGACCCACCGCCGGCCCCTGCTTCAAAGGGGGACGAGTCAGAGGAACACCAGCACGAGACACCGTGCAGAGCCTCGTCGCCCGCCTGGTGGAGGTGGTGCTGGAGGTGAGAGCCTGGGTCGCTCACGCGGAGGGTTCACGACCAAGATCCATCTGAGCGCGGACAGCCACTGCCGCCCGCTGTCCCTGATCGTCACACCAGGCCAACGGGCGGATTGCACGCAGTTCGAGCCGGTCCTGGAGAAGATCCGCGTCCCAAGAGTCGTACCGGGCAGGCCCCGCAAAAAGCCCGACAGCGTCGCCGGGGACAAGGCCTGCAGCAACGGGCCGTGCCGCGACTACCTGCGGCACCGCGGCATCCGGCACACGATCCCGGAGAAGACCGACAGCCAGGCCGTCCACCTACGCAAGGATCACGTGGTGGGCGGCCACCCGGCTTCGATGAGGACTGCGACAGGGAACGCAATACCGTCGAACGGGCAATCAACCGGCTCAAGCAGCACCGTGCCGTGGCCACCCGGTACGACAAGCGCGGCTACGTCTACCTCGCCACGGCGACAGCCACCTCGCTCGCCATGTGGCTACGGTCCTGACAGAGCACGAGTCAGGACAAAGCCCCCCTCGGACCGGTCTTGCTGCAAGCTGCCGTCCTATTGTTCGCTGATGAGCAACTCCACTGCGGCTGCCGTTCTTACGACCGCCGATCTGTCCGAGGCCATACGTGCGGTGCGTACTTTGCTGGGCATCGCAAGTGGATGTCCGGAAGTCGACTTCGAAGCGGTGATCAGATCGTCGGATGTCCTCGTGCGAGTACGTCGCGTACTCCCAGACCTCCAATGGGGAGCGTCGGCCGGCGAAGAGCACGGCTCATCGAAGGCCGGTGCCGATCCTGCAAACTGTTTGCCGATTCAGGTGTTTGACTGGAGCCGACCGCTGGATCGTGCCGAGCCCTTCATCGACGCTCTGGGGCCAGAGCCCGCAGCTGTTCGCTGGGATCTGAATGCATGGCCTGCGGTTCCTGCCGCAGACCTGGAACAGGTCTCGCAGAAGTACGCGTATCTCACGCTGACGGTGAACTCACGGGACCTATATCAGACTGAACCGTCACAGGACCACACCGTCCACGTGCACGTCACGAATGACTCCCAGACCGCCCGCGTCCACTGGCTAGCCCAGCAAGTGGGTGGTCGGTTCACCGGCAGGATGGAGTTGGCGTATCTCTGACCGCGAGCATCCGGCACGGACCGTCCCAGTATCGACGTGAGGTGATCGACCGGACAGGTCCTAGGCGAAGCGGAACTCCTTGCCGTACTTCGGCGGCCGCCCGCCCGGCGGCCGGGAGAGCCACGGAACCGGGGACGGGCTTGCGCATCACCCGGTCCGTACACATTCGGCCCAGGACCTCCACCGGCAGCCTGGCCAGGAGGTGGACCATACACAGGCCGTCGTAGCCGTCGTCGAACACGATCAGGATGTCCCTGTCGCCGAGGTGCCAGCGGTCTGTCTCGATCAGATCGACGACCACCCGGTGCACCTGGGCGGCGGCGACCTCGGCGACGTCGCCGTCCGGGCCGAGACGCACAACAGTTGGCCCCAGGACGTCCGGCCCGATTCCACGCGACGGCCGCGAGGGTGAGCCGAAGGCGCCTGGCGTACTCCGACAGCGGCATGCCCGCGAGCGCGGAGAACATCCGGCGCAGGTGGTACCGGAGGTGGCCGCGATGCGTGCCGGCTCCTCCGCGTCGGCGGCCTGGTCGAGAGGGCACTCGATGTGCTCCATGGCCTGGTTCAGCCGCTCCAGCATGCCCTGCCTCCTCCCTCTTCTCTCACCGCCACTTTGCCAGCGGTGGCGGCAGGTTTACGCTGCGCTGCAGTCGGTGCCGGCCCCGTCCGGACCGGGGTGTCCTGTCCCAGCCTCCGGCGGATCGCGATCTCCACGGGTGAGTACGCACCGTCGGCCCGCCGCGAGGGTCAGTCCGCTCGCCCCGTTCTCCCCGTACTTCTCCAGCACCTTCGGCACGTCGAGGTGTGAGCCGACCCGGATCCGGGTCGGGGCGTCCTCCTCACCGACCTCGCTGAACAGGAACAGCACCAGCAGCGCCCGGCCCTGGGAGCGCAGACTGGTGAAGTACCGGCTCTCGCCCTCCGGCAGATAACTCCCCTCGATGTGCCAGCCCGCGTCGTCCGGTTCTTCCTCGTGCGGGAAGCGCAACGGGAACGTGCCCAGCGAGTAGCGCGGCTCCCAGCGTCCCGCGCCGACGAGCAGGTCGTACGCGCGCTGCAGCGACGGGGGATTGGGTGCGGCGGCGAACGGCCCCTACGCCAGGCCGCCCACCCAGTGAACGGGCTGCGTCCATGTCGACGGGGTGTCCGGGTCGCAGCCTGGTCGCTCGCCACAGCAGCCGCGCGCAGTCCGTTGCCACGCGCGGCGCAACAGCGCCCTCCCACTTCACGAAGCCGTCGCGGAGGAAACGGGATACCAAGGTCGTGTCTTCCATGCCCCCCATCGTGGGGCGATACCGGCCTCGATCACCCGGCATTCTCCGCACCTCCTTTGTCGGGTGATCACCGGAGCGCGGTCAGGCGGCGCACCGCCTGGCCGACCGTGATCAATCTCAGCGGCGTTTCCTGTACCGCAACTACAACCCGCTCCACCTCGTATGGCCTTGTAGTCCTGGCTCGGACACCAGGGAGCAAGTAACCCACCGGTAGCCTTCAGGGCTTCGCGGCGGCGGGCTTCGTCGGCTGGCGGGGCACGGTCTTGGACTTGTCGAGGTGCCCGTACACCGTGGAAGGGGGCACGTTGAACATGCCGGCAATCTGCTGGACGGTCTTCTCCCGGGCGTCGTAGAGCTGTTGGGCGAGCTCGGCCTGGTCGGCCGTGAGCTTCGGCCGACGCCCGCCGACCCGGCCGCGGGCCCGCGCGGAGGCTAACCCGTCGTTCGTGTTCGGGAGGCTTTCGCACCGCTGGCGACGTCGACGTGGATGTGGCCGGGCAATTGCGACCCGTAACGAGCAACTCCACCCAGACACCCCGGACTTCGCGCTCTACCCGATCGGGGGCGCGTAAAGCCGCCGGTCTTCCCGGCTCCGAGCAGTACTGGGCCGACTCGCGCCGAGTATTCCGCCACGTTCCACGCAAGGCCCGGGGCGGGTCGGCTATCTGGTGTGCGGCTGCGCCCGGGGGTGTCGTATGGTGAAGAGGTTCCTGTGCCGAGGTGTCGGTGGCAGTGACCGGAGTTCTTATTCCTTCTGTGTCGATCTTGAGGTGACGTCTTATTAACCAGGCCATGTAGTCGTCCGTGTTCCCCTCGTGCTGTTGTGTCGCACGTGTACTGGGGCGGACGTCGCGCTGGCCTGAGTTGCGTCACCCTTCCCCACAGTTTTCTTCCCGGGTGCAGCTCTGCCGTCTGCCCCGGGCTTTGGTGTTTTCCGGCCCCGGTGCGGCTGTCGGCAGGGCTCCCCGATTCCTTTGGATCAGGAGTTTTCCCGTCGTGTCTTCCTCCGCGCTCGACAACGAGCCGCAGCACACCACCCAGACCCCAACCCACCCGGCACCCGGACTGTCGAAGATGGCCTTGGGGGCCTGGATCGCCCTCTTGGTGCTCCTGGTCGCCGAGCTCATGGACATCCTCGACCAGTCGATCGTCCTTACCGCTCTGCCCGCGATCCAGTCGTCGACCCACGCCGGACCGGCCGCGGTGCAGTGGCTGACCACCGGCTACTCGCTGACCGTCGCCGTCGGGCTGATCACGGGCGGACGGCTCGGCGACATCCACGGCCGACGCAAGGTCCTTCTCTTCGGCACCGTCGTGTTCACCCTGGCCTCGCTGCTGTGCGGACTCGCCACCGGCCCGGGGGTCCTGGTCGCCGCCCGCGTGCTCCAGGGCGCCGGCGTCGCCCTGATGATCCCGCAGGTCCTGGCCACCCTTCATGTCACCTTCGACGGCGAGAACCGCAGCAGGGCCTTCGGCCTCTACGGGGCCGTCCTGTCACTCGGATCCGTCCTGGGCCCGGTCCTGGGCGGCGTGCTCACCGAGGTCGACCTGTTCGGGCTGTCCTGGCGGCCGGTCTTCCTGATCAACGTGCCCGTCGGCCTCGCCGTGATCATCTTCGGACGCCGGTTCATTCCCGAGTCGACCGCACAGAAGGCCGACCGGCTCGACCTCACCGGCATGCTGCTGTCCGCACTGGCCGTGGTCCTGCTCCTCGTTCCCCTCACCGTGGGTCACACCCACCACTGGCCGCTGTGGTGCTTCGCCATGCTCACCGCAGGTCTCCTCGTACTCAGCGTCTTCGTGCACCACCAGCGGCGCAGGCAGGACAACGCCCCGCTCGTGGCGCCGGCCCTCTTCCGGGGCAAGCAGTTCTCCGGCGGCCTGTCCGCGCAGCTGCTGCTCGGCCTGCTGTGCGGCCTGTTCTTCATGACCTGGACGCTCTACCTCCAGCGCGGCCTGGGCATGGGTCCGCTGAGGGCGGCCGCGGCCTTCGTGCTGCTCGCTCTCGGCGAGCTGGCCGGCGCAACGGTCGCGATGAAGATCGCCGGGCGTTTCGGGCGTCTCCTGCCCCAGGCCGGGGCCCTCATCGCACTCGCCTCGATGGCGGCCTACGGACTCCAGACCGGCATTCAGCAAGCCGACCTGACCCTCCTCGCGATGACCGTCCCCGTGGTACTGATCGGCTTCGGCCTCGGCATGATCGGCGGACCACTCGCCGACCTGACCCTCGCCAAGGTCCCGCACGAGAACGCCGGTTCAGCCTCCGGCCTGTTCAACACCGCCATGCACCTGGGCATGGCTCTCGGCACCACGCTGACCGCCCTCGGGTTCTTCTCCGTCACCGATGGCTCGCCCGAAGCCGCGATCAACCGCGACGCGTTCGCCAGTGTGCTGTGGTGGGTCGGCGGTGCCCTCGCCGCGATGTGGGCCCTGATGTTCTCTCTGCCCGAGCGAACGAACAGCCAGGGCGACTGAACCAACCCCGCCCCCGGCTTGGGCAACCCGCGCAACGCTGCCTCCGTCAGGGCTCCGGTCAGGACTCCGCGAGCCCGTGTCACGCCCGGGCTGCGGTTGCCTCGCTGAGAGGTACGCGGGCCGGACACCGTCGGCTCCACGAGAGTCGGGGCAGGGGAACGAAGGCTACGGAAGTCACTCAGATCTCCACGCCACCTGGCGGTGGCCGTACGAGAACAGGGCCATGAGGCCCGCGAGTTCACGGAAGTGGAAGGTTCTTCAGCGCGAACCTGAGGGACCACTGCCTTGATTCGGGATGGACCTGTGGGTTCGCGTGAGGACAAGGGGCGGGGCTCGGCGGCCTGCACCAGGAGGGCCCGTGCGGAGTCCGCGTAGCGGATCGCGGTCTTCTCGTCGATACCGAAGACGAGGGACAGGTGGAGTGGGTCGGGTCCGTGAGTCAGGGCTTCTTCGAACTGGCGGTCGATGCGGAGTCGCTCCAGGATCGCGGGGAGGTCGCGGGTGGCCCGGGTGGTCCAGAGCTTGCCCGCCGGGCCGAGTTCGACGGCCGGCTTCTGGGTGATCAGCAGGTATGGGTTGGCGGTGTACGGCCAGCGGGTTCGGCGGTGGTCGAGCCAGTCCCGGACGGGCCTGCGGGTGGGGTCGTCGAGCGGGCGGCCCTCACCGGCGACGGTGATTCGCCCGTTGCCGGGATCGGTTCTGGCTCGATTTCCGGGCTCTGGCGCTGATTTGGGGGTTCCGACTGGTGGATCACGGCGAGAGAAGGATGCGGCGTCGCAGGAGGTCGAAGTTGGCTCGGCCGTACATTTGTCTCAACCTAGATTCTCCTGAGGGGCGCAAGCTGGATCTTGGTCGTGACACCGCCCGCCGGGAGCTTCACCATGTTGCAGGCCGGCCCAACTGATGGACATTTCCGCCAGGTTGGGATGGCTTGGGATGGGCTCACTGAGCGCTGTAGCAACGCAGCCCGCAGCTCCGGCTTCGCCAGCGTGATGCGCAGACTGATGTGCAGAGCCCCTTCAGCCCGGCTTCACCGCCATGTGCGGCTTGGCCGTCGGCCCGCGCCGAATCGGTGCTGCTATTGCGGACCGGTCGCCAGAGCAGTCATCTTGTCCGCGTACTTCAGCATCGCGTTGACCGTTCCCGTGGCGACCGGGATGAACGCGTTGGCATCGGGGAGCGAGTACGCCTCGACGTAGACGTATCCGCGAGTCCCTCCGGCAATGGTCTCGTGGTTGCCAGAGAGGAAGAACCCCTCCGGAGTTCCGTGGATCGCTCCGAATTCTTTGTACTGGTCGCGCAGCATGTTGAATCGACGCTCACTCCGCTTTTTAGCATCCACAACTTCTCGATAGGTCTCCAAGTGAGCACTTGCGTTGATTCCTGTCTCAAATGTCTCCGGATTTGATGGCCATTCCAGTTCCAGTGCCACGGCATCGATCCTCGACGATCCATCCGCAATTTGGACATCCTTGATTCCCTTGACCAGGAGTGGCCTGGGAAGGGGCTCCAGGAAGGGACCCTTGCGGATCAGGTCTGCAAGGTATGAGGTGTTGACGCGCGCGGCAGGACTTCGCGCATCAACCGCCACGTGCCCCTGATCGTTGTCGCTCCCACAGATGGAGTTGGTGCACTTGTTGCTGGTCGTGCAGCAAGTCAGGCCCACCAGACAGAGCAGCAATAATCCCACAGCCCACCCGCCTTTGAGTCTCCCGTAAGCGCGGGCACTGTTCACGTCAGCGCACCGGGGGAGCCGCTGTGGGCGGTGGGCCGTTCCAGCCTCGTAACTATTTGCTCAGGAGTACCGTGCCCCGGGAGAAGTGGAAAGTCCTCGGCTCTGTATACGGGTGACGCTTTCCCGTACAGATTGAGAACCTTCCCCTTGCGGAAGCGATCGACTTCCTTCCATGGGTCACTCTTCGGCTTGCCGGGGTTGTATTCCTCGACCGAAGGCCCCACCGCCCCTATGGGCGGTTCTATCCAGTTGATGATGGGCTCATCCCCATTCCCTGCCCAGCCGCTGTTGCAGGCGGGTCCGGCACCCCATACTTCTGCCACCCCGTGATCAACCCCCAGAGGGGAAGAGAACTCAAGATACTCGCCGGGGTTGGAGACGGGGACGTTGTAGCGGGCCCTCTTGGGAAGTGCCGGTGACATTTCCACGAAGCGCGTCTCGTTGAGGGTTACCGGGTCACCTTGGCGAGGCAGGGTGACCTTGACCTTCGGATTGCAGGATTGGATCACCATGACGACCACAGTTCCTGCCTTGTTCGCCCCCGTTTGCACGTAGAAGTCTTCTACCTTGTAGATCCTTGCGGTCAGTTGGCGAACCGCGCCACCTTCTCCTTCGTAGATAGAGAAGTCACCCGTGTCTCCCGCATAGGTGGAAACACGGTTCTCTCGACCAAGTGTTCTCTCGAAAAAATCCACATCCAGTCCCACGTTCAGTTCTTTGATCTTCTGCGTCGCAGACTTGGAGACTGGAGTCTTGGGGGATTGCGTTCCCCCTACACGGCTCCTGTCATTGTCGTTGCCGCAGATGGAGCCGGTGCAGTTGTTGTTGGTGCAACCGGCCAGGCTGACAGCACAGCAGAGAGCAACAAGCGCGGGGAGCGAACGCACCTCCCTCACCTGCCGGGTTCCTGGCTTCCCACACTGTTGTGGTTGTTGTTGTCACCGCAAACGGCACCGTGGCAGGTGTTGCTGCTTCCGCCGACGATCGACATCACGGTAAAGACCCCGACAACGGCCAAAGCTACGGCGCTCAATACCCCCAGGGCGTAGATCCAAATCTTCCTACGGTCTACGCTGCTCATCCTCGACATAGCTGTCCCCCAGATATTGCCGACTCGTCACTCATGGTGACATGGATCGGCGCTGCGCGGGAGCTTTTCAGGATCCTGAATCGAGGTGCCCCCCGCACCTCCCCGAGTACCCAAAGGATCAGGTTTTAAAGATTCCCGTTCCGGGTGGGGAAGCCCTGGTTCGACCTTAAGTTTCTCGGGCCTGAATGCCGACACCACCGGCCTTCTCACCCGTCCCCCGACTGGGCGTTGGTCCATTTCGGCAGGGCCCATGCGCGTCAGTCGCGTGAGCGTTCGGCCGTCAGGGCCCCTGCTTCGCGTTGCAGGGCAACGTGGGAAGTGGTGATGCGCACGACGTCTACGTCCGTCAACTCACGAGAAGGCATGGTGCTGAGCAGCCGGTCGCAGACCAGCCCGGAGAGGGCGGAGACCTTGGCGGTGGTGTGGCCGGTGACACCGGCGGCGATCCGGTCGGCCTCCAGGACGACAACACGGGCCCCACTCGGACGAGTTCCCAAGCGGTGCTGAGCCCGGCGATGCCTGCGCCCACGACGACCGCGTCCGTCTCCGCGTCGGCGGAGAGCGGAAACATGGCCGGATACCGCGAGGCCAGGACGACAGGGACGGCCAGCATCTGCTGCTGGGCGGCGAGGAGGCAGAGGCCGGGCCCGGCGGCGGCCGGCCGCCCGGCGGCCACAGCCCGTTGACCAGGTCGGCCTGCGCCGGCCCGACGTACCGCACGGCGGCCCCGACGCCGGCGATCAGCCCGTCCACGGCGGCCGCCGGCCCGCCACGCCCACGGTTGTGCGGGCGTGGGCCGCCCGACGGGCCCGGCCCGTATCCGATGTGCACTCCGGTCGGCAGGCCCAGGAGGAGGCCCAAATCCTCTCGTTCAGGCCGCGAGGGTGGTGGAGACCGCCTCATCCGAAGGCGCTGCAGCGGGCTGGAGGATCAGGTCGGCCGCTTCAAGGGCTACCTCGACGCGTGAGGTTCCGGTCAACACGCACAGGGTGTACGACACATCCTCCAAGGTGCGGCGGACACTCTCGCTCGGGTTGCTCTTCGCGGTGATCCGGGCCTCCGCGTAGCGGGCAAGGAGCGGGCGCAGCACCTGCGGGCTGGGAGTGATCATGACCGGACTGCCTTTCACTGACAGGGCGGCACAGCGCGCCGCAGGGGAACGTCACCGTCAACCACATGGGGTTGCCCTGTTCATCATTCTCATGCGCACCCGAAAGCGGCTCAACCGGAAGTAGCGGGTACGGCCACTGTCAGTGACCGGGGCAGGGCGCGGCCCCCGCACGAGCTGTGCGGGGGCCGCGTCGGGTCTTCTTCGGTTGCGGGCGTAGCTGGTTCTCCCGAGGGACCGGTGCGGATGAGTCTGGGGGTCAGACCCGGCCGCGCCAAGCACCGGTCTCGTGGCCACGGTCCTCGATGAACGCCTTGAACCGCTTCAGATCACCCGTGATCTGCCGCTTGACGACGCCGAGCTTGTCGCCGACATTCTCCGCCAGACCCTCGGGGTCGTAGTCGAGCTGCAGCATCACCTTGGTCCGCTTCTCGTCCAGTCGGTGGAAGGTGACGACGCCGGCCTGCTTGACCTCACCGCCGAGTGCCTTCCACGCGACGCGTTCGTCGGGGATCTGCTCGGTGATCTCGGCGTCGAACTCCCGGCTCACACCGCCGATCTTGGTGATCCAGTGTGTCATCTTGTCGGTGCGTTGCTCGATCCGCTCAACCCCGTCCATGAACCGGGGGAACGACTCGAACTGCGTCCACTGGTCGTAGACGGTACGCACCGGCACGTCGACCTCGACGGACTCCTCGACCTTCGACACAGCCACTCCATCCTTCCTCGTCGTCTTCGACCTGGCAGGGGCGCCGGGCCTGATCCGGAGGGTCTTCCTCCCCCTCCGCTGCGATGCGGGTGCCCGCTTCCCTCTCGTTCATGAACCCACAGGTGCATAAAGTCCAGAGGTGGCGAAATCGGCTCGCCTGGCGGGGGAGAAACCTCTCAGCAGCCGCTGGCCGGCAGGAAGCGGGGGAGCAGCCCTGCGGCCCCCGGGGGACCGAAAACGAGGTGTCGACGTACGACTGCCGCCCGCCAGAGACCTGCCGGAAGGCGTCACATGTCCTTGCGTCCGCCCGGCAGCATCTCCTGCACCTTCGCCTTGAAGCCCTGCTTCACCACGTCCGCGCGGTCGCTGTCGCCCTCGAGGATCGCGGTGGCCGCTGCTTCGATCTGGTCGAGCGTGGCGTACGCCGTCGAGCCCGATGGAGCGGGCGAAGTCCGCGCAGGGCACGTCGGGGATCGACTGGGAGGGCAGGAAGTGATCAGCTCGGCCATGCCGTTCATCTGCATCGCCCCGTCCCCGACGAGTGCGATCGCGGGCCGCCCGGGGTGTGTGAACTTCGCACCGATGACGTACGGGACTTTGAGGCCCATCGTGGCGAGCGTTCCGGACAACGAACCGCGCATCGCGCCACGCAGACGCAGGTGCCTGGCGTACCAGTTGGCCGCCGAGCCGGAGTCCACGGCGGGGATCACGTCGTCGGGGAGCAGTGCGTCGAGGGCGTGGACGACGTACTCCTGGTTGATGGGGTCGGTGTCGACGGCGGCGCGCCGCTCCCTCACCTCCCACCAGCGGGCGGCGTCCTTCTCGATCTTCTGGCGCCACTTTCCGTGCGGCTTCTGCCGCAGGTGCGGGAGGAGCCGGGTCAGGGTGGTGCGGGCGTCGCCGACGAGGTTCGGCTCGGAGGGGTGGCGCAGTCCGATCATGTGCGGGTCGATGCCGATCTGGATCGCGCGTGCCTGGCCGAACTCGGGGAGGAACTGGGTGTACGGGAAGCTGGAGCCGATGACCAGGAGGGTGTCGCAGCCCTGCATCAGCTCGTACGAGGCGAGGGCCGGGTGCCGAGGAGCCCGATGGAACCGGTGACATACGGGAGGGAGGTCGTCGGCAGCGTGTCCTTGCCGAGCGGCGCCTTCGCCACTCCCGCACCCAGTGTGTCGGCGAGCTGTTCGACCTCGGCGCGTGCTCCGCGGGCGCCCTGGCCGACGCGTACGGCGACCTTCTCGCCCGCGTTGAGGATCTCGGCCGCCTTCATGAGGTCCTCGTCGGCGGGGACGGGCGTGAAGGAGGACATGCCGAGGCTGGTGCGAGAGGGTCACGGTCCCCGAGCAACTGCCGCTGGTACGAGCCGCCCAGGGCGCTGCGGTTGGTCTGCCCGACGATTGCCACGACGGGCACGTGACGCCGGCCCTGCCGGAGAACTTCGCGTAGCCGATCCCTTGGAACGCGGACATCTCCTCGTGGCGGGACTGGATGAACTCGGGCTTGTTGTCGGCCCTCCCCCAGGCCGCGAGAAGGCCGTTGACGCCGCGCGCGGGTGCACCGCGGCGGTGGCCGCCGCCACCCGGCGAAGGGCCGCTCTCCCGGCGTACGGTCGGCCGCGCGGCGAACTCCTCGGGCCCGTGAGCGGGCGCGTTCACCCGCTGCCGGACCGCCGTATGAATCCCTCCCGAGTCGCCGGTGGGTGTCCCGTCCCCAGTAGCCGTCGAGCGGGAGGGCATGCCCGGAGAGGGGGCCGTCCGCGGATTCCGTCCGCCCACGGCTCAGGGCCGGATGCCGTCCCGGGAGGCTTGTGCGGGGGCACGGGGCGGGAGGAGATCGGTCGCCGCCAGGGCTCTCCCCCGCAGGCTGCCGAACCACAGCCGTCCCTCGCAGCAGTACGCGCTGGTCGCCATGCGGAAGCCCCGTGGGGTGCGTCGTACGTCGTGCGTCGTACGGCCTTCCGGCGTGAGGGCGAGCGCCCGTACGGACGGTCGCGGGCCCGGCAGCAGCCGGGGCGGCAGGTGCGCGAGCGTACGGCGCAGGGCGGCCGGGCCCCGGTGCAGCAGGTCGACCAGCGGGTCGCGTGGTCCGGCGAGCGCCACCCAGATCAGGCCGTCGGCCGCGAGGGTGAGGTTGTCGGGGAAGCCGGGCAGTTCGTCGGCCAGTACGTCGTGCTGTCCTTCCGCACCGTCGAGCCGAACCCTGAGCAGCCGGTACCCGCCGGATTCGGCGACCACCGCGTAGGACTCGTCCGCGGTGAGGACCACGCCGTTGGCGAACTGGAGGGCGTCGATGAGGACATCCGCACAGCCGTCGGGTGCGAGCCGGATCAGGCGGCCGGTGCCGACGTGTTCCAGAAGGTCCCGCTTCCAGTCCCGCAGGCCGTACCGGGTGCTGGAGTCGGTCACGTACACCGTCCCGTTTCTGGCTTCCGCCACGTTGCTGCACAGACCCAGTGGTTCGCCCTCGGCCTCGGTGAGCAGCACGCGTACCGCGCGGCTGGAGAGGTCGACCTCCAGCAGGCCGCGTTCGGCGTCGCACACGAGCAGCGTGCCGTCGGCCCGCATCGTCATGCCCATCGGCCGGCCGCCGGTGTCCGCCACCTCCCGCACCTGCCCGGTGGCGGGATCGACGCGCAGGATCCGGCCGTCGGCCACTCCGGTGAGGAGGCCGCCGGCGCCGTCGCCTGTGACGTGCTCGGGGCCCTCGCCGCCGAGGGGAAACAGACGCAGCGCGGCGGACACGCCGCTACCGGGGGGCGTCGGCGTCATGGTCCCGGCGCGCCCGTACGCAGCGGATCATCTCTTCGGCGTACGGGAGGACGACGCACAGCCCGACCCCGGCGGCGATCGCGCCGAGGTATCCGGCCGACAGGGGGCGCTGCTTGGGGACGAGCTTCCAGTCGTCGGCCCGGCCACCGCCCCTGAGCGCTTCCCTGACCTGGTCCCAGTGCAGGCACGTGGTGAAGGCGGCGGCCGTCAGCGGGAGCACTTCGAGGAAGCTGTGGATGTGCTGCTCCACGGGGCGCACCTCGCGCTTGTCGGTGGCCAGCGACACGTCCCACAGCGCGGTCGCGCCGTGGGCGACGGCCGCACCGCCCATCAGTGACAGCACCAGCGGGTTGACCTTGGCCGTCAGACCTGCGACGACGGGCACCCCGGCCTCGGTCATCATGAGGGCGTGGACGGCCGATTCCCGTACCCCGCTGGTGTGTTCGATGTCCGAGCGGCGGTGCATCATCCAGTCGGCGACGGCCGGGACGAACCACAGCGGCAGGACTCCGTACAGCAGGAACCTGCGGTTGGCGTTCTCCACGTCGTCCGCTCCGCGGGGGGTGCGCAGGGCGGGGCCCGAGCGCCAGTGCTGCCAGCGGGTGAGCGTGGGACGGCGGCGGCGTAGGCGTAGGTGCATGACTGCCTTTCGTCTCGTTGAGGTGTTCGCCGCACTGTCGCGGCGACCGCTTCAGTCCCTGCGGGCGGTCTCTTGCAGCCGCGGCAGGACACGAGAGCGGTAGAAGTCGAAGAATCCCTGCTGGTCGGGGCCGATCTGGCCGACGTAGACCTCGTCGAAGCCGGCGTCGGCGAACGCGCTCACCGCACCGAGATGTGCGTCCACGTCGTCGCCGCAGACGACGGCGTTCGCCACCGACTCCTCCGTGACGAGCTTCGAAGCCTGTTCGAAGTGGGTGGGCGTCGGCAGGATCTGGGGCAGCTCGCCCGGCAACTGCTCGTTGGCCCACAGCCGGTGAGCGGTCTTGAGCGCCTGTGCCCGGTCGGTGCCCCAGCAGACCTTCAGTCCGCCGAGCACGGGCTTGCGCCCGCCGCCCGCCCGGCGGAACTGACCCACCAGTTCCGCGTCCGGCCCCATCGTCACGAAGCCGTCGCCGATCCGCCCGGCCAACGCGGCGGCCTGCGGGCCGAACCCGGACACATAGAGCGGCGGCGGCTCGTCGGGCAAGGTGTAGAGCCGGGCGTTCTGCACCGTGTAGTGCGTGCCACGGTGCGTGGTCTGCTCGCCGGTGAACAGCCGCCGCATCACGTGGACGGCCTCCTCCAGCATCTCCATGCGCTCCGGTGCCTCCGGCCAGGGGCCCCCGAGGATGTGCTCGTTGAGCGCCTCCCCCGTGCCGAGGCCGAACCGGAAGCGCCCACCGGTCAGCACTGCCGCCGTGGCCGCCGCCTGCGCGTTGATCGCAGGGTGCATGCGCACGGTGGGGCAGGTGACGAAAGTCGTGACGGGCAGCGACGTGACCTGGGAGATGGCTCCGATCATCGACCAGACGAAAGAGCTCTGGCCCTGTTCGTCGTTCCACGGGTGGAAGTGGTCGGAGATCGCCAGCGCCTGGAATCCGGCCTGCTCGGCAGCGCGGGCCTGGGAGAGCAGTTCGGCCGGGGCGAACTCCTCGGAGGACAGGAAATAGCCGTACGTCGTCATGCCTCACCCTTCACATCTCTCGAACCGGACTCTCGCGCACCTGTGGAACCGGTTGCTCCATCGCGACCCTGGCGCCGCGAGTACCCACCACAGGCTGAGCCGAACGGGTGACCCTGCACACGTGTGCGTCGCGGGCCGACCACCGTCGCGGAACGGGACCGCGGAACGGGAACCACCGTCGATGGGCCGGAGACCTTGGAGCGCGTCCACGTCTCCTCTCCCGGAGACCTTGGAGCGCGTCCACCTCTCCTCTCCTGGGTACCCGCCCCGTGCAGGGGCCGCCAGGCGGGGCGCCGATGCGTGCCCCCGCACCCGCTCGGGTACGCGACGTACAGCTCAGCCCTTCGCACCTGTCCGGCCGAGCACGGCACGCGTCTCCGCCTCGACCTGCCGGGTTTCGCCCGTCGTGATCACGAGGACAGGCACGGCCGCGCCGTGCGGGCTCACCACGGCGTCGTCCGTTCGGTTGTCCGACGTGAGACCGCCGGTGACCCCGAGAACGCCCAGCCCCGAGCAGACCGCCTCGCGCACTTCGGGCTGGTCCTCGCCGATCTCCCCGGTGAACACGAGGGCGTCGATCCGGTCGAGGGAGGCGGCGACGCTCGCGATGCCCCGGCGCACGCTCAGGGTGAACACGTCGAGCGCGAAGGCGGCTTCCGCGTCCCCTCCGGCAGCAGCGCGCACAAGGTCCCGGGTGTCTCCGGACGTACCGGAGAGGCCGAGGAGGCCTGACTCGTGGTTCAGAGCGTCTTCGAGCTGTGCGGCACTTAGGCCGGCCGAGGTCTGAAGGTGCAGCAGCAGTCCCGGGTCGACGCTCCCGCTGCGCTTGCTCATGACGAGGCCTTCCAGCGGGGTGAAGCCCATGCTGGTGTCCACGCTGCGGCCGTCGCGCACGGCGGTGACCGAGCAGCCGCCGCCCAGGTGGGCCAGTACGACGTGCAGGGAGTCTGTCTGCCTGCCGAGCAGTTCGGCCGCCCGGCGCAGGGCCCATGCGTAGGACAGGCCGTGGAATCCGTACCGGCGCAGCCCGTACCGCTCGCGCCACTCGCGGGGCAGCGCGTAGGCACGGGCGGCCGGAGGGAGTCCGTCGTGGAAGGCCGTGTCGAAGCACGCGACGTGCGGTACGTCCGGGAGGTGGGCGCGGGCGGCGTCCAGGGCGGTGAGCGCCGGAGGAACGTGCAGGGGAGCCAGTTCGGCCACGCGGTCGAGTTCGGCACGTACGTCGTCGTCCACGACGGTGGGGTGCAGGAGGCGCGGACCGCCGTGGACGATGCGGTGGCCGGTGGCGCCGACGGGCGGGGCGTCCTTGAGGAAGTCGGCGAGGACGGCGGGGGTTTCGGGGCCGGGGGCCTCGGTGAGGTGCTGCGCGGTCAGCTCGTGACCTTCGCCGTCGAGGACGGTGAGGCTCAGACTGGAGGAACCGGCGTCGACCACCAGGAGGTTCGGCTCCTGGCCGGCCCCGTCCCGGCCGGACGTCTCGCGGCCGGTCGCGTCCCGACCGGTCCTGTCCTGGCCGGACGTCTCCCGGCCCGTCGCATCCCTGCCAGTGCCGTCCCGACCGGTCGTCTCCCGACCGGTCGCATCCCGGCCGGACGTCTCCCGGCCGGACGTCTCCCGGCCCGTCGCATCCCTGCCAGTGCCGTCCTGTGCGGTCGTCTCCCGGCCGGTCATGCCTGCCACTTCCACTCGGTGATCTCGGCGGGGTCGGTGCCGGTGCGGCGGATCTCTTCGCGCAGGCGGTCCCGGTGGCGCAGGTGTGCGGCGGCCAGGTCGCCGGTGACGGTGGCGCGTCCGCGCAGTCGGCCCAGGGCGGTGGCGGCCAGGTCGTGGCGGGAGACGCCGTTGCTGGCGAGGAGGTCGTACGGGGTGGTGGTAGTGCCCTCCTCGACGTACCCGCGGACGTGGAAGCGGTCAGGTTTCGGGCGTCCGTGGAGGAGCTGGTGGACGGCCGAGGGGTAGCCGTGGAAGTCGAAGAGCACGGGGGTGTCGGAGCCGAACAGGGCACGGAACTCGGTGTCGGGCATGCCGTGCGGGTGGCGGTCCGGCGGGGCGAGCGCGCACAGGTCCACGACGTTGACGACGCGGATGCGGGCGTCGGGCAGGTCGTGGCGCAGGAGCTGGACCGTGGCGAGGGTCTCGACGGTGGGAATGGATCCCGCGCAGGCGAGGACCAGCTCAGGGTCCTCGCCGTCGTGGGTGGAGGCCCAGCGCCAGGTCGAGGCGCCCGCTTCGCAGTGCCTGCGCGCCGCGTCGAGGCCGAGCCACTGTGCGGCCGGGTGCTTGCCGGAGACGACCAGGTTGACCCTGCCGGTGTCGGCGAGGACGCGTTCCATGGTGACCAGCAGGGTGTTGGCGTCGGGCGGGAGAAAGACGCCTGTGACGGTGCTCTTCTTGGTGAGAAGGTTGTTGATGAAGCCGGGGCCCTGGTGGCTGTAGCCGTTGTGCTCCTGGCGCCAGCCCTCGCTGGTGAGGAGGTAGTTGAGGCTGCTGACCGGGGTGCGCCACGGCACCTCGGCGGACATCTTCAGCCACTTCGCGTACTGGTTGAGCATGCTGTCGACGACGGAGGCGAACGCCTCGTACGTCGGGAAGAGGCCGTGCCGGCCGGTCTGGAGGTAGCCCTGGAGCCAGCCCTGGCAGTTGTGCTCGGAGAGCACCTCCATGACGCGTCCGTCTCGGGAGAGGCTCTCGGCGTACTCGTCGACGGGCCAGGCGTAGGCGCGGCCCGTCGCGTCGAGGACTCCGTCGAGCTTGTTGGAGGCGAGTTCGTCGGGGGACACGATCCGAAAGTCCCGGCGCGTGTCCGTACGGCGCACGATCTCGGTCAGCCAGTGGGCGAGCACCTCGTTGGGGCCGGCGGAGACGCTGCCCGGCCCTTCCTTGACGTCGACCGCGTACGGGTCGAGGGGCGGGAGGGGCAGGGGCTCCCTCAACCGGCCGCCGTCGCCCGCGGGTTGCATGCCGATGCGCCGGTCTCCCCTGGGGCACACGTCTACGACGTCGGGGTGGGGCCGGCCGTTCTCGTCGAAGAGTTCGCCGGGGGCGTAGGACCGCAGCCAGGCTTCCAGGGCCTCGAACTGTTCGGGGTCGTCGTGGACTTCGGCAAGGGGGACCTGGTGCGCGTGGAAGGTTCCCTCGATGCGCTTTCCGCCGACCTCGGCGGGTGCGCCCTGTCCCTTGAGGCTGCGCAGCACGATCATCGGCCAGGCCGGCCGCTCGGGGGCATCACCGGCGCGCGCTCGGCGCTGGATGCCGGTGATGGCCGTGTGCGCGTCGCGTACGGCGCCGGTCATCCACTCGCCGTGGGGATCCTGCGTCATGTCGACGATGCGGGGGTCCCAGCCGTACCCGCGGAACAGTGCGGTCAGTTCGCCGTCGGTCATCGTGGCGAACAGGGTGGGAGAGGAGATCTTGTAGCCGTTGAGGTGCAGGACCGGCAGGACCGCACCGCCGGTGACCGGGTCGAGGAACTTGGTCGAGTGCCACGCCGCTGCGGTCGGACCCGTCTCGGCCTCTCCGTCGCCGACGATGCACGCGACGAGGCGGTCCGGGGCGTCGAGGGCGGCGCCGAAGGCGGTGGACAGCGCGTAGCCGAGCTCGCCGCCTTCGTGCAGGGTGCCGGGGAGGGCGGGTGAGAGGTGGCTGGGAAAGCCGTCGGGCGCGCAATAGCGCCGGGCCAGCTCGCGCAGGCCCTCTTCGGTGCGGGCCAGTGCGGGGTCGTAGTGCTCGTGCGTGCCCTCCAGCCAGAGGTTGGCGTGGTTGGCCGGGGCGCCGTGTCCCGGCCCCGTGACGAGGAGTACGTCGGCGTCACGTTCCCTGATCAGGGAGTTGAGGGCGGCGTAGGTCGTGGTGATGCCCGGACAGGAGCCCCAGTGGCCGAGCAGGCGGGGCTTGAGGTGCTCACGGCGCAGCGGTTCGCGCAGCAGAACGTTGTCCTGGAGGAAGATCAGCGCGGCGGCCACGTAGTCGGCCGCGCGCCGGTAGGCGCGGGTTCCGTTCGGTCCGAGCTCCATGGGACACCTTTCGTTTCCGTACGTACCTCGCTCGCCTGCCCCCAGAGCCATGGGTGACACCGGCCGGCGAACGCCCGGGACATCGCGGACGCAGGGCGCCGATCGAGCCGACCGCGCATTCCCGGGCCGCGCAAACCCGGTGCGTCACTCGGGTGACGACGGCGGTGGAGACTGGTCCGCCGGGAGGGTGGTGGCCTGATCACCAGCAGTACCGCCAGCGCGGTGAGGGCGCACTGCCAGGTCAGGGCGGTGCGGCCGCCCGTCGCAGTGAAGGCTCCCAGCAGGACACGAAGTCGTGCGGCACGTTGTGGAAGCCGCGCGCCCGCTCGGCGGCCCGGATCGTGCACGCGGTCGTGAACACCGCGAGGAAGCCGTAGCCCCCCGCCCCCGCCAGTTCGGTCATCCCGTACGAGAGGAAGGTGGCGCCCACCGCGACGAAGCCCTCGCGGTGCGTGGAGAGCCGCAGCACCGATGAGCGGGGCCGGAAGAACTGCCGGCCCCGCAGCCGGCCGATCAGCAGCCCGCCGAGTACGCCGTTCGCGTCCGCGGTGGGCTCCCCCACCCGCCCCTCGGACGCGAGCACGGGGTCGGTCGGTGCGAGAGCGGCGACCTCGGTCACGCGGCAGCACCGCTGCGAGCTGGGGTTGCTGACTTGGGCCGCCGACTGCCGTGACAGGCCGGCTGCCCTCACAGGGAGTCCCGCGGCAGGGTCTCGTTCCAGGTCCGGGAGAACACGCGACGGTCACCCTCGTAGCCGTCGAGAGTCGCATCGACGTGGAACTCCGTCTCGGTGCAACGCAGTTCGGTCCTGGTCTCCACCCGAACGTCCCAGTCCCCGCGTCCGAAGCGCATGGTCCAGGCCGTTTCGCCGGCTACGGAGGTGAAGTCGTCGGCGGTGGCGGTGTAGCGCTCCTCGGCGCGCAGACCGGTGTCGAGGCCGATGTCGTCGATGCGTACGGTGCCCCGGTCCTTGACGATCTCCAGTGCGGATCCGTACCCGATGAGGTCGCGGCGGACCTCCCAGCGCTCCTCCGGCGGGGAGATGCGGGTGGAGGCGAGCGGGGGGCAGCCCTCGGGTTCCCCGAAGGGCTGCTGGGGCAGTTCGTCGGGTTCGGCGGTGGGGCGTACCGGCAGGGTGAGCGTGCTGGTGCCCTCGTACACGCTCAGCAGGGCGGGGCGGGGGGCCGGCCAGGCCAGCGGCCAGTAGGAGGTGGAGAGCGAAAGGCGGATGCGGTGGCCGGGCGGGAACGCCTGGGCCACGCCGTTGAGTTGGACGGTGGCGCGGTAACGGCGGCCTGGTTCGAGCGGTTCCGGAGAGCCGGTGCCCGCACGGTGGGTGAGGTTGAGGAGGCCGTACGTGACACGGGTGGCGCTGCCGTCGGGGGCGACGTCGGAGAGGCGGGCGGCGACCGTGGCGACGGGTTCGCTGACGGTGAGGTCGAGTTCGACGGTGGGAGTGCCGAGGATCTCGACGGGCTCGGCCAGTGGTTCCGTATCGAAGACGAGGGATCCGCCGTCCTCCTCGCGCTGGTCGTAGGGCAGGTCCGGCGGGGCGTTGTACGACGCCCACTTTCCGGCGAACTGACCGACGGAGAGCGGGGATCGGACGGTCATGGGTCCCCCGGCGGTCTCCGAGGCCTCCTCTGCGGCGATCCGGTGGCGCAACAGCCGGTGGCTGACCGGGGTGATGTGCGGCGAGGGCCAGGAGGGTTCGCCGACCCAGCGGCCGGGACGCTCCTCGTACGAGGTGGAGGGCGGCACGCTGTCCTGCATCCAGGCCTGGAGCATCGGCCCGTCCATGACACCGTTCTCCACACCCTTGAGCCAGTGGTCCCACCAGCGGACGACTTCCTGGAGGTAGCCGATGGCGGGCCCTGGCTCGCCCAGGTGCGGGTACTTGTGGGACCACGGGCCGATCAGGCCCTTGCGCGGTACGTCGAGGTGTTCCAGGACGCGGGTGACGGCGTTGGAGTAGCCGTCCGCCCAGCCGCTGGAGGCGAGCACCGGGACCTGCACAGCCGTGTAGTCCTCGCAGACGGAGGCGTGCCGCCAGTAGTCGTCGCGGCGCTGGTGGCGGAGCCAGTTCAGTATCCAGGGGCGGGTGTTCTCCATCCGCTCGTGCCACATGTCGCGCCAGCGTTCCCCGACGAGGGCCGGGTCCGGCGGGCAGGTGGCGTAGGCGAACATGGTGCCCGCCTCGGCGAGGTTGTCGGAGAGCATGGTGCCGCCCATGTAGTGCATGTCGTCGGCGTAGCGGTCGTCGGTGAACGACGCGAGGACGACGGCGCGCAGGCTCGGCGGGCGACGTGCGGCGGTCTGGAGTGCGGCGAAGGCGCCCCAGGAGATGCCCATCATGCCGGTGTTCCCGTCGCACCACGGCTGTTCGGCGAGCCAGGCGAGGACGTCCAGTGCGTCGGTCTGTTCCTGTTCCAGGTACTCGTCGGCGAGCACGCCCTCGGACTCGCCGGTGCCCCGCAGGTCGACGCGCACGCAGGCGTAGCCGTGCCCGGCGAGGTACGGGTGGTGGATGGAGTCACGCACGGCGGACAGGTCGCGCTTGCGGTACGGGATGTACTCCAGCACCGCGGGGACCGGCTCTTCGTCGCAGGAGACGGGACGCCAGATACGGGCGGAGAGGCGGGTGCCGTCCCGGACGGGGACGAGGACGTGCTCCTCCTCCTTGACGGTGTGGGGCAGGTTGCTGACGTGGCGCATGGGGTGGGGCAGCTCCTTTCGCTGGCACGTGCCGGCCGGGTCAGGCATTCTTCGCTTCCCAGCCGCCGGACGCGGTGCCCGCGAGGTCCAGACCGAGGGCCGCGACCGCGCGGTCGTACTTGGCCCGGATGTCTTCCTCGCTGTCGCCGCCGGTGAAGATGTGGGCGACCTCGTAGCTGTAACTGTCCTGCTGCTCGCTGTCGGAGAGCCGCTGCCCCTCCTCGGGCACGACGTCGATCCGTACGCCCGAAATCTCCCGCTCGATGCGCTCGATGTCCTCGGGGCGGGGCGTCCGGCGCACCGTACCGTCGGCGAACCACCGGTAGTACCACTTCGCGGCAACCTTGAACGGGCCTGCGCGGTGGGGCAGTTGGGGGTCGCGGCCCAGTGCGAGGCTGAGCATGCAGTGGTGGTTGGGGACTCCGTCGACGTACGCGAAGAGCTCGGCGTGCGCCTGCGAGTGCCGCGGGTTGATCTCCAGAACATTGAGCGCGTCCGTCCGTGGGTCGTAGAAGTACTCGATGCTGAAGGTCGCGGCGTCCATGCCGATCTGCCCGATCACCCGCGTGGAGACGTCGTGCAGGCGGCGGATCACCGGCTCGGGCAGCGCGGAGGGGTACTGGTGGCGCAGGAAGCTGGAGGAGTCGGGATAGTTGATGGAGTCCAGGACGCCGTAGACGGTGATCTCGCCGTTGTGCACGTATCCCTCGACCGCGACCTGGACCCCGGTCAGGGTCTCCTCGGCGAGACAGACCTGGCCGCCGACGCCGGCCATCTCCGGCGGCAGGTCGAGCCTGTCGAGCACGTACTCGAAGGGCCGGCCCACGCGGGAGACGCCCTGGCGTATCTCGGCGACGGCCTCGCGGAACTCCTGCTGGTCCTTGACGCCGAAGGCCAGCTCGGAGGAGTACGAGAGGGCCGGTTTGACCCACATCGGGAAGCTCATCCCCTCGGGCACGGACGGCTCGTCGGCGGAGAGGTCCACCTGGCCGAACTTCGGGTGCTCCTGGACGACCCTTTCCTGCTCCAGGCGGCTCCAGTACTTGTGCTCGCACTTGACAACGGATTCGAGGCTGGTGCTGAGGGTGCCGTAACGCTCGCCGAGGATCGGGACGAGGGTGCTGACGGGGAAGTCCCAGTAGCCGACGATCGCGTCGACACTGCCGTCGAAGGCGTCCAGGACGCGGGTCGCCCTGCCGATCAGGTCCGGTACGGACACCTCGCCCGACTGGAGTTCCTCGATGGTCAGCAAGGGGTGGAAGCGGTACTCGTCGGAGTGCGGGACGGCACGCAGGGTGGGGAGGTTGGCCTCGTCGAGGCCGATCACGAAGATGTTCTTGGGATCGGTTCCGTGATTCAACGGTTCTCCTCCAGTCATGTCTTTCGGGCAGTCATGTCCTTCGGGCAGTCATGTCCCGGGGCACCCTGGTCGGCTTCCTCGCATGGCCGGATTCATACGTACGAACGGAAATCCGCAGCTCAGAGGTGAGACTGCCCAGGCCGACCGCCTGCGCCCGGGTGACCTTCTCGTGCAGCACGGTGAGGCCGAGGACCGTGGGGGCGGCCCTGTTTACGCGCCACGAGGTGGGTCACCCGGTACGGACGGGGTCGTCAACGAGCTGTCGAGCAGGACAGGAGTGCGGGCAATGGAGTGGTGGACGCAGGACGCGGCGTGCGCGGAGGTGGACCCCGAACTCTTCTTCCCGGTCAGCGCTTTGGGGCCAGGAGCGGCGCAGACGGGGGACGCCAAGAAGGTGTGCGCGCGCTGTCCCGTGCGGGCGCAATGCCTGGACTGGGCGCTGGAGACCCGTCAGCGGACAGGCGTGTGGGGCGGGACCGACGAGAAGGAGCGCGCGAAAATGCTGCGCCGCCGCGAAACACCTCGGCCGCCGACGCAGCCGGTGCCGTCCTCGCGTACGGGCGACGCGGCATGAGCAGGCATGTGGTGGGGACGAGCACCCGGAGTTGGCGGGAGCACACTCTCCGGGCCCGGTTCCTGTACGCATGTTCACTGCGGTTCGCGCCGGACGGCCTCTTCGGCAAGGGCCCCGCGCAGGTGCTCCGCCTCTGACGCTGTCCTGCGCCGTACGCATGCTCGCCCTCGCCGGGCGTTGAGGACGTCGGTCGGGTCCGCCCGTCGGCGCTGCGGCGGCGCATGGGCGGCACGACGACGCTGTGGGCCGCGTGCCGATGAAGCATCCGATCAGGACCAGCAGCACGATCTGGGCGAGCGGTGTGAGGCGGTCGCCGTCGTCGGTGGCGGCGGTGTAAGTGGGGAACGCGAAGAACGCGGCCGTGGGCACCTGGGTACCTGCGAGCCGAGTCTCGCCCACGGAGAACGCCCGCCCGTCGGACCGTGGGCGGCCGGTGCGGCCCTCTGGTTTTCGCTGCTGCGGGGGCCACCGGCACCGAGAACTGCATGGGGGCGTACTGCTGCTGGCCCGCCATCGGGAATTCCTTTGCTCTCCTGCCGCTTCGCCCGGGGCCTGCGAGGTACCCGTGTCGGGAACACCTACTCGTACTCCTCACCACCCTCGGGAGGCGACATCACTGCCGCGAACACGGCGAACGTAGCCGTCGGCGCCTGTTCCTGGACCGACCCTGCCCTGGTCTCCAGCGGCTGGTACCCGCCGGGCTCCCGAGGCGCGGAGGGCCGGCTGCGGCACTACGCCACCCAGTTCCCCCTGGCCGAGGTGGACAGCAGTTTCTACGCGCTGCCCACCGAGCGCGTGGCCGGCCTGTGGGCCGAGCGGACCCCGGGCGGCTTCGTCTTCGACGTCAAGGCTTTCGCCCTGCTCACCGGCCACAGCGCCCGCACCGCGGCGCTCCCCCCGGAACTGCGGCACGTGGCGCGGGGCGCGACCCGGGTCCGCAGGCGGGACCTTCCGCCGGAGGTGGTCGACGAGGTGTGGCGGTTGTTCCGCACCGGACTCACTCCGCTGCGCGACGCCGGGCGGCTGGGGAGCGTGCTGTTCCAGTTCCCCCCGTGGTTCGGCCCGGAGATCCGCTCGCTGGCGTATCTCGACGAGTGCCGCGAACGCCTCGACGTGCCGATCAGCGTGGAGTTGCGCCACCCCGGCTGGTACGCGCCGGACACACTGCCCGGCACCCTCGCGTTCCTGAGGCAGCGGGGCCTGCCGCTGGTGGCCGTCGACACCGCGCAGGGCCTGCCTTCCTCGCTGCCCCCGGTGGCGGAGGCGACGGCCGGGGACCTCGCGGTCGTACGGTTCCACGGGCGCAGCCCGCAGTGGGGAGCCGGCAGCAAGGAGGACAGCTACCGGCACCACTACACGGAGGCCGAACTGCTCCCCTGGGTGGCGCGCGTCGAAGCGCTCGCCGCACGGACCGGGCAGGTCCACGTCCTGTTCAACAACTGCTGCGCAACCGCCTCGGTGACGGCTGCGGAGCTGATGAGACGGCTGCTCGGACAAGAGGGGCCGAGGGCGAGGTGACAGGGGTTCTCGGACCGCCACCCTGTTTCACCCTGCCGTCGGCTCGGGTGTGCGCCGCCGGTGGCCGGTGTCGCACCACGGGTAGCGGCGGCTGCGGCGGCAGGGATCACGGGTGGCCAAGCCGAGGTGAGGCTGAGGTGCCGAACGGTGCGTACCGGGGGAGCCTGGAAGTGCGACAAGGCGTGGGTGCCCCGAAAGCGGCCGGAGGTGGCGATGGAGCCCGTGGAGGCCCTGGAGCGCATCGCGTTCCTGCTGGAACGCCATCGCGCCCCGACGTACCGGGTGCGGGCGTTCCGCACCGCCGCAGCGGTGGTTCGCGAGCTGACACCCTCCGAGCTGGCCGAGCGTACGGCGCACGGGGCCCTGGAATCGCTCAAGGGCATCGGCCCCAAGACCGCCGGCGTGATCATGGAGGCCCTGGCCGGCGAGGTGCCCGCCTATGTGGAACGCCTCGAAAGAGAGGCCCGGACTCCGCTCGTCGAGGGTGGCGCCGGCAATCGTCTGCGCGCCCTGTTGAAGGGCGACTGCCACCTGCACTCCGACTGGTCGGACGGCGGCAGTCCCGTAGAGGAGATGGGTCGCGCGGCGCGGGATGTAGGACATGACTGGGCCGTGCTCACCGACCACTCGCCCCGGCTGACCGTGGCCCACGGCCTGTCACCCGAGCGGCTGGCCGGACAGCTGGACCTCGTGGCGGAGCTGAACGCCCGGTGGGCACCCTTTCGCCTGCTGACGGGCATCGAGTGCGACATCCTCGACGACGGCGCCCTCGACCAGGAACCGGAACTGCTCGACCGGCTCGACGTGGTCGTGGTGTCGGTCCACTCCAAGCTGCGGATGGACGCGCCGGCGATGACCCGCCGCATGGTGGCCGCCGTCAGCAACCCGCAGGCCGATGTGCTGGGCCACTGCACCGGGCGCCTGATCACGGGCCGGGGCAGGCCCGAGTCCGAATTCGACGCGGACGCGGTGTTCGCGGCGTGTGCAGCGGCGGGAACGGCCGTGGAAATCAGCAGCCGCCCGGAACGGCTCGACCCACCCCGCCGCCTGATCCGCAAGGCGGTGGAGGCAGGAACCCTGTTCGCCGTGAACACCGACGCACATGCCCCCGGGCAGCTGGACTGGCAGGTGATCGGGTGCGCGCGGGCGGAGGAATGCGGGGTGCCCGCCGAACGTGTGGTGAACACCTGGGACGCAAAGAGACTCTTGTCCTGGACCCGGGCAAGCCGCGAACGCGCGGTCACTTGACCGACGGAGCACCGTCGCCCAGGCCGCCACCCGTACGAGCCCGAACAGGCAGGCCGGCAAGCGACCGTGACCCGCCTCCCACCACGGACGCGGACTTCCGTCCGCACCGGAAACCGTCGGACGCCGGCCGGCCTGCACTGCTTCCTGCCACTTCGGCACGGTCAACACCCCCACCACCCGCCGTTCCGTACCGGCGTACGGCGACGGCGCCTGCTCACCGCCCTGCGCCTCGGCCTCCGGCTCCAGCCCGCCCCGGGCCTGCCCCAACTGTGCAGTGATGAGAGCGAGTTCTTTGCCGACCCACTGAAAAACTCCAGGATTGCCCACAGAGTCAAGCTCAGTCCGAGGGGAATTCTGCTGTCAGGCAAGCCAGCAGCTGGGCCGGTGCGTCTTCCTGCAAGAGGTGGCCGGCGTCCTCGATCCAGTGCAGTTCGGCATGCGGAAGACGCTCGTGCAACCACTCGGCGTACTGCGGAGGGAGAATGCGGTCCTCACGGCCCCAGACGAGCCGTACCGGAAGCGACATGCCGCCCAGCAAGTGCTCATACGCGAGGGTGTCCGCCTGCCTGATCTGGGTGTACTGACGGTAGAACGCGGCCTGGCCCGACTCCCCCCGCCACGGTGCGAGGAACGCATCGAGAACTCCCGGCCGGAAGCCGGCGTGCGTGGCGTGCCGCAGGTGGCCGGCGACCAGCGCCTCGTGCGCGTAGTCCGGAAACTTCTCGAAAACCTCCCTGTGCTCCAGAAAGAGCTGGAAGAGTCCTCGCTCCCACTCGCCGCCGCTCACCGCGTCGAAGAGGGTCAGGTCCCGGTAGCCCCTCCCCTCCAGCAGCAACGTCCGAAGCGCCACCGCCCCGCCGATGTCGTGGGCGACGACGCTGGGGCGGGACAGCTCCCAGTGGTCGAGGAGGCCGGCGAAGTTCCTCGCGTGAGCCGCCAGGCTGAGGTCCTGGCCCTTGCGCTGATCCGACTGGCCGAAGCCGAGATGGTCGAAGAAGAAGACTTTGCGGGTACGGGCGAGCGCCGGAGCGATGTCACGCCAGAGGAAGGAAGAGTACGGCGTTCCGTGCACCAGCACGATCGGGTCTCCCCTCCCCATGGCCCCCCACCGCACCACCCCTTCGGGCGTCTCGAATTCCTCGCCGAGTGTCCAGTCCATCACTGGCCTCCTCTCGTGTCTCGTGCCTCATGAACCACGCCTTCCACGTGGAGCGCCCCTCAATGCCCCTTCAGCAGGAAGTTTCCGCGCTCACGGGGCGGGCGGGGGTGTCAGCCAGCAAGGCGGACGACGATCTCGCCAAAGGCGCCGAGGGCGAGGCGTACGTGAGCGTCTGAGGGATACCCGCGCTGTTCAGCCAGCAGCAAAACACCGGTCGGACCCGGCTCGACGATCACTACAGTCCAGTCTCATGACGACGATGACGACGCGTCCGGTCGAGTATCCGGCCGACGGTTTGACGATGGTCGGACACCTCGCTCTCCCGGCCGGTGTCGACCGCCGGCCCGCGGTGCTGCTCGGACCGGAGGGCATGGGGCTCAGCGACGTCGAACGCCGCCGGGCTGACGCTCTCGCCGAGCTGGGTTACGTAGCGCTGGCCTTCGACCTTCACGGCGGGCGCTATTTGGGCGACCCCGAGGAGATGCTGGCCCGTTGCATGCCGCTGCTCGCCGACCCCGACCGGATGCGCGGCATCGGCCACGCGGCACTCGACGTGTTGCGCGCCGAACCACGGACCGACCCCGACCGGATCGCTGCCATCGGCTACGGCACCGGGGGCGCCATCGGGCTGGAACTCGGGCGCGACGGCGTCAACCTGCGCGCGATCGGGACAGTCAACGCAACTACCACGGGCCGGCCGGGCGAGGCGGCGCACATCCGCTGCCCGGTGTGGGCCGGGGTCGGATCGGAAGACCCGATCATGTCGCCCGCGCAACGGAACGCGTTCACCGCCGGGATGCAGGCCGCGGGCATCGACTGGCGCCTCACGGTCTACGGCGGCGCATTGCACGCCTTCCACCACCCGACGGTCGACCACCCCACGGTCCCCGGCGTCGGCTACCACCCACAGCACGCGCGGCGCGCCTGGCGCGACGTCGTCGACCTGCTCGCCGAATGCCTACCCGTAACGGGGGACTTGGGGGCATGACCCAGGCAAACATGTCCTGCATCGCCACGGCCCAAGCCCACGGCGTCGAGGTCTTCACAGCCCTGCGCGACGCCTTTCTGGGCGATCCCTGGAGCATCGGCACACCGGCATGACCGTCAGGTCACCGCTGAATGGACCGTGCCCGCGGGTGGCGCGAGCGAAGGATGGTCGGGCGCGGGGCGGGCAGTCACGTCTGCTGCGGCCTGCGGAGTGGCTCGCTGTCGAGGTCGGCTGCCAGGGCCGCCGGTGATGCGGTGCGGCGTGGCCAGGTCCAGGCGGAGCGCAGGATGAAGGCCAGGAGCAGCACCTCGAGTCCGATGGAGAGGCCGTAGAAGGAGAAGTAGGTCCAGGACTCCCCTACCGCGTTGTACATCGAGACGGGGAGGTAGAGCGTGGCTACGACGAGGTTGAGGGTGCGGTTGACACGGGCGGGCAGGGTCGCGGAGAGCAGGATCATGAGGATCGGGACAGCCATGAGCGCGAGGGCAAGGGCGACAAAGGTGGGACCGATGTCGAACTCGTGGACGGTGCCGGCCAGGATGTCGTCGACGAAACCGGGCTTGTACAGGGCGAGGTAGTCGACGTAGAGGTAGAGGAACATGAAGCTGGTCCATGCTGCTGCGAGCTTGGCCTGCACGGGCATGCGCAGATCTTCCAGCGTGCTCCGGGACGGCGGATTCTCTCGTGCGGTAGGGGATTGAGGCGTCCTCATCACAATGCTCCCTGGCTTGATGGGGTGGATGCCTCCACCTTCACGGTTGCCGGCGGCGGGCACATCAGCCGCAGAGCCTGATGCGACCTGGCCGTTGGCACAGCCGGGCTCTTGTACTTTCGGCGGATACACCGAGCAGGCGGGCCGCCTAGGCTGATCGGATGGCCACCAACGCACTCCGCTCGCTGTGGGCCGAACCTCGACCCGCCAATGCCCCGGGCCGGAAGCCGCGGGACTGGGCCTTGGTCGCAGTACTGATCTGCTGGCCCCTGCTGGAAGTGACGCTTCGCCAGGACCTGGCGCCACGCCCGCTGCTGCTCCTCGTGGTGCTCGCGGTCCTCGGCCCCCTGCTGTGCCGACGCACGCACCCGCTCGTCGCGGTTGCGGTCTCCTTCGGCACGTTGACGTTCGTCGACATCGTCAGAATCCTCACCGGGTCGCAAGGCGCCCTGCCGAACAGCATCTCCGCGGCGCTGATCCTGGCCTACGCCCTGTTCCGGTGGGGCTCCGGTCGGGAAGCCGCAGGCGGCCTCGGCGTCATCCTGCTCTGGCTGGCCCTCACCAACGTCGCCGACACCACCAGCCTGGCGGATTCGGTCGCGTCCTACGGGTTCTTCCTGTTCGCCGCCGCGCTCGGCGCCGCGATCCGTTATCACACGAAGATCCTCACCCGCGACATCGACCAAGCCAAGGCCCGCGAACGCGAACAGCTCGCTCGTGAACTCCACGACACCGTCGCCCACCACGTCTCGGGCATCGCCATCCAGGCCCAGGCAGGACGTGCCATCGCGGCCTCCCACCCCGAGCGTGCCATCGAGGCCCTGGCCATCATCGAGGACGCGGCGACCCGCACCCTCACCGAGCTGCGCGCCATCGTCGGCGTGCTCCGCGCCACACAGGACACCGAGTTCGCGCCGCAGCCCGGCGTGGCCGAGGTCGAGCAGCTCGCCACCGATGGCCAGACGCGTCCCTGCGTCGAGGTGACGCTGTCCGGCGAGTTCGACGACCTCAGCCCGGCGGTCGGGGCCGCGGTCTACCGCCTGGCCCAGGAGTCCATCACCAACGCTCGGCGGCACGCCCGCCACGCGACCCGGGTCACCGTCGCCGTCACAGGCGACGCCGACCGGGTACGGCTGACCATCGACGACGACGGCTCCGCCGCCGGCGGCCGCGCCCCAGCGGGCTACGGCCTGGTGGGCATGCGGGAACGCGCCTCACTGCTCGGCGGCACCTTCCACGCAGGCCCCGCCGCCGAGCGGGGCTGGCGGGTGGAGGCGGTCCTGCCTCGAACCGGGACGCCACGATGAGCATCAGGGTCCTCATCGCCGATGATCAGCCCATCGTGCGCACCGGGCTGACGATGCTGCTCGACGCCCAGCCGGACATCGAAGTGGTCGGCGCGGCCGCCGACGGACGCGAGGCAGTCCGCCTGGCGCTCCAGCTGCGCCCCGACGTCGGCCTGTTCGACATCCGCATGCCGCTGATGGACGGCATCGAAGCCACCCGACGCCTGGCCGGCCCCAGCGTCACCGATCCCCTGCCGATCGTGGTCATCACCACCTTCGACCTCGACGAGTATGTCCACGGGGCGCTCAAAGCCGGCGCCCGCGGGTTCCTGCTCAAGGACGCCGGACCCGCCCTGCTGACCCAGGCCATCCACGCCGCCGCCGCCGGAGACGCACTGATCGCACCCAGCGTGACTGTCCGACTGCTCGCAGCGTTCGCCCACGCGCAGACCTCACCACCGAGGCAGCCGACAGAACCGCTCACCGCCCGTGAGGAGGAAGTCCTCGTGCCGGTAGCCCAAGGCCGCACCAACAATGAGATCGCCGGCGCGCTTCACATCACCCCAAGCACCGTCAAGGCCCACCTCGCCAGCCTCATGCGAAAGCTCGGCGCCCGAAACCGCGTCGAGGTCGCCATGTGGGCCCACGAGACCGGCCGCATCTGACGCCGCAAAGGCTCGGGGGGGCAGATCAGCCAGTGGGCTGCCCGATTCCGTACTGAACTGCGGAAATTGGCCTCTTCGCGGAACCAACTCCCCTTGGGGGCTGTCTGACCGTCCGTACAGCTGAGCCCCGATGAATGGAGTTGTTCCGGATGGTGCGTCGCGTGCGTGCACTGCTATTGACTGCCCTCCTGATGGTGACGGGGCTGGTCGTGTCGTCCACTCCGGCTTCCGCGGTCATCGGCGGATCGAAGAGCACATACGGCCCGTGGGCAGTGCGGATGCTCCTCGACGGCCAGCCGGCCTGCACCGGGACCGCCGTCAGCGATCAGTGGATCCTGACCGCCGCGCACTGCTTCTTCGAGCAGGGACAGCCGATCGCCGACAAGCGGATCGCCTTCAAGGTCGGCAATCTCGACATGCGCAAGGGCACCACCGTCCGCCCGGTGCCCGGCAAGCGTGCGGACAGCGCGCGGGCCGACATGATGCTCGTCAAGGTGCCGCCGATGAAGATCCGCACCGCGCGCCCGGCGACCACCGGCGTCCGCGCCGGACAGGCCGTCCGCCAGTACGGCTGGGGCGCCACCTGCGAAAATGACGAGGGCACGTGCCAGTCCCCCGTGCTCAAGCAGTCGGACCTGAAGGTGGTACGTTCCGGCGACCCCCGGTGCGCGCGCAGCACCGGTCCCAGCGGCACGGACTTCTGCATGCAGAAGGTGTCCGGGATTCCCGCCGGGGGCGACTCGGGCGGCCCGGTGATGAGCATCGCCCCGCAGGGCGAGGAAGTCCTCCTCGGCGTCTTCAACGGCTCCGACCGGGAGGAGTTCGCCGAGGCCGGGGAGATCTTCCAGGAGCTCGCCTGGATCCGCCGCGTAACGGGCCAGTAGCCCGCGAGGCACGAGGTACGACCGCGGCGAGAACAGCGCGAAGACTCTCTCGCCACGCACAGCAAGCCCGCTGTCGGTCTGTCAGCCTGTCAGCGGCTGTCATCGCGGCGCCCGTCCCCGGGGGCGGGCGCTCGTACACGACGGTCTCCGCGGTCCGAGCCGTTCGTGCGGATCGTGCGGATCGTGCCATTCCCCAGGTTCTGCAAGAGGGGGTACTGGTACGGCGTGCTTGGATGGACCTGTGGCCCAGATAATCGATACACCGTTCGTCGGCCGGGCAAACGAACTCACCCGTCTCACCGGCGTGCTGGAGCGGGCCGTGGCCGGCGACCCGCGCGTCGTCCTCGTGGCCGGGGACGCCGGTGTCGGCAAGACCCGCACATTGACCGTGGCCGCGGCGCACGCCGCCACCACGGGCATGACCGTACTGACCGGCCACTGCGTGGACCTCGGGGACGTCGGCCTGCCCTATCTCCCGTTCACGGAGATCCTCGGCGCAGCCGCCGCCGACGAACGGCTCGCCCCGGCCTTCGCCGCGTACCCCGCGGTGCAGCGCCTGATGGGCACCGCAGCGGGGGCAGGTCCCGTGCCCGACGCCGGCGGCCGCCTCCAGCTTTTCGAGGGTATCGCCGGCCTCCTCGCGGACCTGACGATCCTGACTCCGCTTCTCCTGGTCATCGAGGATCTCCACTGGGCGGACCAGTCGTCCCGTGACCTGCTCCGCTTTCTGCTGAGCCGGGGTGTCCTGCAACGACCCACGCCCAGCGGGCAGCCCCACCGGCTCGCGCTCTTCGCCTCGTACCGCACGGACGACCTGCACCGCCGTCACCCGCTGCGGCCTCTGCTCGCCGAGCTGGTCAGGCTGCCCGCCGTCGACCGGCTGGAACTGCGCCCGCTGGCCGACGCGGACGTGGCCCGGCTCGTGTACGCGCAACGCACGGGCCCCGTCTCCGACAGTGCGGTCCGCCGCATCGTCGACCGCGCCGAGGGCAACGCCTTCTACGCCGAGGAGTTGCTCGCCGCGCTGCCCGAGGGCGACGAGGGAGCGGACTCGGCCATGCCCAGCGGCCTGGCCGACGTCCTGCTCATCCGGATCGAGCAGCTGTCCGAGACTGCCCAGCAGGTCCTGCGCACGGCGGCTGTGGCAGGGCGGCGGGTAGGACACGACCTGCTGCGCGACGCCGTGCAACTGCCGCAGGAGGAGCTGGAATCGGCGCTGCGCGAGGCAGTGGGTCACCAACTGCTGGTGACCGACGACGCCGCGACGTACTCCTTCCGGCACGCCCTCACCCGCGAGGCCGTGTACGCGGATCTGTTGCCCGGCGAACGGGTCAGACTGCACGGGGTGTTCGCTGCGATCCTCGCCGGCGAGGGCCGTTCGGCGAACAGCGCGGCGGAGCGGGCCCATCACTCACGCGCGAGCCACGACCTGGCCGACGCGCTGGCAGCCTCCCTCGAAGCCGCCGACCACGCCCAGCACCTCCGTGCACCTGCCGAAGAACTGCGCCACCTGGAGGCCGCGCTCGAACTTCTGGCCGTGGTCGACGCGTCCGCGCACCCCGAGCACAGCGACCCGGTCACTCTCACCCTGCGTGCCTCGGCCGCCGCCGCACACGCCGGGGATCCCCATCGCGCGGTCCAGCTCGCCCGTTCCGCGCTCGCGCGGGCCGGCTCGGAGGCCGACTCCGAACTCGCCGCCCGAGTGCGCTACACCCTCGCGGGCAACCTGATGCGGATCGACAATCTGGAGGCCGCGTTCGCGTACAGCAGCGAGGCACTCGGGCTGATCCCGGCCGAGCCGCCCTCGCGCACCTGGGTGTGGGCGGCCGCGACCCATGTCATGGCCGCCCGTTCCGTGGGCCGTGTCGAGGAAGCCGAACGCGTCGCCCGGCAGGCCCTGTACATCGCCGAGCGGCTCCGGCTGGCTGACGCCCAGGCCGATCTGGTGATTTCGCTGGTCGGTCTTGAGGCACCCAACCGGCGTACTGAGCAGGGTCGGCAACGGCTCCTCGGAGCCCGTGAGCTGGCCCGCACCGCCGGGAATCTCCAGGTGGAAATGCGGGCGCTGTACAACCTGGCGCTCGGTTGCTACGAGTGCGGCGAGATGGACCAGTGCCTGTCCTGGGTCGGCGAAGGGCTCGACCGTGCCCGCCGGGCCGGCCTCCTCTCCTCGCCGTACGCCGTGGAGTTGCACTATCTGCAGTCCCTGCTGCTCTACACGCTGGGTCGCTGGGACGAGTGCACACGGGCGGCCGCCGACGATGTCGCCCTGCTCACGGCCAAGCCAGGGTTCGCGACCGCACCCGCACTGTATGTCGCCCTGGCGCGCGGTGAGTTCGACGTGGCGGTCGGTGGCTCCCGGGCACTGCTGGACGGCCCTCCGGACTGGATGGCCTCGCTCGTCGCGAGCATCGTGCTCATCGACGCCGCGGCGCTGCGTGGCGATGCCGAGGACTGTGTACGGCAGTTGAGCGCCGCGGTCGACGCACTCACGGAGGGCACGCCTACCGACAGGCCCGACGCCGTGGTCCGGCTGGCCGCGCTCGGCCTGTCGGCCGTCGCGGACGCGGCGGAGGAGTCCCGCCTGGCCGGTGACGTGCCGAGCACCAGTCGCTGGACGGACACTGCGGCCGAGCTCGTAGAGCTGGCCCGGACCACGGCGGCCCACGAGGACGGCACTGAGCAGGGACCCGAGGGCCTGGCCTGGCTGGCCCGCGCCCAGGCCGAGGGAGTGCGCGCCGCCACCGGCCCGGATGTCGCCGCCTGGGAGCGGGCCGTGACAGCGTTCGGCTACGGCGAACCATACGAACTCGCCCGGTGCCGAAGGCGGCTCGCGGAGGCCCTGCTCACCGCCGGCCGCCGGAACGAAGCGGCCGAGCAGGCGTATGCGGCCCGGGACACGGCCGTGCAGCTCGGCGCCGTACCGCTGCGGGAGGCGCTCGATGCCTTGGTACGACGCGGCCGTCTCGCCGACGCGCCGGCCGCCGGGGAGCGGATCTCCGACCTGACCACCCGGGAGAGCGAGGTACTGCGGCTGCTCGGCCGGGGGCGCACCAACCGTCAGATCGGCGAAGAGTTGTACATCAGTGGCAAGACGGCAAGCGTCCATGTCTCCCACATCCTCGCCAAGTTGGGTGCCGCGAGCCGTACCGAAGCCGTCGGCATCGCATACCGCGAGGGCCTGATCGAGCCGGAGACAAGCGTGTCGGGCTGAACAGCCAGTGCGCGATGCCCGATACAGGTATGACCAGGTGCGGATCGCCTTCGACGGAACCGCTGAAGCATGGCCGTACGCGGGGGCCAGTAAGCGCCGCACCAGGCAAACAGGCTTGTTGGCCGCAGTTTCGTGTGGGGACGCATCCCCGACCCGCTCCTGCTTCAAGGCGAAGCCAGACGCGCGGCCATGGCTCTGCGTCTGGCCGCACTCAAACAGATCATGGCGCTGCGCTTCCATCGATCCGCTCCGCTTGAGCGGGCGGCAGAGACCGAGTTGCATGCAACCGCCTCGTGGAACCTTCTGGTCGCCTTCGCTCAGGTCTGGCACGACCGCACAGAGTTTCCCTCCAACGTATCGAGGACCCGGAACGGAGGGTCGTGGGGGCGAGCCCCGCGTAGGCGGCGAGGTGGCCGGCAGTCGGGAAGGTACTGCCGTCACCGACCTCGGTGAGGATCCGTGCGCCGGTCCTGACGCCGCTCCCCGCATCGACCTCAGGACCCTCGAAAGAGGGCGGGCCCCCACCTCCCGCATATTGCACTAGAGCAATAAGGTCTTGAATCTAGATCAATCCTTGGTTACGTTACGGATCATGCCCGCAAAGACTCCGCAGCCCCTCACGCTCACCGGCCGCCACGTGCGCCTCGAACCGCTGACCGAGCATCACCTCGGCGACCTCTTCCTGGCGGGCGGCCAGGACGAGGAGGTCTGGCGGTGGCAGGGCGGCCCCGCCCCGCAGACCGAGGACGAGCTGGCACAGCAGCTCCGCGCCGTGCTGGAGGAGGCCGGGCGCGGGGAGTCCGTCGCGTTCGCGGTCATCCACCTGGAAAGCGGCCGGGCCGTCGGCTGGACCACGTACAGGGACATCGCCGTGGAGGACGAACGGCTGGAGATCGGCTGGACCTGGTACGGACGCGCGTACTGGCGCACCGCCGTCAACACGGAGTGCAAGCTCCTCCTGCTCGGCCACGCCTTCGAGGACCTCGGCATGGGACGAGTGCAGCTCAAGACGGACCACATGAACGAACGCTCCCAGGCCGCCATCGCCCGCCTCGGCGCCCAGCGCGAGGGCACGCTGCGGCGCCACCGCCGCCGCCCGGACGGCACGTGGCGCGATTCCGTCTACTTCTCGCTGCTCGCCGACGAATGGCCCGGAGCGAAGGCACGCCTTACCGCACGGATCCGGCCGTGACCGGACCGGATCGTTGCCCTACAAGGACTGGTTTCTGATCCCGTGGCACCTGAGCCGGCGGGGCAGACAGTCGCAGGCGGCAGCTGGACCGCACGGCACCGCCAGTACGAACCGAGAGAAGGGGGCGCGTGAAGCGCCCTGCAGTCCACGACGTGAGTGGCCGCGAGTGCGTACCTCTACGCCGTGGCTGGCCAGGTGCTCAGTTCGAACGCTTCTCACGGCTCAGCTTCAGGCCAGTGCCGCCCACAGCAGCAGCGCAAACAGGAGGGGCAGAAACACGCACCCGAGCGCGAGCGAAGCCGCCACTGTGCGGTACGTCCGCACGGACCGGCGGTGGGGCAGGGCCCAGGCGAGGGCAAGAAGGGACAGGGCCCCATAGATCACGAATCCGTATTGGCCCATGCCGTCGTGGGCCCGGATCACGCTGTACTCCATCGCGAGCAGCGGAAGACCCAGCACAGAGGCCACGAGGGGCGCCTTCCACCAGGTCTTGTGGAAGGCAGGGAGCCGCGTCACATGGTTCTGCGTCGTCTTCATGGGCCCCACCCCATCAACATCGGCAGCCCCGCTGCATCCGTACTCCTACTCATCTGTCTGCCCGACCTCGCACCCCCGGCGCCCCGGCTGCATTCCCCAACCTTCCGCCAAAGTTGGGGGGCATTGTCGTCGAGGCCGCCCGCACGATCCGCGCGGGACGAGCGGGGGTGTGGGACTGTGCCGAGACACGTGGGCGCGGAGTTACTGAAGAGCTCGGGTCGCACCGAAGAGGCACTCTCCCTGGTGCGTGCGCAGCCGGCAGGCTGGTGCGTGCGCAGCCGGCAGGGCAACGACCGGCCAGCGGCGCCGGTGGAGGCCCGGCTGCTCGTAGCCCGTGGCTTTGCGGGCGCCGCACTGGTTGTGCGCCGCCGAAGCCCAGTGCCCGGGTGCCCCTGGTGTGGGGGCGGTCGCGGTCCTGGTCGTTGTGGCGCCGGGCAAGCCGGTCACGCTCGCCCGGTACGGGGACGCCCGTGCCTGCCTCCAGGGCCCGGACGGCGGGGAGCCCGTACTGCTGCCCCGCGACCACAATCTGCGGCGGCAGGCCCCGGACGCGAACCGCCGGGACGTTCCCGAGGACTGGCGGCACGGCGTGACATCCAGTCCTCGGGGACCCCCATGCGAACCCGGAGATCAGGGAACGGCAACTCGGGCGTGTGCAGCAACCGTGCCAGTAGCTCGGCTCAGGCCCGGTCAAGCCTGCTGGCTCGGCTCAGGCCAGGTCAGGCCTGCTGGCTCGCCTTCCGGCGGCGTACGACGACCATCGCGCCCGCACCGAGTACGATCGCCGCGCCCGCCGCGAGGGCGACCTGCGTGGTGCCCGAGGAACCCGTCGCGGCGAGGTTTCCCGCGTCGGTGGTGACCGGCGTGGTGTGGGCATTGCCCTGCGGGACCGGCACGTTGGAGGCGTCCGTGACCGGGGTGGGCTTGGAGTCCGGGACCTGTCCGGGGTTGCTGCCCACGGCGAGGATCGAGAACTGATAATCCTTCAGCTCGTTGCCACCGCAGGAGCCGTCCTCGTTGAAGTATTCTCCGGCCGCGAAGGCGATGCCGTCGGCGGCCGGGGCCTTCTTGTCGACCGTGAGGCGCAGCTTCAGGTCGGCGGACTTACCGGCGTCCAGGTTGGTGACGGTGCCCGCGTACTCGGCCTCCTTGACGTCCTTCCAGTCGGAGGAGCCGGCGGCTGCGGCCTGCAGGTGCAGCATGCCGCTGATGTCGTTGAAGTCGCTCTTGCTGCCGCCTTAGACCACGGCGAACGGCTTGACCTCGTCGATCTTCTTGCCCGTGCCGTTGGTGACGCGCAGGGTGAAGTTCACCGTCGTACCGGCGACGACCTTGGACGGCAGGCCGACCAGCGCGGTGCTGAGCTTCGCGTCGACCTTGCAGTCATCGTCGACGGGCGGCTTGGTCGGGTCGACCGGAGGCTTCGTGGGGTCCACCGGGGGCTTGGTGGGGTCGACCGGAGGCTTCGTCGGGTCCGGAATACCGGCCTGCGCCTTGGCCTTGTCGTACGCCTTGACCGCGTCGTCGTACGTCTTCTTCGCCTTGGTCACCTCGCCGGCCGCGGTGTCGGCTTTCATCTTGGCGTCCATGTACCCCTTGTAGAGGCCGCCTTCGGTGAACGCGAGGGTCCGCTTCGCTTCCATCTCGGCCTTGGCGGCGAGGTCGGCCTTCCCCTGCGCCTTCGTGACGGCATCCTTGGCCTTGATGACATCCGCCTCGGGGGCGTCCGCGGGCAGCTTGGCCAGATCCTCCTGGGCCGTCTTCAGCACCGCGTCTGCCGCGTCCGACGCGGCTTCCGCGTCCTTGGCCTCCTTCTTCAGTTCGGCCAGATGCTTCCGCGCGGGGCTGTCGTCCTTCAGGTAGTCGTCGGCGTACTTCTGCGCCGCCGCATGCTTGGTGACGGCGGTGTCGTACGCCGTCTTCGCCTCGTCGGCGGCCTTCTTGAGCTTCTCCAGCTCGGCCGGGGTCGGCTTCGGCTTCTGGTCCTGCGCCTGACCGGCCGGCACCGTGTCCGCGGCGAACGCGGAGGTGGCCGACAGGAGCAGCACGGGCGTGGTGACGGCGGCGGCAACGGCCGTCGCGAGCATGCGGCGTATCTTCACGCGGGCCCTTTTCTGGGAAGGGGGTCTCCGGTCGCAGAGACCCCGAGGGAAGAAGAAAGCAAGAGAGTGGGGACGCCGTTGCGGAGTGGTGTCTCACGCGGACGGCGGTTCCGTGATCGTACGACCGGGGGACGGGCCGGAGAAGGGAAAATTCGCGCCCTCCGGGGCCGCCGACCGACACGTGCCTGAACGAACGCGGTCAATTGCGACAGTTGCCCACGGGACGTGTGTTTTCTCTGTGACGTGATTCACGGGGCCGGCGTACTGCCGGGACGGCACCCTGGCCCGGCATCCAGCCTCCAGCACCCTGCTGGCCTCGCCTCGGCCACCGTGTCCCGCAGGCCGGACCGCGGGACGTCGGACCAGCGGGCCGGTCATCACGGTCACCCCCCTGGTGGGCCAACTCCCCTGCCATTGCACCCAGTTACCACCATGCCCTTCGATGCGAGGATCACGACAAGTCCGTGATCTTCGGAGGGGCGGGACGCGATGCGCGTACGCAGCACCCTGATGACCGCGGCCGCACTCACGGGCCTGCGCACACATGGTGAGGAAGTTGCCCCGCGCCCCCAAGGCCCGCGTGCGGGTGCCGCCTGCGCGGCGGTTATGGGTATGCGTGGAAGGCACAGCCGGTGGCAGAAGAGTCCCGCGCCGGGTACGAGCGGACCAAGTTCAAGGTGGGTGCCCGAGCCGCGTCGCGAGTGGGCGGACCCCGTACGCCAGGGCCGGCCGTGGCGGCTGCCGCTGGAGGACCGGGTGCTACTGGTGACCGCGTACTGGCACGAACCTGGCCTTGCACCAACTCGCCCCGCCGCTCGGCGTGGCGAGCGCATCGGCGACAGCAGCGACTGGCCGCCGCACACGGCGAGATCCCGCGCTTGAACGCGTGATCCAATCGAATGACCCGGGTACGACGGGAGCCTGCCGATACGCACCACGGTCGTCGGCCCCGGAAACCCGGGAGCGTCCTCAAAGAGCAAATCGGCATCGATGAGAACCGGCGTCTGTGCACGGATCAGCGGCTGACGCACCACATCCCAGGCCTCCCGGCCCGAAGCCGAGATGCTGATCATCTGCAGGGCCGGAGACCATGGGATTCCGACACCGACACCGACGCAGCAGAGGGCAACGCACTGCAACAGGCCCTGTCTGACGTGTGGTTGGCAATGCGACACGGTCGTTGAGCAGCAACTACGTGGTCATCTCGGATGTCCGGGGGCGTGGGCAGCTCCCTGCTGGGCCCGTCGGCCGGCCTCCGGGCCGTGCATTCGCGCTGTACGACGGGTACAACTACGCGTGGCGCGCACATTTCCACCCGCAGCGGTTCGTCCCACCGGCCGCGCGTGCCGGCAGTTGTCCGAGGCTCCGTGTACGGCGCCCTCGCCGTGCGCTTCCTCGGCCGTCCGCCGGCGGTAATGACTGGCTACTCCTCGGGCTCCCAGGCGATCAGCTGCTCGAACACCTGCGGGTCGCCCTCGATCTTCAGGTCGCTCAGCGTGAGGCGGCCCCAGACGAAGAGGAGCAGTTGCTCGGCCGTGCCCGTGGCCGAAGCGGAGGCGGGCGCGGCGTCGTCCGTGAGGGGTGCGGGCCAGGCGCCGGTGCCGTCCAGCGCGAGGAGCCAGGAGCGGCCCTCGGTGGCGTGGTAGTGGATGGTGGCGGCCTCGTGCGGCCAGGCCGCCGGGGTGGAGTTGCAGGTGTCGAGGAACTCGGTCACGCCGTCGATCGCGACGTCCACCGGCATCGGCTGCACGGCGCCTGCGGCGAGCTGGGCGTCGTAGGTGTGCACCATCACCTCGTGCACCCGGCGCCGGGCAACACCCCAGGCATTCGCCGGCGACACGCCGGCGCCCCACCACGCCCAGCACTCGCGCGCCGGGCCGGCCTCGCGCAGCGTACTCAGCAGCAGCTCGTTCGACTCGGCGTACCAGGCCAGCAGCGCCTCCAGCTCGCGCGGCGCCTGCCCGGCATCCTTGGCCGGCGGAGCCTCGGCCGGGCCCGCGGCGACGATCGCGGCCCACCAGCGCTGGCCCGTACCCAAGTGCTGCACCAGATCGAACAGCGTCCACTCGGGGCAGGACGGCACCGGCGCATCAAGGCTGGGCGCGGCGGCAACCGCACTCCGGAACGCGGCCGACCGCTCGTCGATCAGTTGCAGCAGGGCGGGAAACTCAAGACTCTTTGTCACATCGCTTACCTATCACCCCGGCTCAGCCGGCCGCACCCTATTTTCCAGGCTGTCAGCTGGGACAGTCGGAGCACCTGACAGAAAGCCTGGTCGTGGCCATATCCCGTTCCTGGCTTGCTTGTTGAACGAGTTCTGGGGAAGGGGAACGGTCCTCCGTGGAGGGTGCCGGATGACCTGTGGGGCGGATCGAGCCGTTGCTGCCGGTCAGGCAGCGGCGTCCGCGCCATCCGGCCGTCTGCCACTGGACGACCGTGGTCGGGGCATCCTGTTCGTGCTGCCGACCGGGGCTACGACTTCGACACGTAGCGTCGGCTCCTGTGGAAGCGCGGCATCAAGCCGGTCATCGCCCGACGCGGAGTTCCGCACGGCTCCGGTCCGGGCTCGGTCCGCCGGCTGGTCGAGCGGACGAACGCGTGGATCCACGGCTTCCGACGGCTACGGATCCGCTTGTCCACTCCGGACCTGCAGTCTGCGAACAGCCGCGCCAGCCGCTCCTTGTACCGGGTGATGGTTCGGCCCTCCCCAGAGGCCCGGCGTTCTGGTTCAGCAGGGCTGGGTGGAGCCCTTTCCTTCCAGGTTCTTGTCGTAGATCCAGCCGCTGTACTCGTCGGCGGTGAAGCGGTTGTAGGCCCGGACATGGCTCCAGGTGTTTCCGGCACTGTTGAAGACGTAGCAGTGCAGGTAGACGTCCGAGACCCAATTGGGGCGACCCACTACGCCACAGCCTTCGTTGGGGCCGGTCCTGACCGGAGCCCCATTGAGCAGGGAGTCGCGCACATGGTCCACGCCCGAGTCCTTGTTGGACCAACGGGGATGCGCGCAGGCGGCTGCCGTGGTGGCATCTGCGACCGCGGCGGGCGCGGCGCCCAGGCCCGCTCCCATGAACAGTACGGACAGACCCACCAAAGCGGTCCGGCGCAGCGTTACGCTCATTTCGAAGCCCTTCAGAGTTCTGTGACGGTGAATCGACAGCAGTTTCCGGCAGGCAACCCTCGCTCCTCCCGCCTGGGGCAGCGCAGCCTCGCGCCCCAGGCGGCTCACTGCACACCAGAGGGCCAGTGCTGTGAAAGGACGCGGCCACTGCTGAGGAGGACGCAACCCGCAGGGAGGTTCATTTGCGCCGAGGGGCGGCCTTGTCCGCAGTTGTCAGGCCCAGTTGTCAGGCCCTGCCGGAAGAGCTCTTCGCCTCGTGGTGGTGCGCGCCGCCCGCCCCATTCTGCGACCATGCCCTCACGGTGACCTTAGTGCCTTCGGGAATACTGAGGTTGACGACCTTGCAGACACCATTGTCTCCGTCAGTGTCATATGCCTCCCAGTAGTGCCTATTGCCACCCCAGGTCGCCGTTACAGACCCTCCGGCACGCTCACCGTCCGACGAAAGGTCGCATACGCTGACGTACTCGCCGTGACTGTTGAAGCTGGTAGAGGCCACATGAGTAGTCTCATCACAGAAGAGCGCACCACAGTCCACGGCAGTGACGTTGACGTTGGTACCTGCCCACGCAGGCCCCGTACCGAGCCCAAATATGGCAGCCGAGGAAAGTCCAACCAGGATTGTGGTTCGCATTTTGTTCCGCACGATTCACCCTTCCACAAAAAGCTAGGTCCGGCCTGCAAGCGCGATCTCAATTCATGCCCAGGGGTGTTCTCCGGTAGCGAACTCACAGATGCACCCCTGGATCCCCATTACCCTTCTTGGGAATGGTGCGATCATGCACCTCAAAGTCATCGCTGTACAGCGCTTTTTCTCCATTTGAGGAACATCTGAGGTTGACTGAGAATTCCACAATGTGGAAACGGAGCTCATTTTCCTTTTTATCCCTGCAGTCGAGAGCGCTTTCAGTGAGTAAGTCCAACTCCGACCGCTTTTTAACCATCCGGCTTCGGTACGACATGACGTCACAGGAACGGCTTTTGTCGGGGATCTTTAATGGTGGGGGTTCTGGTCCTGCTGACGGTTGAGGTCGTGTGCGCCATGCCGGAGGTATGCGGCAGCCCGATGGTGGTGGGCTGACGGCCGAGGAGCGGGCCCGGAGAGAGCAAGTGCGTTTGGCTGCTGTCGGGTTGATCGAGTGCGGGGCCAGTGGGAGGCAGGGCCGGCCGCGCACGGCTGGAGCAGGACGGGAGGAGTCGGAACCGCTCTCTCCGTCTCCTCCCGTCCCCTGAGCAGGGGCACCGAAGTCCGTAGCGGTCTTGAGCTGCTGGTGGCACGGTCGGCAGAGCACTCGAACGTCGCTCGCCGTGACCTGCGCACCGAGGCCGCACCGCTCGCAGGCGAGCAGCGCGGGTGATGGGGGCGCACGGGCCGTAGTGATTCATTCCCGGATGACCGCTTCTCGTTCGCCGGTGAACGGGAAGGGCGCCGAGGTGGGGTGTGCCGAGGGCGTCCCAGGCCCGGTCGGCGAGGACGAGCAGCCGGGCGGCGAGTTCGGCCCGCCCGTCGCCGGTGGCGGCGACGGCGAACGAGTCGAGGGTCGCGGCCGTGCCGTACAGGTCTTCCAGGAGCCACTTCGCTTCAAGTGCCCTACGCAGCAGGGGTGTTGCTTCGCGGGGGCGGCCCTGGGCGATATCCAGGTTACCCAGGAGAAAATCGCCGTAGGACCCGGCCCAGAACTCGCCGATGTCCCCCGCCGGCTCCTGCAGTTGCCGCACCTTGGTACGCACCTCGTCGGCCTCGCCCCGCATCAGGTGCGCATAGCTGCTTGAGGCGAGGCACATCAGGTGGACCAGCGGCGGGCCCACGCGTTCGGCCTTCTCGTACGCCGCCGCACGGGCCGGCAGCGCCCGCTCGGTGTCGCCCTGCAGTGTCCGGGCATTGGCGTATACGTACAGGGCCCCGGGCTGCGCCCCCTCACCGAAGGCCCCGACCCCGAACCCCGAAGACACCGAAGACACCGGAGACGACGCCGTATGCCGGTGCCCCGGCGGACGCCACGGCCACCAGTTGCCACTGGAGTTCTGACAGGTTGCCAGGACCGCTCGGGAATCTCTGCGGTATTTCGACCGGATTTCCGTTCGGGATTTCGGTCACGTTCGGGATGTCGAATAGCGGGGGCATCCGGATTCACCTCTTCAATTCACGGGTCTTCACGCCGGGCTCCCGCCGAATTAGTATCGGGCGCTCATTCTCCCACCACCGAGAGGCCGTCTTGCGCCCCCGACAGTTCATACCCCTGCTTTCCTTGCTCGCCGGACTTCTCCTCGTTCCCGGCGGCGGCACCGCGCACGGTCAGGCACAGCCGGACACACCGCAGCAGCCGCAGAAGTACGCGGGCTACCTCTTCAGCTACTTCACCGGCGAGGGCACGGCCGACGGCGAGCAGATCCGCATGGCGCTCAGCCGGGGCAACGACCCCACCCGCTACCGCGAGCTGAACGGCGGCAGGCCGGTGCTCACCTCCGGGCTCGGCACCAAGGGGCTGCGCGACCCGTTCATCATCCGCTCACCGAAGGGCGACAAGTTCTACCAGATCGCCACCGACCTGCGGATGTACGGGGGAAGCGGCGGCAGTTGGGACCAGGTGCAGCGCACCGGCAGCAGGTCCATCATGGTGTGGGAGTCCACCGACCTCGTGCACTGGACCGACCAGCGCCTGGTGAAGGTCGCCCCGGACACCGCGGGCAACACCTGGGCACCCGAGGCGTTCTACGACGAGTCCCTCGGCGCGTACGTCGTCTTCTGGGCGTCGAAGGTGTACGCCGCCAACGACCCGGGCCACACGGGATCGACGTACAACAAGATGCTGTACGCGACCACCCGCGACTTCCGCACGTTCAGCGAGCCCAAGGTCTGGAACGATCCCGGTTACTCGGTCATCGACTCGACGGTGATCCGGCACAACGGCGCCTATTACCGCTTCACCAAGGACGAGCGGGACCCCGCGTCCGGCACGCCCTGCTCCAAGTTCATCACCGCAGAGAAATCGGCGAAGCTGACGGACACGTCATACGAATTCGTGGCCGACTGCATCGGAAAGGGCACGGTCGACCGGGGCGAAGGGCCCGCGGTGTTCAAGGCGAATACCTCTGCCGGCGGTGAGAAGTGGTACATGCTCATCGACGAGTTCGGCGGGCGCGGATATGTCCTCTTCGAGACGGCCGATCTCGACTCGGGCAAGTGGACCGAGTCGATGAACACCGCGCTGCCCGCGAACGCCAGGCACGGCACGGTCCTGCCGGTGACGCGGGCCGAGTACGACCGGATCCTGGCCGCCCAGTAGGCCGCCTGGGTCGCGTCAGCGGGAGGGGCGACCGCCGGGTGCTGTCCGGCGGCCGCCCCTCGGGTTGCGGACAGGAGCCGTCAGAGCTTTCCGGCGCCCGCGCCCCCGGTCACCGAGGCGACGACCGACGAAGCCGGTTCGGCGGTGTACTTGTACGGCGGGGTGGTGCCTTCGCCGAAGCCGACCGGGGAGGTCTCGGCGGCGCCCTGCTGCGGCGCGGGTCCGGCGGTGGCCAGGGTGGGCAGGGCGGTGCCGAGTCCGACGGCGGCGGCCACGGCGGCGATGGACAGCACGGCAGGGCGGCGGATGGGGGTGCGGCCGTGACCGCGGCCGTGGCTTCCGGTGCGGGTGAGGGGGTTCATCGCAGTTCCTCTTCCTGTCCCTGTGCGGCTCCATGAGGGGAACGGACCCGTGGGCCCCTCAAGGAGTCGCCACCCGAAGGCGAAGGTTGCCGCCGTACCGCTGTCAGGCCGCCTCGGCCTCGATGAGGCTGAACTCGTGCGGGGCACCCAGCGGGGTGACCGACACGACCGAGAGGCCGGCCCGGCCGCACACCTCCTCGAAGTCCGCGCGGGTGCGTTCCCTGCCGCCCACGTTCACCAGCATGTTCAGGTCGGTGAGATAGGTGAGCCTGGGGTTGTCCGGGTCGACCAGCTCGGGCAGTACGGGCTCCACGATCAGGACGCGTCCTTCGGGCGGCAGTACCGCGCGGCAGTGGCCCAGGATGGTGGCGCACTGCTCGTCGTTCCAGTCGTGCAGGATGCTCTTGATCAGATAGAGGTCGGCGCCCTCGGGGACCGATTGGAAGAAGTCCCCGGTCACCAGGGAGCACCGCTCGGTGAGCCCGAGCCTGCGCAGCCGCTCCGGGGCCTGCGCCAGCCCTTCCTCCGTGTCGTTCAGGACTCCGGTCAGCTCCGGGTACTCCTGGAGCACCGCGGTGAGAAGTGTGCCGTCGCCTCCGCCGATGTCGGCGACGTGATGGAAGCGGCCGAAGTCGTAGGCGTGCGGCAGCGCGGCGGCGGTCTCGGCGGAGGCCTGGCTCATCGCCGCGTTGAAACGCGCCGAAAGCTCCGGGCGGTCCTTGAGGTGGGCGAAGAAGCCCTTGCCGAAGACCGTGTCGAAGGTGGTGGCCCCGGTCCGTACGCCGTCGTCGAGCAGCGCCCAGCCGCGCTGCATCTCCGGCTCGGTGAACATGCCCACCATGTCCACGAGCGAGTCCGCGCGCCCCGAGTCGAGGAGGGTGCCCGCGGGCGTCGCGCGGAAGGTGCCCACGGCACGCTCCTCCAGCAGTCCCAGACTCGCCAGGGCCCGCAGCAGCCGGTACGTGGCCTGCTCGTGTGCCCCGGTCTCCGCGGCCACCTCGGTGGCGGACCGCTCCTTCTCCCCGAAAACCTCGAAGACCCGCAACCGGGTCGCCGCACGCACGGTCTGGCACACCATGCTGCCGAACAGGAGCTTCACCACGTGCCCGCGGTCCTCGATGCCGGCTGCTCGGATCTCGTCGTCGTTCGCCACAGGTATTCCCCTTCGCTCCGGACGGTACGTGCGCCACGGCACGCCGTACGGGCCGGCGCACGCAAGTTGGGCAACCCCCAACCTACGCGCACCGGGGCAACCTTCCTTCAACTCACCTGTGTCTTCACGCCACTTGACTACGCGCGCGGGAGGTATCGCGTGGGTCAGGCGGACTCGCGCAGCACCAGCTCCATCGGCAGGATCACCGCTGCCGGGTCCTCGCCGCCGATCCGCGCGAGCAGCACCCGTACCATCTCGGCGCTGATGCGGTCCCATGGCTGGCGGATGGTGGTGAGGGCCAGGTCCGCCGCGGTCGTGGTAGGTGAGTCGTCGAAGCCGCCGACGACGATGTCCGCGGGGACGCGCCGTCCCACCCGCTGGAGGGCGCTGAGGACACCCTGCGCCATCAGGTCGGAGGCCACGAACACGGCGTCCATGTCCGGGGCCCGGCGCAGCAGTTCCTCGGCCGCGGCCTGACCGCTCGCCCTGGTGTAGTCGCCGGGCACGACCAGGCGTTCGTCCGCCTCGACGCCCGCCTCGGCGAGCATCTCGCGGTAGCCCGCGAGGCGTTCGACGCCGCCGGGGGTGTCCTGGGGTCTGGCGACCGTGGCGATGCGGCGGCGCCCCTGGGCCAGCAGGTGTCGCGGCGCCGTCCCGGTCGTCGGCGGCGACGTAACTCACCTTCGCCCCCTGCCCGATGGGCTTTCCGCACGCCACGACCGGCACCCCGGCCCCGTGCAGTTCGGCGGTGACCGGGTCGCCGGAGTGGCTGGAGACCAGGAGCCAGCCAAACTCCAGGCCACCCTGGACGACGCGGCGGCCCGCTGCGCCAGGCCGGTGTTCGTCGCCGAGACCGCGTATCCGTTCCGGCTGGACAGCGAGGACGCGCACACCAACATCATTGACACGCCCTCCGAACCGGTCGCCGGATACCCCGCGACGCCGGCCGGTCGGACGGCGTGGATGCGGGACATCACGAGCGTCGTCGAGGCCGTGCCGAACGGCCGTGGCCTCGGCGTCTTCTCCTGGGAGGCCACCTGGACGGCGGTCCCCGGCAACGGCTGGGACCCCGCCGATCCGGCCTCGGGCAACGGGCAACGGGCAACGGCTGGGAGAACCAGGCCCTGTTCGACTACGACGACCGGGCGCTGCCCGCGACCGGGTGGTTCCGGCACCGCTGAAGCGGCGGGTGTGACGGCTGACGATGCCCCGCCCCGGAAGGGGGTGCGGGGCGTCGTCGGATGCGGGCACGAGGTACGTCAGCCCCCGGTGGGGGCGAAGTCGCCCTTCCAGTCGGCCTGGCCTTCCGGGGTGCCCGCGATGACGGTGTACGTGTCGCCGTTCGCGTCCCGCTCGCCCTTCGCGTGCTGGTACTGGCCCGCGAAGACGTGCTGCCCGGTGGGCACGGTGCGCCCCGCCTTGAGGGTCCAGCGGAAGACGACGAACCCGCCCTGCTCCCCCACCGAGACCGTGAAGTCCTCGGGGGGCAGGGTGCGCCAGTGGCCGGTGTCGGTGACTCCCCCGTTCTGGGCGACGCGCAGCTCGACGGTGAGCGCGGTCAGCGGCTTCTTGGTCCTGAGGGTGATGTTGCTCTGCCCCCAGTGGGGATTGTCCCCCGGGGCGATCGAGCCGTCCGCCCACAGCAGTTCGGCCACCGGCACGGACTTCGGCTTCCCCGGGCGGTCCGGCGCCGGGGGCTTCGCGGTGCGCGGGGCGGGCGGCACGGTGTGCGGCGGCATGACCGTGCGGTGGGTGGCGGGGCCGGTGGGGCGGCTTCCGCCGGAGGTCGCGGACGGTCCGTCGGCGGGGGTGTCCGGGACGCCGGTGCCCCGGGGGCCGGGGGTCTGCAGGAGGTCGTCGGGGCGGGAGCCGACCGCCACCGACTGCGGGTCCTGCTCCCCGGTGCGCAGTACGGAGGCGGCGCCGTATCCCACGACCGCGCAGACTCCGGCCACCGCGGCCGTGGTGGTGACCACGCGCAGCCAGGACATCGGCGGGCGCGGCGCATCGGCGGTCCTGGTCCTCGGCGCGCGGCTCCCGCCGGTGCGCCGGGACCCCGGTGCGCGGCTCTCGGCCATGCCCCGGGCCCCTGGCACGCGGCTCTCGGCCATGCCCCGCTCGACCCGGGCGAGCATCCGCTCGCGGTCGGGCCGGTGGGTGTGGGCCGCGCCGTGCAACCGCCTGCGCAGATCGTTCTCGGTGTCGTCGTCCTTCATGTGCTTCCCCCCGTGTCCACCGCGGCCGCCTGCACCCCTTCGAGGGTGGCGTGCGGGCCGAGGCGCCTGTGCAATTCCGCCATTCCTTTCGAGGTCTGGCTTTTCACCGTACCCACCGAGACGCCCAGGGCGTGCGCCGTGTCCTTCTCGGAGAGGTCGAAGGCGTGCCGCAGTACGACGCACGCCCGTTTGCGGAACGGCAGCGCGCGCAGTGCCGTACGCACGTCGATCACCGCCGGTACGTCCGGGTCCGCGCAGTCCTCGTCGCGGTTCGACCAGAACAGCGCGATGCGCCGCCGCTCGCGCACCGCGCTGCGGATGTGGCTGCGCGCCATATTGGCGACGACGCCACGGGCGTACGCGGCCGGATGGTCGGCGGCGCGCACCCGCTCCCAGCGGTGCCAGAGCGCGAGCAGCGCGTCGGCCGCCAGGTCGTCCGCACCGTCGGCCTCACCGGTGAGGAGGTGGGCGAGCCGGGAGAGTTCGGCGTAGTGCCGCTCGAAGAAGGCGTGGAACTCGACGGCCGCGTCATCGCCGGCCACGTCATCGACGGCCACGTCTTCGCCGGCCACGTCATCGACGGCCGCGTCTTCGCCGGCCACGTCGGCAATGGCGGCGTCATCAGCGGTACGGGAACCCGGGAGCCTCAGCACGCTAACCGTCCTCCCCTGGTCCGGGAACGCCGTGCAGCAGCGCCTCGACCGTGCCGGACGGCTCCCTGTCTGCGGCCACCGTGCGCACCCGGAAGGACCGCCCGACGCCGAAAACTTTCCTTCCCCCGGCAACCTTCGCGCCGGCGGCGGCGACAGAGAGGTACCCACCCGTCCCGGTCTGCTTGAGGAGGTGCCCGCCGTCGTGCCCGACCAGTGTGAAGGTCTCCCTGGCCACCCGGCCGCCGGGGGCACGCGGCGTCCACTTCCCCTCGTAGCCCTCCTCGTTCCAGCCCCGGAGCGGCTGGCACAGCAGATCGAAGAACGGCAGCGGGCTCTCGGTCACGTGCGGGCCCCCTTGGTGAGCGGCAGGCTGGGCAGCCAATTTTTCCGAAGCGCTTCGATATGCACTCGTCGACAGCGTACATGCCAAGGTGAGCGTCGACTCGACCCCCATCACCCTTACGGTCCCTCGCTTATGGGCCTCCGCTACCCCGCAGAAGCGCCCGGCTGATTCGTACCTGAGTCTTGTTACGGCCTTGGCCTTCCCCTTAGCCTCACCCGCAATATCGAAGCGCTTCGCACACCGCCCGGCGGTCACCGCCGTGTGTCCGGGCACGCGCCACGAAGGGGTTGACCGCAATGACGCCGCACTCCCCCGTCCTCCGCCACGGGAGGCCGACCGTGTCGAGATCCTCCAGCAGCTCCCGCAGATCCCGCAGGCACCGCCGCCCCGCCACGCTCCTCCCGGCGCTCGTCGCCACCGTCCTGCTCAGCGGCGGCGGTGCCGTGACGGCCGATCAGTTCGCCGGAGCGGCCGAGCACGCGCCACCCGCCGCACGGCTCGCGGCCCCGGCCGACAGCACGGCTCGGGCACTGGCCGCCGCCCGTCCCGCCGAGCGGCTCGACCGCGGGCCGGTCGCCGTTCCTGCCAGTGGCGGCGTCCTGGTCAGCTGGCGGATGCTCGGCGACGACCCCGAGAGCGTCTCCTTCAAGCTCTACCGGGGCGGCACCCTCATCCAGGAAACACCCAAGACCAACTTCCTCGACCCAACCGGGACTTCATCTTCCACGTACGAGATCCGGGCCGTCGTGAACGGCGGTGAGCAGCCCGCTGCCAGGACGGGCGTCTGGGGCTCGGGCCGCCTGGACATCCCGCTGGACAAATCTCAGGGCGGCACCACCCGCGACGGCGTCGCCTACACCTACGCCGCCAACGACGCGTCCGTCGCCGACCTGGACGGCGACGGACAGTACGAGCTGGTGCTCAAGTGGGTGCCGTCCAACGCCACGGACGTCGCCAACTCGGGCACCTGCACGGGCCCCACCCTCTACGACGCGTACGAGCTCACCGGCCGGCGGCTGTGGCGGCTGAACCTCGGCACGAACATACGCAGCGGCTCGCACTACGACTCCTTCCAGGTGTACGACTACGACGGTGACGGCCGGGCCGAGGTCGCGGCCCGCACCTCCGACGGCTCCAAGGACGCCGCAGGAACCGTCATCGGCGATCCGGACGCCTCCCACCTCGCGGCCAACTGCGCGGTGCTGAGCGGCCCGGAGTTCCTGTCCGTCTTCAACGGGCAGAACGGCAAGGTCATGGACTCGGTGCCCTTCGAGCCCGCTCGCGGGGCCGTCTCCGACTGGGGCGACACCTGGGGCAACAGGGAGGGCAGGCTGCTCTCCGCCACCGCCTACCTGTCCGGCTCCCGGCCCAGCATGGTCTTCAGCCGCGGCATCTACGAGCGCGTCGCCCTCGCCGCGTACGACTGGAACGGCACGGATCTGACCCGTCGCTGGAAGTTCGACAGCAACAGCTCCACGAACCACGGCAAGGGCTACGACCAGCAGGGCAACCACAACCTCGCGGTCGCCGATGTGGACGGCGACGGCAAGGACGAAATCCTCTACGGCGCGATGGCCGTCGACGACAACGGCTCGGGCCTGTGGACCACCAGGCTGGGCCACGGCGACGCCCTGCACGTCGGCGACCTGGACCCGGCCCGCCCCGGCCTGGAGTCCTTCAACGTGCACGAGCACACCGACTCCGCGTACGGCTACGAGATGCACGACGCGCGGACCGGCCGGATCCTCTGGGGCAGCAGGACCGGAACCGATGTGGGCCGCGGCATCTGCGCCGATCTCACCCGCGTGCACGCGGGCGCGGAGTGCTGGTCGAGCGGCGGCGGGCTCTACACCGCCACCGGCACGAAGATCAGCGACAAGGCACCGGCCTTCGGCGGGGCGGCCTCGTACAACTCGGCGATCTGGTGGGACGGGGACGCGAACCGCGAGCTCCTGGACCACCGCTGGTCGGGCACGGCCGGGTCCGGCTACGGGCAGATCCTGAAGTACGACGGTGACGACGAGCTCACCCGCATCTGGTCCGACCCCGACGCCCGCTCCAACAACTGGACCAAGGGCAATCCCGCCCTGACGGCCGACCTGCTCGGCGACTGGCGCGAGGAGATGCTCTGGCGCAACGCCGACTCGACTGCCCTGCGGCTCTACACCACCCCGCACCCGACCGAGCACCGGCTGCCGACCCTGATGCACGACCCGGTCTACCGGATGGGCGTGGCCTGGCAGACCACCGGCTACAACCAGCCGCCCCAGGTCGGCTACTACCTCGGCACGAAGTAGGTCGAGCCGGGCCGCGGGACCGACCGTACGGGTCGGCCGACACCAAGGGGGCGCCCCTGGCCTGTCCAGGGGCGCCCCATGACGGAGCCGCTACGACACCCGCTGATGACAGCGCCGGTTACGCGTTCTTCAGGGGGCTGCTGGAACTGGGCGGAGACCCAGTGGCCGGAGAGCGGGGCGTCGGGCAGGGAGCCGGACGGGTGGAAGCCGTTGCGCACCTTGCCCCCAGGGCCTGTCTGAAGTAACGAGACGTTCCTCCAGGTCGGCGAGAATGTGGGAGATTTGCGAGGCTTGTGCGAGAGGCCCAAGGGCCGGATCCGGCTTGGTTCGGTCTACTCAAACGCCTCGGGGAAGATCACCCAGGGGCAGTTGAGTACCCGTACTCACGTGCCGTCGATCCGGCGCGCACAGGATGTGCACATGAAGCGAATCTTCGGCACGCACCATTACCTCATCTCCGCAACTGCCCTGTGCGCACTGGCCCTCACCGCATGCGGCACCACTCAGGCCGACGACAGCGGCCCCGCGACGGCGGCCAAGCCCGCGAAGGGCGCCGACGCCGCGGCGGCTCCGAAGCCGGATGCCGAGCCCGGCCCCGAGGACTCCGCTCAGCTGCTCACCTTCATGAGGTTCCTGAACAAGGTCGCCGAGCCCTGCTCCCCCGACCTCCCCACGGAGCCGCCGCTCGCCGACGACGCACCCGCCACTGCGCCGGCCTCTCAGCCGCCGACCATCTCCGACGGGCCGCCGCCCTCGCCCGACGAGTTGAACCCTGGCTCGTACAAGGTGACCGAGGAGGACAAGAAGGCGGAGGCGGAGCTGGAGGCCAGGAACAAGTGCGTCACCAAGGCGCACACCGACCGCGTCACCAAGGCGGTGAAGGGCCTCAAGGCCCCTGCGCAGGTGCGCGGCTCGCTGAACCGCAGCGGATACGTGGACAGCGTGCTGAAGACACGCGAGCAGCCCGGCACCGGGACGCGCTTCACTCTGGACCTGGGCAGCGTGTGCCTGACCGGCACGGCCGACGGCAGCGCGTCCCCGTCCGTACGGGGCCACGAGGTACAGGACCCGGAGAACCCCTGCCCCCGCCTCTGACCGGCCCCGTCGAGGCCCGGACGACCAGTTCCGGGTCGGGGAGAAGCTCCCCCGTGAGCACGCCCCGGTTGCCGACCAACGCGATCACACTCCGACTGACCTCCAGGGCCAGCCGGACCGCGGGCCGGCGGAACGTCGTCAGCGCAGGATCGGCAAACTCGGTGAGCGACGTGCCGTCGTAACCGACGACAACGACGTTTCCGGGTACGGAGAGAACCTGCCGGCGCACGCCCCGGACCGCCCCAACGCCATGGAGTCGTACTCGCCGGCTGCGACGATTGCCCCCACACACAACGCGAACTCCGTGACGAACGCGATCAGTTGCTACTTCAACTCGACCTGGAGCAGTGGGAGTTCGGGCGTGGACACGCTGCCGGCAACCACTGGATCAACGCCACCCTGATGCGGTTCGCACGGCTGACGCGCGGACAACACGCAACGCTGGAGCGGCTCCGCGTCGACCGGCAACTCGAAGAGGCCTTCACCCATGGGCCCGACCCGCTCCACCTCACCAAGATGTTCGGACTCACGAGGAGACCGCGATGCGCTGCGCGGACTCCGCCCGCCAGCTTCTGGAAACCGCCGCAGAACAGAACACCCGTGAGGGTCGGCAGTGACCTCTGCCATTCTGCTTGCCATGTCCGCACGAAATCGAAGACTGCCCCGGCACCGTGCCTGGCCACTGACCACCACCGACATCAACGAGTGTCTCGGCCCCTACCTGACCCGCGTCACGGACCTGCAGTTCCTCATCGGGCATGACAGCGGGACCATCGTCCTGGGTGCAGCATGGGTTGCTCCGAACCCCCGCAACTACGGCCACGGCATCCACCCGGACATGGTCGGCTTCCGCATAGGCGTCCACCCCGTCGATTCCGCTCAACGTGCTGCCACCCGCGCTGTTCTACGAGCGCATGCCCTCCCGCAACTCCACGAATGGATCACACGGGTGATCGATGCCGACGAGACCTGGCAACTGACTCCTCACCAGCACTACTGGCGACTCGCCGACGGCCACCTCACCCACCGCGACGAAGCGTGAACCGAGTCCGGACGGCACGTACTCCCCCACATCAGCGAGGCGCACGCGCGGATTCATGACGAACACAAGGGGCCACACCCGGGAATCAGGGCACGGGGCCCTCGGGTTCCCGCCGAGAAACCTTCAGTTCCCCTGAACACACGGGCCTCGCCGGCCTCGGGGAACAACTGACCCCACTGGCCCCTTGGAATTGATCATCTGGCAGATGTCTTCGCGTTCCACGTGCTCGCACAACGCGTCAAGGGCTGCGCGGGCGGGACCGAGCAACTGTTCCGCGCCGTACCAACTGCTGGACCGCGGTGGTGTCTTCGTCGCCCCCGGTCCGAGTCTTCTTCGCTGAGCTCCCGGCAGAGTGCAAACCCGCCTCTGCACCAAGTCAAGCGAGGCGACCGCGGAAGTAATATTCCTCGGACGGCTGCGCTGCGAGAAACTCCGTGAAGGAGAATGTTCGGCATGACGACTTGAAGAGCACCGGCCGGGCGAGAACGTTGGCGACAGGTAGGGAACTGGAGCACGGTTCCAGACGGTGATCGACGGATCTGTGCCACTTGCAGAACACCCGTCTGCTCGTATCAGTATCGCTTCCATCCGCCCTCGTCCTCCATGTTCGAGCGCTGCATCGGGCTCGCCTGGTGTTCCAGCTGCAGGGTCTACTCCGGCAACATGGTCTACGTTCCACGGCAGCAAGTCCTGGTCGACCTCCTCGCCTCTCTTCCTCCTGAGCAGCGCGAGCGGCTTCTCCGTTCGGAAACGCGAGTGATCGAGTTCCTGGACCGCGAGGCCCGAAGTCGGCAGAGGTGAGAGACGGCGGCCGGCCGCGACCAGGAGGAGGCGCGCGGCGGTGCTCGCCCAGGGTGTTTGCCGGCTTCTGTGCACCAAGTCAAGTGGTATCGGCTCGACGGGTCTTGACCGGTTTCAGTGTGAGAGCCAGTCACCTGTGTCGCGGTGACGCCCGAGGCCGATTGCGGCGAACTCGTCGACGTGATTGCCCTTTGCGACGCCGAGCCACCGCAGCACCTGAGAGCTCGGAATGCCGGTCGTCGGCGACGGCTCCCCTTCGGCAAGGCGCAATGCCAAGCACTACCTGGCCTGCATCCCAGACCTGGGCGGTCTGGGTTCCTGCCCCACCGAAGTAATCGGCCTCGACGTAGGCCACCGGCCCTGCCTCCGAGCACGTGGTCAGCAGCAAATCGGAGCCCGCTGGTGCCTTCCAGAAGCCGTCGAGTTCGAGTGCTCCGGCGACCGTGACCGCATCGAACAGCGCGTCGGTCATCGGCAGGAGCCAGAGGTGTTGGGCGAGAGGAACGATGCACGCCTCTGTGGTGGAGCCGACCAACTCGCGGAGTACGGATTCGGTGGCAATGGCCGCCTGCAGTCGATACATCCCCTCATCCGACTCCGCTCATGATCGACCGGCAGCATCTACTCGGCGGAGTGCGGGCCCGTCTTGCCCGTGAACGGAAAGAGCGGATAGAGCCCTCCACGCACTGGCCTCCGGGTGGGTGGTACGGCCAACTCATCCCCAACCGGTACAACAACGTCAACGCGATGGCGAAGCCGAGCGGTGCGAGCCACATGGCGGCCCGCCCGCCTCGAAAGAGCCGACGCCGTATTGAGAGTTGGAGTAGAAGCAGCAGCAGAGTCATGCAGAGCCACACGACAGGCATGAGCATCTTCAGCCCTATGTTGTTGCTGGCGTCGTTTCCGAGCGGTCAACTCGCCCACGACCGAACGGTCCACGCTGTGCCGCCATACACGCCAAAGGCGCAGAGAGCGGGAGCCAGCAAGTACCAGCCGCACCCCGGCGCAGAAGCGGGCGCCCCACCTTCCGTACTCGAGACCTGCATTCCTACGCCTCCCCCGAAGGACAAACGAGCCGGCCCCGCAGCGGCCGAGCTACTTCACTCACACCGACCGAATAACGATCAAGTCGGTTCCCGCCTGAGCCGCCTGGCCATGATCCTGACCCGGATGTATGACGGACGATCTCGCAGGCATCATGGAGGGCCGAACTTGAAGGAGTGACGCCCGTGAGACTGGTCTCCGCCCCCGCATACGACGAAGTGGATCTCTCCGCGTCGGCGGAGGAACTGGACCGCTTGGCAGACGTGGTGGCCCGGGGCGAGGGGCTATTCACCTCCTCCCCGGGCAGCGGCGTCCTTGCAGGAGTCGAGGTCAATGACACTCCCGGCCCCGGGGTGCTTGTCCACCTGGACTCCAAACGGCAGTTCCTGGTGATCAGCGGTGACGCCGTCGGCAGGGCAGTGCTCGCGGACAACCTGCGCGGCATGGCTTCCGCCGAGAACGGCGGTCACCTCCACGTCGAGTACCCCGGGCACGACTACCTCGTTGAGGGGTCTCTGCCGTTGGTGGTGAACAGCCCGCACGGCGGCATGCCAACTCGGTGAGCTGGTGGCTGCTCAATGTGATCAGTGATCGTAGGCGACCAACGGCCGGGTGACTGGGCACCGATTCTGTTGTTGTGCCAGATCCCGGCGGCCATCGCCAGGACGCGCTGAGCCCTTGGATGGCGACGCCCTCGAAGGTTCGACCGCCGTGTTGCTCCAGGTCGAGCTGGCCTTTGAGCGTGTCGTTGACGGATTCGATCAGCCGGCGCACCTTCTTGAGGATCGGTTCCCCGAACCGCTGCTTCTCCCGCTCGCGAGAGAGCCTCAGGAGTTGGATGCCCTGCTCGGCGAGGGCTCTCTCGAAGGGCAGACCACGCCCACGGCGGGTGGCGTCGGTCGGTGCGACGGCGGCCCCCAGTACCCAGACCGCGCCCCACGGCAGGCCGCCCGCCGGATCGCCCGCAGCGAGGTCGCCACGGCTTCCCAGAACAGGAGCACCGGCAGGAGGACGAGCAGCAGCACCTCTGGTGGCAGCTCGGTCTCGCGGAGCGCGGGTACGAAGTCGAGCAGAACGCCAGCGGCCCGTTGCAGTACGGGAGCGACCGCATTGAGTCGGTGCGCGAGAGCACCGCTCACCAACCGCTCACCAAGAGAGCTCAGCCGAGCAGCACGACGAACTCAAGAGCTGCCACGATGCGTTCTCCTGAGAGATGTGGGGCTGTGGGGACCCTTGGGGAGCCCTTGGCCCCTTGGCCAGGGTGGGTCACCATGTCGTCGCGACCGTTCTCAGGGGGATCCACGTGTCGCCGCAGCGGCCGGAGTCGGTGGTCAGGAGCAACCGCCAGTCTGCGCGCTTCTGTACACCGTCGCGTCGGTCATGGTCCGGACGGTGTCTCCTTCGACCATGTCGTCCAAGTAGGCGTGGTGGGCCTGGTGGATGTCCTCCCGGTCCGTCTGAGAGCCCATCCTTGAACCTCTGCTGATCTCGTGCGCTCGTCGCGCGATGACCACCGATTACCGGCATCGGTCCTCGCCGACTTCTTCGGCACCAGCAATACCGCCCGCTGGACCGGACAGGCCAGACACGCTCGGCTACATCGCGTCCCGCACACAGACCTGACTGTTCCCAGGCGTGTCGGGCAAGAGATCACCACGAGATGTGAAGCCGTCATCTCACGTCGGCGCATTCGTCGACGACGGCATAGAGCCGACGAATGAGGCTCAAGACGGAGGGGAGAGGGTCCGGGTTCGTCTGCATGTGAGGCGCGTTGTGGAGCCACTGCTGCCACAGGCCGTCCGGGCCCAGGAATCGGTCGGCCTGATCGCTTCCAAGATTCAGGCTGATGAACTGGAGAGCACCCATGACGACGGTCTGGTCGTAGCCGAGGTCGGAGCGGCAAAGGTAGCGATCAAGGTAGGCGGCGAGCAGATCAGCATCGCGCGCCGTTCCGAAACTGGCCAGGGCCACGCAGTAGGCCAACCCAGCACAGCAGACCTCACTGGTCAGTAGGAGTTCTCCGAGGCGCTCACGGAACTCGGTCCGGCGGGAGACGGCTACGAGCCAAGCTGCTGTTCTCCGCTCTCGCCAGCCGCCCTCAAGCAGGGTGGCGATCTCGTCTGCGGTGATGAGTCCTGCGTCGTCGCGGAGATCGTGTATGAAGCGGTCGTACTCAGGGCTTCGCATGTGTAGCAAGCCGCCGCCGAGCTTCATGTAACGCCGTCGCTCGCCCTCGGGCGTGACATAGCGGCGAACCAGGGCAAGCAGTTCGGGGTCCCCGTGGGCATGGCGTATCACAGGGCCGATCCTGCCTCGTTGGCGCGCAACGAGGCCACCTCTTTCTGAGAACCCCCATCTTGAACCTGCCGGGCAAGGCTGTGCAGGTCGGCCGCGACCGGGCAGTCGTTGAAGCAGCACGTTGGGCCCGCCTGTAGAGCTGTGCCGACAGCTGAGGTTTTCGTACCTCGTAAGGAGGTGCTCAGGTGAGGAGACGCCAGTCCTGGGGATCAAAGCAGACGTGGCCGAGTGCACGGGCCCGCTCCACAGCAAACTCCGCGGCCTGGTCGTACTTGCTGAAGACCATGCCGAAGTAGATCAGCGGACCGCTGGCTTCGCTGATCAACGGTCCGGTGGACCAGGGGATGGCGTCGTCGGCTTCTTCGTCGCCCTGGCCGAGGTCGGGCCAGCGCTCCACCAGGTCCCCGACGAGTTGTCTGATCAGATCAGTGGGCGGGATGCTCTGCCCCATACATGCGGCACGAAGGGCGTCGAAGACGTTGACTGCCACCGCATCGTCGGAGGGGCGCGGGCCTTCCCAAACAGCCAGGTCATAGCTCATGCGCACATTGTGCTGGGCTGCACTGACAGTCCCGTTACGGGGAGAGCCGAACCAGTTCGAACCCCCAAGCCGCCCAGCCCACCGTTCATGCAGCATGAACGGTTTCAACCGGTCGTGGCCGCGCTGCGTCAGGGTAGACCGCGGATCGGGTGAGCCGGCGAGTCATGAGCGTGATCGCCGCGAGAGTGAGCATCGTCTCCGAGTGCTCGGGCAGGGTTTCGTAGTCGCGCACATTCCTGCGCGCATGAAGCAGCCACGCCAGGCTCCTCTCCACCACCCACCGCCTCGGTAGAACCACAGAGCCCTTCGCCCCCTTGGGCCTGCTCACGGTCTTGATCGTCAGGTGGAGGAAGGACCTGGCCCAGTCGACGAGGGCGCCCGCGTAGGCCGAATCGGCCCAGACGATGGCGATTTCGGGGTGCATCAGCCGCAGCCGCAAGAGGGCTTCCCGGACAGCGACACTGTCGTGCGTATCGGCCGGGGTGACCATCACGCACAGCGGGAGCCCTTTCAGGTCCACGACTATGTGTCTCTTTCGGTCGGACGTCTTCTTCCCCGCGTCGTATCCGGACGTGGCGCGCGGGACGGTGGCGGCGACCTTCACGGACTGCGAATCGATCACCACCGCCACCGGGTGCGGGGACGTGCCCATGACTCGCCGGATCCGGCGCCGCAGCTGGTCACGGATCAGGTTGAAGACCCCGGCCGCCGACCAGCGGGTGAGGAACCCGAACACCGTCTTGAACGGCGGGTAGTCCTGCGGCAGAGCACTCCGCTTGCACCCCGGCGCATGACGTTTTCCTCCCGTCAGGCGATCAGGTCGAGAGTGGACTCGACGGAGTTGAGCTGGGCGAGGATGTGCCGTACCCGCTTGTCCTGCGGTCCAGGGCGGCGTGCGGGGCGATGGTGCCGGTGATCAGGCGGCGGACCTCGGTCAGCAGCACATGCACCTGGGCCGTCTCGTATGCCTCCAGGTCGTCCGGGTCGGCAGTGAACTGGTAGCCGCCCGCACGCGTGTAGATCACCGGTGGCCATCCCTTCTACGTGATGATGTCGCGCACGGGGACGATGAGGATGAGGGTGGCCGCGAGGGCCAGGGCAAGCAGGGCGGCGGACCCGGTCAGCGCGGCACCCGAGCGGGCCGCGATGTCGGTGGCCTCGTGACCGGCGGAGACGGATGCGGCCACGGCGGTCAGGATGCTCAGGCTGAGCGCGCTGCCGATCTGGTGCACGGTGTTGACCAGGCCCGAGGCGGCTCCCGCGTCCGCGGGGGGCGACGCCGTCGACGCCGCTGGAGGTCAGTGGGGCCAGCACCAGACCTTGGCCGGCGCCTTTGAGCACCATCGGCAACGCCACGCCCGTCAAGTAGGGCGTGTGCAGGGCTGAGCCACACCATGCCCACCATGGTCAGGGCGTGCCCGGCGGTGAGCACCTGCGGCCTGCTCGCCCGCTCAAGCAGCTGCGGCACCTGGACGGCGAGGACGAAGTTGACCAGCGTCATCGGCAGGAAGGCGAGACCGGCCTGCAGCGGCGTCCAGTGGTAGACGCTCTGCACGAGCTCTCGGGTCGCTACCGCAAGAACGTCACCGAGGGCCCGCCTCCGCGGCACGCCCCCGGGCCCGCTTCGACATGAGCACCCCCGCCAACCGGCAAGCTCGGTGCCGTCGAACAGCTCGCGCTCGTTCGGAGAAGGCGGGCCTCACCCTGATCGAGCTGGCCGTCGCCTTCGTCATCAACCACCCCGGCGTCACCCCGGCAATCATCGGCCCGCGCACCATGGACCAGTTGGAGGCGTTCCCGCCTGCCACCGACGTCACGCTGTCGTCCGAGGTGCTCGACGCCGTCGACGAGATCGTCGCGCCCGGTGTCACAGTCAGCCCGGTCGAGGACAGCTACGGCGACTTCGAACTGCGCGCCGACCAGCGACGCCGCTGAGAAGCGTCCCGAACTGGCCGGTCACACCGGCCCGCCCCACCGACTTCCCGCGACCCACGGTGGGTGCCCTCACTCGGCCGGTTCTGCGGTGGCCCGGTGCTGGTCCGCGGCCCAGGAGGCAAGGATGCGCAGGCCGTCGTGGGTGGTGGAGCCGACTTCGGCGGTCCAGACGACGAGTTGCTGGTCGGGATCGGTGCTGGCGGTCAGGGTGTCCCAGTCCAGGCAGAGCTCACCGGCGACGGGATGGTGGAGAACCTTTGTGCCCACGCTGAGGGTGGCAACATGGTGTGCGGCCCACCACTGGCGGAAGTCCTCGTCCTGTACGCACAGTTCACCGACCAATGCGGTCAGGCGCGGATCGTCCGGATACTTCGCCGCCTCCATGCGCAATTGCGCAACTGCGGTCCGTGCCACGCTCTTCCAGTCGGCATACAGGGTGCGCATCGCCGGGTCGGTGAAAAGGATCCGCACGTAATTGCGGTGCTTTTCCGGGACGGCGGCGAAGTCGGTGACGAGTGCCGCTGCGAGGGGGTTCCAGGCGATGACATCCATGCGGCGGCCCATCACAATGGCGGGCGTGGCAGTGAGGTCGTCCAGAACCCTGCGCAACTGCGGCTGAACCTTCTGCCGAGCCCGACGGCGCGGCTTCGCCGTCTCCTTCCCCGCCAGGCCGAACACGTAGCGGCGCTGGTCGTCGTCCAGCTGCAGCGCTTGGCTCACCGCCTCCAGCACCGGCGCCGAGGCGGGCAGCCGCCCCTGCTCCAGCCGGGTGTAGTAGTCCGTGGAGATCGCGGCGAGCTGAGCCACCTCTTCCCTGCGCAGCCCGGCGACCCGGCGCTGCCCGCCGCTGTCGGGCAGGCCCGCGGCGCGCGGGCTCAGTTCGGAGCGGCGCGCCTTGAGGAACTCGCCCAGCTCGTTCAAATGTTGCGCCGGACAGGACAGCGAAAGGACAGCGGAAGGAAGTGCATCGTGCCGGAAAGGGAATCCGCAGCACAGCCGGCCATCGGTGACATCGCCTCCAAGCTCGCCGACCTCACCGACCAGGTGCTCTTCGGCGACGTCCGGGAGCGGGGGGGGCTCTCCCCGCGGGATCGCAGCCTGGTCACCGTCACCGCGCTGATCGCCCTGTACTGCTCCGACCAGCTCGGCTTCCACCTCAAGCCGGCCCTGGAGAACGGGCGGACCGAGGCCGAGCTGAGCGAGGCCATCACCCACTGGCGTTCTACGCCGGCCGGCCCAACGCCATGGGCGCCGCCGGCCGGCTGAAGGCCGTCCTGGCGTCGGCCGACGCCCCGCAGGACCACTGACGCTCCCCCTCTTTACGCAGGAGCATCCCCTTCTCATGAGCAAGGTCATCTTTGTCACCGGTGCGGGTTGCGGCCTGGGCACCGACATCGCCCGCCAGGCCCTGACCGCCGGCCACCAGGTCGCCGCCACCGGCTGCCGCCCCGAAAACGTACTCAAGGCGCTGGGCGGTGAGTACGAAAACCTGCTGGTCACCGCCCTCGACATCACCAGCACCCACGCCACCCAGGCCGCTGTCGACGCCGCCGTGACCCGGTTCGGCCGTATCGACGTGCTGATCAACAACGCTGCCACGTTCCAGGCCGGCTACTTCGAGGAGATCTCCGATGCGCAGATGCGCGCGCAGATGGAGACGAACCTGTTCGGCCCGATGAACATCACCCGCGCCGTCCTGCCCGTCATGCGCGAGCAGCGCGCCGGTCACATCGTCACCGTCTCCTCGATCGCCGGGCTGGTCGGCCAGGAGTTCTGCGTCGCCTACGCCGCTTCCAAGTTCGGTATCGAGGGTTGGATGGAGTCCCTGCGCTACGACGTCGAGCCGTACGGCATCCGCACCACCATCGTCGAGCCCGGCTTCTTCCGCACCGAGCTGCTCGTGGACTCCTCCACCAGCTGGGCGGAACTGTCCGTCGACGACTACGCCGAGCGCACGAAGACCACCAAGGCGATGTGGCAGTCGATGAACGGGCAGCAGGCCGTCCACCCGGCCAAGCTCGCCGACGCACTGCTGAGGGTCATCGAACTGGACACCCCGCCGCTGCGGTTCGTCGCCGGCTACGACGCCATCCCCACCGCCGAGGCCAAGGGCGCGGGGATCACCGCCCAGGCCACCGCCTCCCGCACCCTGGGCACCGGCCTCGCCCACGCTGACGCCGCCTGACTCCTGCCGCCCCCCCGGCATCCGATCCGTACGAAGGAGCACGCCATGAATTCGTCAAGCCGCAGCCCACCGGCAAGGGCCCCGAGGACTGGTTCAACGGAGACGTCTGGCTCGACGTCGTCCACGCGGGCCAGGAGCCGTCCCGCATCCGTGTCAACATGGTGCGCTTCGCCCCCGGCGCCCGCACCGCCTGGCACCGCCACGCCGTCGGCCAGGCCCTGCACGTTGTCGCCGGCACCGCTCTGATCGGCACCCGTGACGGCACCGTCTACGCCGCCCACCCCGATGAGACCGTCACCTGCCCGCCCGGCGAGGAGCACTGGCACGGCGCCACCGAGGACCGCTTCATGCAGCACCTCGCGCTGTGGGACGCCACCGCCCCGGATGACGACCGCCCGGAGACCACCTGGCTTGAGCACGGCACCGACGCGCAGTACCAAGCCCCCCGCACCCGCAGCAGCCACTGACACCGAACCGCGTCCTCTTCGCCCCGGGCCGGCAGTCTTCGGGCCGTCCTGACCGGCCTTGTCTGCGGCCCGGCCGACGGCCGGCTCAGCGCACGGCGTCCACGAAGACCGGGTTGGTGTAGAACCAGGTGTCGAGCCACGGGTTGCCCTTGCCCGGCTCGTGCGGCAGGGGGCCGTGGGGGTCGGTCGCCGCGCCGAGGAAGCCCGTTCCGTGGCGCTTGCCGTCGCTGCCGCGCAGCCGTACGTAGAACGATTCGTCCACCCGCCCGAGCGGGATGCGCAGGGTGTACGTGCCGCGGCGGCCCGACACGTCGGCGGTGTGGGCGACCCTGGTGTCCGGGGCGTGCCAGTCGTCACGGTCGGCGGCCGGGCCGTGCACCGCGCCGCGGATGACGTCGACGTGTTCCAGGCGCGGCAGCACACCGTACGGATTCCGGCGGGACGCCGCGGTCACCGTGACGGTGAGGGTGAGCCGCTCGCCGCGCCGGGCGCGCAGCCGGCCGCCGAGGGTGGCGCTGTTGCCGTGCTCGCCGCGCACCTTGACGTCGATGCCGTCGACGAGATGGCCGTGGTCGACCCAGACCCGGCCTGCTCGCAGCCCCGCCATCACGTTCCGGTAGCCGTACCGGGTGACGCCCACGTGCGTACGGCTGAACTGGCCGGGCCAGAAGTCGCCGCCGGGCTGCGGTTCGGTGGTGTGGTACGGGTCGGGGAGGCGGCCGGTGCTGTCGAAGTCCTGTCCGGGGGGCCAGGCTCCGTTGACCCAGGTGTCCTGGGCGACGCGGTGGACGTCGGAGTTGGAGGTGATGGTGAAGAGCTTGCCCTCCGCGAGCATCGCGTCCCACAGGCCGCCGACGGTCGCGGTCGCCCAGTCGAAGCCGCCGTAGGTGACGTACGCACCCCGGGGGTAGCCGGGCCAGGAGTCGGCGGAGGGTGAGTTCGTGTACTCGCCGCGGACGTTGGTGGCCGGATGCCAGCCCGGGATCGCGCCGGCCTGGGCGCCGGGAGCGCCCTCCATGCCGATCATGATCTCGGGTGCGGCGTCGCGCCAGCCGCGTATCTCGTGCGGTGAGTCGATGCCGAGCCGCATGGGGTGGTTGGCGAGGACGAGGACATCGTCGACGTACCGGGTGCGACGCTGTTCGGCCAGCCACTTGAGGGCCTTGATCGCGTGCGCCTCGTTGCGCGGGGTGTCGGGGTGCGTCGGGGCGCCGGCCGTGTAGCCGAGCAGCTTGCCGTCGAAGGCGTCCTCGAAGCGGGTGAGCAGATCGACCTCGTGCCGGCCGGGCGGTGAGAAGACGGTGCAGTGCTCGGCGCCGGGGACGTACCACTCAAGGCCCTGGAAAATCAGCATGCGCCTGTTCTCCGCGCGGGCCCGCAGGATCTCACGGTGTTCACGCGCGGCGCCGAACTCGGCGTGGCCGACATTGCTGTGCTCGGTGAAGACCATCCAGTCGAGGCCGAACTTCTCTCCTGCCTTGGCCAGTTGGGAGAACGTGTACTTGGCGTCGTGGCTGTAGACGGTGTGGTTGTGGTGGTCCCCGACCAGGTAGACCAGGTCGGGGGCGTGCTCGTGCCCTCCTCCGTGGCCGTGCTCCTGGGGCCGGTGCACCCGTCCGTCGGCCAGCGCGGGCGAGGGCAACGAGGCGGCGGCGAAGGCCGCGCCGAACAGTCCGGCGCGGCGCATCAGCCCTCGGCGGCTGAGCCCTTGCGGATCGAGCGACTCCGCGGGCACCTGGGGGTCGGCCCATTCGGGCACGGGGTGGGACATGGGGACCGGCTCTCCTTCGTGCGGACGGCAGCGATCCGTGATCCGGGGCGCACCACTAAGAGGATTTCTGCACTCCGGAACGGCCGGGTGAACTACGGGCGAAGGCGGGTGAACTACGGGCGAAGGAAGGGGGCGCCCCCATGGCACACCGGCGGCGGGCGGACGGGCGCCGGGGGCAGGTGGACGGGCGGACGGGGGCAGGTGGACGAGCGGACGGCGACGGGCGGATGAGCGTCGGCGGCACCACACGTCCGCCGGTGGCCGCAGGGATCGGGGCGCCGCTGCTTGCGCCATGTCGCCCTCAACTCGCGTGTACAGCCGGGAATTCCACGCCGCCGGGGCCGTCGGCCCGACGCAGCTAGCCCGCCGGGGTCTCGTGCTGGTGGACCTCTGCGTGGTGCGGCTGCCAACGCAGGCGTCTGGCCGCGGTCTTTACCTGCCGGGCCTCCGTGCGGTAGCCGGTCCGGGCGAGGTGGCGGGCGAGGTAGCGCCAGTGGTCGAGGAGTTCGGCCGACTGGCGGGCTCGGTGGTCCGCGGGAAGCAGCGTCACGAGCTGGACGGATTCGAGGGCGAGCAGGGGGACCACGGTGTCGTTGCCGAGTGCGGCGTGGCACTTGGCGAGCCTGGCCACTATGTGGAGGTGGACCTCGCGGTGGTCGGCGGGCCCGTCGGGGACGGAGGTGCGGTGGATGTCGAGGGCCTCGACGGAGGTGCGGTGGATGTCGAGGGCCTCGACGGAGGTGCGGTGGATGTCGAGGGCCTCGACGGAGGTGCGGTGGATGTCGAGGGCCTCGGTGAGGGCGGCGAAGGCCTCCTCGTGGCGGCCGGTGTCGGTCAGGCGTACGGCCATGTTGTGGAGGCACCGGGCGAGCTCCGCGCGGTGGTGCCCGGTGGGGTCGAGGCCGCGGAAGAGTGCCACCGCTTCCCTGGACAGCGGGAGCGCGTCCTCGGGCCTGCCCAGGTCGGCGAGCCGGGTGCCGAGGCTGTCGAGGGAGTCGGCGAGGCGTGGGCGGCCGAGGTCCGGTTCCTCGGCGGCGATGTCGCGGAAGAAGCCGACGGCCTCGTCGGCGGCGCGCAGAGCCTCTTCGTGGAGTCCGTGCCAGGACGTCACGAGGGCCAGGTTGTGCAGGGAGGCGGCCAGGGCCAGGCGGGTGTCCACGCCGTCGTCGGCGACCAGTTCCCGGCGGGCGAGCCACATCGCCTCGCGGCCCAGCCGGATGGCGGGCTCGTAGTCGCCGGCCTTGGCCAGGGCGAGACTGAGCCGGGTGTGCTGATCGATCTTGACGAGCTCGGGCCTGGGCATCATGTCCTCCGGGGTGCGGTCGCGGCCGGCTCGGGCAGGCCCCGCTCCCGGGGGCCGGCCCACCTGCATGATCCCCCGGACAGTACGCGACGTAAGCCCGAGGCCGCACCTGGGGGCCAACTCGCGCAACGGGGAAGGAAGTTGACTTCGGCCGCTCGCGCCGGGCCCCAGGTTCCCCCACGTGGCTCCGACACCGGCGCAGAGTCGTTGTCAGTCCCCTGAAGTAGCCTTCCCCACGCCATCGCACACCACCTGGAAGGACCGAGAGAGTTGACTGCGCTGTCCCCGTTCCCACTGCCCTTTGCCGCTTCCCGCACCGCCTCGTCCGCGCGGCCCCGGACACTGCGGGAGCTCGAAATGATGCAGTGCAGCGCCCACATACGGTCCAAGCCGGAGTGGTTCGCCAAGATGAACGACGCGGAGATCGTCGCCAGATGGGCGAGGGAAGCGACTGACCAGGGCCTCACCGATGCACAGGTTCGCTATGTGCTGGCCGAACTCGCGCACTACGCCGGGCTGAGGAGCGAGCAGAGCGGCATCGAGGTGTCCGCCGTGGACGGGGTGTGGCAGTCGGACACGCTGGTCGACGACGGGCTAAGGTCCCGACTGCGCGAGGCGGTCCGGGTTCTGGAGGAGGTCCCCGAAGCGGACAAGGACTGGCACCCGGGATCCGACGGCCAGGTGCTGGACCTGGTGCACCCCTCACTGTTCTGCAACGTACGAGAGGTGAGCGGCGGGCCCGAGCGGGCCTGGCAGCACCCGGAGACGACCAGGTGGACGCAGTACGAGTTCTCCGACAAGTTCCAGTGGCTGCCCACGGATGTCGAGGTCGGAGAGGACGGCGAAATCGCCTTCCGCTCGTACGTCAACAATGTCCACCCCGTTGATCACCACGAACTCGCCGCCGTCCTGCCCGACCTGTTCGGCCGTATGCGCCCCCTCTTCGAGAATGTGCTCACGGACCTGAACGATCCCCGGCCGCTGCGGATCAAGGCCGATCCCTACTCGTGGTACGACGGCACCGAGCCCGTCGAACCCGACGGTGAGAAGGGCGACGACGGCTACGAAGAGGCCTACAGGGCCTACGAAATCGCCATGGACGAGTGGTGGCAGGAGCGCGTTCCGGCAGTCCCGGACGCCCCGGAATTCAGCCCGCCCGCGTTGCCCGACGACGCCGCGCGAGTCGACCTGCGCGGCCGCCGTCTCCAGGTCATCGCGAAACTCGCCACCATTCATCTCACCCCGGAAAAGCCCGAGTACGCCGGTGGTTCCTGGCACGTCGAGGGGATGCTGAACGAGCGGATCGTCTCGACCGGCATCTACTACTGGGACAGCGAGAACATCACCGAGAGCCGGCTGAGCTTCCGGGCGGCACTCGACGAGCCGGACTACGAGCAGAATGACAACAACGGGGTGAGTGAGGTCTACGGTCTGGACGACGAAGACCCCCTGAACCAGGTGCTGGGGTCGGCCCCCACCCCGGCGGGCCGCTGCCTGGCGTTCCCGAACGTCCTGCAGCACCGCGTCGGGGCATTCCGCCTCGCGGACCCGACCCGGCCGGGGCATCGCAAGATCCTTGCGTTCTTCCTGGTCGACCCTTCGCAAAGCATCGTCTCGACATCCGATGTGCCGCCGCAGCAGCCCTGGTCCGACACGTCCACCATGACGCTGGAACAGGCCAGGGCATACCGCGAACAGCTCATGCAGGAACGCAAGTTCTTCGTCGCCGAGCACAACGAGCAGCTCTACGAGCGGGAGTTCTCCCTCTGCGAGCACTGAGCCTTGAACCTGACGGCGGGTGGAAAGACAGGATCGCCCGGGAGGTGCGGCTGCTTCCGTGCGGTCGGGGCCGGGCTCAGTGCACCGGGAAGCCGAAGGAGTAGCCCTGCTTCTTCAGTTGAGGCAGGAGCCGGCGCAGGGCTTCGACGGTCTGCGTACGATTGCCGCCCGCGTCGTGGAAGAGGAGTGTCGGGCCGTTGTGGAGTTCCCGCTCGACGGTGGCGACGATGGCGTCCGTACCGGGACGTTCGAAGTCCTTGGTGTCCACGTTCCAGCCCAGCGGGCGCATGCCCCGGCCGGCGGCGAGCGTACGGCTGTAGGGGGTGAAGGCCCCGCCGGGCGCCCGGTAGTACATCGGCCGAACGCCCCCGGACGCCTCGGTGATCATGCGCTCGGCGTCGAGCATCTGCTGCGACTGGTAGGTCGGGGACTTCTTGTCCATGGCGGTGTCGTGCGACACCGTGTGGTCACACAGCCGATGCCCGGCTGCGACCACCTTTTTCACGAGATCCGGGTGGGCCTGCGCCTGCTTCCCCACCATGCAGAACGTGGCCTTCACCCCGAACTCCCGCAGCAGATCGAGCACTTGAGGGGTCCATACGGGGTCGGGGCCGTCGTCGATGGTGAGGTTGACACCGCGCGGCCCCGCATCCGAGGCGTGCGCGATGGTCACTGCGACCGGCTTGACGGCGCTGCCCGGCGTGGCCGGCGCGTTCGCCCCCGGCGCCGAGTTGCCCTCGGCACTGGCCTGCGCGGTCCACACCGAGACGCCGGTGGCGAGCATCGTCACCCCGAGCGCGGCCCCGACCGCCTTGCCGTACCAGCTCCGCCCGCCGTCCTGTCGTACCATGTCCGCCCCTTTTCGCGCAGTTCCTCGCCGATCCCCCGGTCACCCTTGCAACCACATGGCAGGACGGGACAAGGCGGCAAAGGGCTGCGCCTGTTACCGATCGCGAACAATCCCGGGAAAGTTCGCGGACAACTCGCCGCGGACGGCGGCCGGCACCCTGCCCGTCGGCCGGGTCGGCCGCGGTTTTGTGACGTCCCGGGCTCGGACGTATCGGGGGCGTATCGAGACGTATCGCGGGCGTATCGAGACGTATCGCGGGCGTATCGAAAAGCGCCTACACCGCCGCAACACTCCTCCGCCTTCAGTGGAGCCACGAACCACCGCACATCAGCGGCCGGTTCACCGGCTTGCAGCCGGGCTCGATCGATGAAGAGCCGCCGGAGTTCTCACGGTGGCATCACAAGAGGAGAAGAGACATGCTTTCGCCTTCCTTCCGCAGGGGATCCCTCGCGCTTCTGACCGCAGCCGGATTACTTTCCGGCGGCGCCACAGCCGTATCGGCGCAGCCGACGGCCGCGACAGCCGCGACGGCCGCACGTGCCGAAGCAGGTTCCGCTCCCGGCGTCCTCGGGGTGACCGACGCGGTCGAGACGTACGGGAACATGGCCACGGGTTCCTGCCTCGACGACAGCGAGTACGGCCTGCGCGGATACGCCTGCAACGGTGGCATCTTCCAGAAGTGGAGCGTGCACAACTGGGCGGACAACACCCGACAGCTCAAGAACGTCGCGACCCGCGAGTGCCTCTACGACGACGGTGCCACGCTCGACACGCGGCCGTGCAACTCGTCGCGCCAGCAGAGCTGGTTCGTGTACAGGAACGGTGACAGGCTGACCTTCAAGAGCCAGGCCACGGGCGAGTGCCTGGACGACAGCCAGTGGGGGCTGCGGACCCTCCCGTGCAGCGGTAACCGCAACCAGACCTGGCGCTGAGCCCAGGGCCCGCTCGGGCCGGTGAACGGCCGCCGCCCGCGGTACCCGGCTCGGAGGCCGGGGCCGGGGGCGGCGGATCCCACCCCACCCCGTGCAGTCGCCCGCGTTCCCGACGAAGGCAGAGTCTCCCTACGAAGGCAGAGTCTCCCTCACATACGAACGCTGTATTGAGGGCTGTCGGTGTGGTCACCGGGTCCGCAGGCTGCCGCCACGCGCGTGCAGCGGGTGTCGACGCCCTCCTGCCCGGCGCCGGCCAGTACGTAGTCCACGGCGTCGAAGCACGGATCACCGACACAGGCCTTCGGGCCGACGGCCATGAGACCGCGCTCCGCGCCGCCGTCGAGCACGTTGCCCAGGTGCAAGTCACCGTGGAGCAACACGGTGACCCCTTCCGTCTCCAGCAACCGCTCGCACCGCTGGACGGCCCTGCCCCACGCGGTGACGTTCAACCGCGTGCTGATGACAGCCTCGGACAGTCGCCTGCCGACCCCGGCGAAGGCCTCCTCGCACCGCCCACGCAGGTCGCGCGTCGCCGACGCAGGCGGAGCGACCCTGTGCAAGGCGGTGAGCAGATCTGACCACTGGCCCAGGAGCATGGTGGAGCGGCGTCGGAGATGCTGCCTACGGCCGAACCACCGAGCTGCAGACCGTCGTCAACATGGCACACACGTGGCAGGCAGGAACCTCGGTCGCCGAACTGCTCATCAGAGGGCCGTTCCTCCAGGTCGACGAGCTCACCCTGGCTCACGAATCCGCGCTTGCGAAGCCTCTTTCCTCTGATCAGCCACGGGAGTCTGCAGTTCGGCCGGTGCACTCACGCCCCGTGGTCCGACGACGTCCCCCACCTCCTTCCTCAGTTCGCAGGAGGCTGGAGTGCGCGGCTCGCCTTCCCGACGGCTGCGGTCCGGCAGTGGAAGGGCCCGCGGATCTGCTTCCCGGACAGAGGAACAGACCGCTCTGTTCAACTCCGCCAGCAGGAAGGTCAGTTGAGCGACCGCGTCCCTGACCGTCAGGGCCTGCTCACCCGCTCCCACGCCCACTCGTAGCCAGCCACAACAAGACGGTGGCCGACGAATCTGGCCGAAAGGCTTCCCGAACAATGCGACATGTGAAATTTTACACATCACGTGTTAGCTGCCCGTGCGTCCCCAGCACGTGGCCACAACGGCCCGGAGGCCCCCACAGATGCGTCCCTTCCACATATCGAAGATCCGCGCACGAAGACTTCCCGCGCTCGGCGCAGCCGTCTTCCTCACGCTCGGACTGTTCACTCCGCAGAGCCAGGCCGCCCCCGTCGGTGCCGCGGCCCCGGTCGGTGCGCACGCAAGTAAAACCGCGGCCTCGGCGCCGCGGTCGATCCCGGTCCCCAGGTCGCCCGATGCGCTGAGCACCCGCTCCCGCTTCCGGATCTCCTCGCAGGACAGTGTTGAGGAGTCCGCCCCGGCGCCCGCGCCCGCCGTCAAGCCCGTCAAGCCCGGCCGGCGGTCCTCGGCCACCGTGGACGCGTGCAGCGATCTCTCCGGCGTCATCAACGCCACGGGCAGCATGTTGGTCCAGCAGCTCAAGGCCCTCCCACACATCACCTGTACCTACCCGCTGTTCAACCTCACCGGGGAGAACGCCCGGAAGGCCTTCCGCGAGCCCCAGATGGTGACCGTCGCCCAGGCGCTGCGCGACGCTTCCACCACGTACTCGGGCAGCAACAACACCTCCATCGGGCAGCTGGTGATGTTCCTGCGCGCCGGCTACTACGTGCAGGAGAACAACTCGGCCGTCGTGGGCGACTACGGCACGGCGCTGAGCAGTGCGACGCTCGGTGCGCTGGACGCCTTCTTCGCCTCCCCGCGCAGCAAGGACGTCACCGACGCCAACGGCGAAATCCTGAACGAGGTCGTCACGCTCATCGACAGCTCCCACACGGCGGGCCGGTACGCCGGCGTCGTGAAGTGGATGCTCGGCAGCTACGACGGCACCTGGCCCGGTCAGATGAACCTCGCCATGCAGCACGTCGAGTGGGTCGTCGAGAACGGCTTCAAGGCCAAGAACGACGGCCGCGGCTGGCGGGCCGCCCTCAAGGCAGACCCCGCCGTCCTCAACACCTGGGCCGGTTTCATCACCCGCAACGGCGCGCAGCTGAACCGTCTGGACGTCGTGAGCAACGTCGGCCGCTTCCTCGGTTACGCCCTGGACGTCCCCGAGCTCAAGGACCGGGTCCGGCCGCTGCTGAGGGACCTGATCAACCGGTACCCGAACGTCGGCCCCACCGCGCCGATCACCATGAACCTGGGCTGGTACACACGCCAGTACGACAGGAACAACTGCGCGGCCTACGCCATCTGCGACCTGGGTGAGCGCGTGCTCCCGGCGATCCTGCCGACCCAGCACACCTGCACCCCGGGCCTGAAGATCCGCGCCCAGGACATGTCCCCCGGCCAGTTGGCCGGCACCTGCACCAGCCTGGTCAACCAGGACACCTACTTCCACCGGGTCATCGGCGACAAGGGTGCGATCCCCGGCGACGTGAACACCAACCTGGAGGTCGTCGTCTTCGACGACTACACCCAGTACTCGCTGTACGCCTGGGCCATCTACAACATCGACGTCGACAACGGCGGCATGTACGAGGAGGGCAACCCGGCCACCCCGGGCAACCAGGCACGCTTCATCGCCCACGAAGCCCAGTGGCTGCTCCCCCAATTCCAGATCTGGAACCTCAACCACGAGTACACCCACTACCTCGACGGCCGGTACAACATGGCCGGCGACTTCGACGCGGGCATGACCACGCCGACCATCTGGTGGGTCGAGGGCATCGCCGAGAACATCTCGTTCGGCTACCGGGGCGAGCGCAACGCCGACGCGATCGCCGAGGCCGCCAAGAAGACCTACAAGCTCAGCGACCTGTTCGACACCGTCTACGGTCAGGACGAGGACCCCGCGGTCAGCTCGAACCGGGTCTACCGCTGGGGCTTCCTCGCGGTCCGCTACATGCTTCAGGCGCACCCCGCCGACATCGAGACCGTACTCACCAAGTACCGCGCCGGTGACTGGAACGGCGCCCGCACCTTCCTGAAGCAGACCATCGGCACCCGCTACGACGCCGACTTCACGACCTGGCTGACGACCACCTGCGCGACCAACGGCTGCGGCCCGCTGCCGGAAGCCTCGGCCGGCACCCCGCTGTGCACCCTCAGCGACCCCCGGCAGTTCGACAAGAACTGCCGGCGCGACAACCTCGCCGCCGCCACCGGCGGCTACAGCTACCACTTCGTCAACCTGCCGGCCGGGGTCAAGCAACTGACCATCACCATCACCAGCAGCGGCGGCTCCGGCAACGCCGACCTGTACTACGGCGGCGGCAACTGGGCCACCACCAGCAGCTACCAGGCGAAGTCCACGAACGCGGGCAACAGCGAGACCCTGACCATCGACAACCCGCCCTCGGGCTGGGTCTACTTCAGCCTCGCCGCCGCGCAGAGCTTCAGCGGCGTGAGCGTCTCCACGCAGTCCAAGTAGACCGTTCCGCCGGGGGCCGGCCCCCGGTCCCCGGCGGACGAAGCAGGTCATCGGCTGACGGTTTGTGCCACGGCCGGGCCTGGCCCGGCCCTACTGCGTCGGTTCCCAGGTTGCCGCGCACAGGGACTCGGCCACGGCGGCCGTGTAACGGGCCGCGGTGAGCCAGGAGGTGGCGAAGCCTTCGGTGTCGGCAGGCAGGAGGCGGCCGAAGAGGTCGCGCTCGCGTTGGGCCGCCGAGGCGCACAGGGCGGTGAGGAGTCCGGCAGCCGTGGGAAGGCCCCCGCGGCGCATGCGGCGGCTCTCGGCGGTGATGTCGCCGAGCATGCCGAGGGCGGCGCGGCCCGCCAGGACCGTCTGTTCGACCCGGCGCTCCAGGAGGTACAGGGGTGAGTGCGCGCCCGACCCCCCGGGCTGTGGCGGGGCGGGGTGCACGGGAGCAGCCGGGTCCGGGAGATCGGCCCGGCGCAGGCGGTCGAAGCCCAGGTCGATCGTCCCCTCGCCGGTGGGGTGCGAGCAGGCGAGGAGGGCGAGCCGGGGGTGGAGGGCGGGCACCAGGCGGCCGATGATCCTCAGCCGGGTACCCGGCGCCGTGGCCAGCAGCATCAGGTTGTCGCGGTGGGCCAGCGCGGGGTCGTCGTCGGCGACGGTGAGCCGGATGCGCAAGCCTCCCTCGCACAGCGCGAGCAGGCAGGTGCCGCCCGACTCCCTTACGGCGCCGAGGAGTTCGACGTCCAGGAAGAGCAGATCGCTGTCGCCGCCGTCCGGCTGCGCGTAGCGCGAGGTGGATCGCAGGGCGCGGGCGGCCTGTTCGGACGGTGGCGTCTCCCACAGGGCGGTGAGCGGCAGCTCCGTCCACGCGGCGCCCCGCGCGGTAACGGCCTTGACGCCCTTCCCCGCACCCAGTCTGCCGTCCGGCGAGACCGTCGCCCCCGAGACCGCCAGGCCGGCCCGGCCCAGCTCTCGATGGGTGAGCGCACTGTCCCCCAGACGCACGGCCCGGTCGGCCACGCCCAGGGCGCGTCCGACGCCACCCGGTGCCACGTCGCCGACCGTGCAGAGGCGGCCGTCGGCTCCGGCGACCCAGGTGCGGACACCGCCGTGCCCCGAGTCGGTGACCACGGGTTCGGTGAACAGGCCGTACAGGCGCAGCGAGCCGTCCGGGCTGTACGGGCGGCGCGCACGGCCTCTGACGGCGGCCAGCTCCGCCCCGGACGCCGTCCTCACCCGGTGTGCGGTGCCCAGGAGTTCGGCCAGGGCCGTGACGAGGTCGGCGGTGCGGTAGGACGGGTCCCCTGCGCGGGTCGCGCGCAGCAGTGTGACGACGGACAGTGCGGCACCCGCGGCGCGCGGCAGGTGCCGGAGCCGGGCGGTGTGCGCGGCACGGAGGAGGGCCGACTGGGTGACGGCACCGGCCCCGTCGACGCCGGCCTCCAGCACGGCGGCGCCCGCCGACCACAGGGTGTCGGCGGCGGCACGCTCGGCGGGGCTCGCCACCTCGGGTGAGGCGTCGGAGGTGGGGGCGGAGTGGGGGGCGGGGGTGGAGTCGGGGGTGGGGGCGGGCTCCGTGGCGGAGGCCTGTTCGGGGGCCGTCCCGGTGGGCCGGACGGCGCGCTCCGGCTCCGGGTCGGGGTCGGGGTCGGGATCCGGCGCCGGGTCCGCCGTGGGGGCGGCACAGGCGGCGGCCGCGCGGTGGACGCATGCCGGAGCGAGGAGGCAGCCGCAGGTGATGGCGTCCGCCGTCGCCACCACGCCGCCCGGGGCGTGCAGGCGCAACTCGGTCTCGTCGTCGACCGCGATCGTCACCGTGTCCCCGGCGCGGTGCGTCGGGCGGGTGCCGAGCTTGGTGACCGCCGCGTCCAGCCGCTTGCGCAGCCGGGGCGAGAGGTTCTCCACCAGCGTGGCGGTGACCTCCGGCGCGACGGGTGGCAACTGGGCGGTGGTCATGCGGTCTTCTCCCCTATCCAGCGGGCCAGTTCGAGTGGACTGAGGGCCGCCACGGGCATTCCGGCGGCCACGAGCTGCCCGGCGACGCCCGTCGAGTAGCGGGGCCGGCCGGTGTCGTCGAGACTCGCGCACCCGAGGACGTGGCAGCCGGTGGTCACCAGGGCCCGCACCTCGGCCAGCAGTCCGCCGAGCGGCGCGCCCTCCTCGAAGTCGCTGATGACGACGACGAGGGTGCGGGTGGGCACCGTGATCAGGCTGCGGGCGTGCCGCAGCCCGGCGGCGATGTGCGTGCCCCCGCCCACGCTCACCTCCAGCAGGAGGGAGAGGGGATCGTGCACATGGCCGGTGAGGTCGACGACCTCCGTGGAGAACGCCAGGAAATGAGTGCTCAGGGTCGGTACCCCGGCGAGCACAGAGGCGGTCAGCGCGGACCAGATCGTGGACGCCTCCATGGATCCGGAAACATCGGTGCCCAGGATCAGGCGCCAGTCGGCCGACCGCCGGGCGCGACTGCGGAAGACCGGCTTCTCGGGGATCACCTGGACCTTTCCGTCGGCCGTCCGGCGGGCGGTGGCGAGGTTGGCGCGCAGCGTACGTGGCAGGTCCAGTCGGCCGCCGGGGCGGCGGGTGGGCCGGGCCGGCGTCGTGCCGGTGAGCGCAGGTCGCAGCCGCGTGGCGAGCTGCCGGGTCAGTTCGTCGACCAGGTGCCGCACCAGCGGCCGGAGCGCCGCGAGGCGGGCCTCGGGGAGGCCGCCGGCGTACCGCAGAACCGTCCGGAGGAGTTCCACGGAGGGGGTGGAGGCCGCCGGGTCGAGTGCGGCGAGGACGTCCTGGCGACCTGTCACAGCTGCGGCGGCGAGGACCTCCTCACGGATGCCGGGGCCGAACAGCGCGGCCAGTTCCTCGGACCACTCGCGGACGCCGGGGAACGACGGTTCCCTGCCGCCCCCGTGGCCGGGGCCGGGCAGGCCGCCGCGGGAACCCTCGCCGTGTCCCGCGCCGTAGAGCTCGTCCAGCGCGGTAGCCAGGCGGGCGGCGCCGGACGGCAGTTGGTCAGGGCGCCGGCCGAGCACGAGCCGCCACCGGTCGGCGGGCGCGAGGGTACGCGCGGGGGTCGCCCCGGTGGAGGGTGCGGCGGTGGGGCGCGTCGCGGTGGGGTGGTGGCCGGACGGCGGTGGGAACCGGTCGTCGTGCACGGGTGGCGGGACGGGCAGCACGGGTGGCGGGACGGGCAGCACGGATGGCGGGACGGGCAGGCCGAGGCCGGTCAGGAGCTCGCGGGCCGCGAGGTCGGCGGCCGTTCGGCGGGCCAGCTCCGCCGGGTCGTCCGCGTCGAGGGTGCCCACCCGCTCACCCAGCCGCTCCTCGACGGTGTCCAACAACCGGTCGCGGGCAGCCGTGCTCAGGGTGTCGAAACCACCGCGCAGGGCCGGCAGCCGGGCCAGGAACGCGGTGTCGTCCAGCTCGACTACCCGGTGCAGCAACGGGTCCAGGGCGCCGGCGCCGACTGTCAGGAGCGGGCCCGCCACCGTCAGGACACCGGTGAGGCGGGCGGCGAGCGCGGTCCGGGAGGTGCTGTCCACGGCTCCGTCCACCCAGGAGGCGACACGCACCCCGAAGGCCTCGGCCTCGTCGTGGCCCGTGAGGACCCTGACCGCTCCGGCGGCCGCGGCGATCAGCGGGGTGCCGTCGGCGGCCAGCCGGGCGAGAGCGTCGGTGAGCCGGATGCCGCCCACCCGGTCGGCCCGCTGGGCCAGTTCGAGCAGCGCCCTGGCGTCCTCGGCCTCCTCGGAGCCGGTCAGACCGTCGACCTGGCGTACCGCGGCCGAGGTCAGGAGTTCGGCCGCGTGCGCGGTGCGGGCGGCACGGGTGGCACGGGCGGGGGCCGCCGGGGCTGGGGAGGGGGGATTGTCGGGCGCGGCCAGGCCCGGCAGGTGGCCGGCGTCGATACGGTCCAACAGGTCGAGCCCGGCGAGGAGTTCGGGGAGGGTACCGCTTGCGGGCAGGACGGCCGCCAGTTCCGTCAACCGTTCGTCGGCCAGGCCGGGGAGCCCGCACTCGGCGGCTTCCGTGAGGCCGCCGACGACCTGGGCAGCCGTCGGTCCGCCCTCCGCCCGCTCGTCCGCGTGCCGCTGCCGAAGCACGCCCTCGGCCGCCTGGGCCGGGGTGACGCCGCGGGCCCCGGCCGCGGTGAGCATCGCTGCCGTCGCCGGGGTCCACCGCACCTGCCAGCGCGTCGTGAGTCCTTCCGTGCCCGCCGCGCCGGTCACCCCCTGCTCCTGCGCGTAGGGGATGCCGCACACCTTCAGCCTGCGCAGCAGCAGTTCGCGGCGCCGGTCCAGGGTGGAGCGCGCCGGGTCGAGCCGGAGGTCGCGCGGCGTCTTCTCGTACGCGTCCTGCGGACCGGGGAGGGAGAGCGCCACGGTCTCGGCCTCGACGGCGGGGCCCAGTCCGCTGCGCGGCGCGGCGGGCGCGGGCCGTCCGCCGCGGGCTCCGACGAGTACGCGTTCGAGGGCCCGCGCGACGGCGCGGCCCGTACCGTAGGTCTCGCCGCGTCCCAGTACCGTCTGCACGGCTTCCAGGAATTCACCGCGGCCGGGTGCGGGCAGGTCGCGCAGGCGGGCCAGGTCACCGGCCACCCGCACGACCTCTCGGCCGTCCGCCGGGCCGTAAGGGTGGCCCTGTTCCCGCAGTGCGGCGCAGACGCGGACCGCGGTGCGGATCAGCGCCTCGTGCAGCGCGGCCGGGTCCCCTGCGGCGTCCAGGACGGTGTGCTGCCACTCCGGGTCCCGGATGCCCGCCGGGTAGCCGGAGCGCGAGTCGAGCAGCGGGTACGTGTACGGAACCAGGGAGACGGTGCATGTCGCCGTCCCGGCAGCGCCGTTCACGTGGCCTTCCGCGTCCGGTACGGGCGTGGCGGCGGACGCGTCCGGTACCGGCGTGGTGGCCGTCGCGTCCGGTGCGTCTGGTACGTCCGGTACGGGGGCCCCGGCGGTTCCGGCGGCGGACGGCAGCAGCGCCGGGGTGTGGAAGGCTCCCACCACCACGGCGGGCCGCCTCCCGCTCGCCAGGGCCTCGGCGACATGTCCGCGCATACAGGCCTCGCGTGCCAGGTCCGTACCGTGCACCGCGCCCCGTGCCTCGGCCTCGTGACGCAGCGCCCAGCCGGTGAGCAGGGCGGCACGGCGGAGCGCCTCGGGAGACGAACCTGGCGCGGGGGCCTCCACCAGCCGGTCCCACAGGTCGTCGCCGTCCCGGCCGGTGAGCCGGGACCGGAGCGCGGCGGACAGCCCGTGCCCCTCCCCCGGCGCGGACGCGGAGTCGGCGCCCGGGGCGGGGGCGGGGGTGTCCGGGCCGGCCCCCGTCCACGCCCGGTCGGCCAGCGGCAGATCGCAGGCCACGGCCGGGACCCCGTTGCTCTCCGCCCAGCGCAGGGCGACCAGTTCGGGAGAGAAGTCCGCGAACGGGTAGAAGGCCGGCCCCCGTTCGCCTGCCGAGCCGGCCCCGGCGCCGTCGGCGGGCACGGCGGCCAGCGCCACCGGGGCCTCGGTTTCCTCGTGGGCGAGCCAGCCGAGCCAGGGCTGGAACTCGGCGGGCAGTTCGACGAGGAGGACGTCGGGGGCGGCCGCGTCCAGCAGTGCCGGGAGGGCGGCCGCCAGCGAGGGCGCGTGGTGGCGCACCCCGACCAGGAACGGCAGCCCGGGTCCGGTCGCCGCCAGGGCCGCCACCGCGGCTTCCGGGGTGACGGGCCTGTCCGCCGGGGCCCGCGCCGGGGAAGCGGCGGACACACCGGCGCTGGGCAACACCTCGGCCGTGGACGACACTTCGGCGGTGATCCGCGCCTCGGGGGTGGTCGACAGATCGGCGGTGATCCGCGTCTCGGGGGTGGTCGGCACCTCGGCGGGGGACAGTGTCTCGGCGGTGATCCGCGCCTCGGTGGGGGACAGTGCCTCGGGGGTGGTCGGCTTGCTCATCCGTCAGTTCTCCAGCACCGCGCGCAGGTCCCACAGGGCACGCCAGGTGGCCGATCCCTGCTCCGCGCGCCTGCGCACCGGCCCGTCCCAGTACCCCAGCAGCCGTGCCGCGTCGGCGGGGTCGTCCTTTCGTACGACACCGAGCAGATGGCCGGGCAGGAGGGAGAGCACGTCCCGGTCGCCGGGGAAGTAGGCGGCAGCCAGGCCCAGGGCGCCCGCCACGGAGACCGCCTCCGCCGTGCTCATCACCGTGGAGGGACGCTCGACCTCCCAGCCCTCTGCCGAGCGGCCGTCGCGCAGGTCCCGGAAGGCGGTGACCAGGGCTTCGAGGACCGCGTCGTCCACCTGGTAGGCGGCGCCCACGCGTTCGACGGCGGCCCGCGACTGGCGCCGGACGAGCGCGGTCTCGGCGTCCACGTCCCCGATGGGGCCCACGGTCTCGAAGTTGAAGCGCCGCTTCAGCGCGGCGGACATCTCCGAGACGCCCTTGTCCCGCAGGTTGGCGGTGGCGATGAGGGTGAACCCGGGGGCCGCGTGCACCTGGGCGCCCTCGCCGCCCGCGAGTTCGGGGACCGCGATCCGCCGCTCGGAGAGCAGCGACACGAGGGCGTCCTGGACCTCCGGCAGGCAGCGGGTGACCTCCTCGACGCGGGCGACGGCCCCCCGGGTCATGGCGGTGAGTACCGGGGAGGGCACCAGGGCCTGCTCGGTGGGGCCCTGGGCGAGGAGCAGCGCGTAGTTCCAGCCGTACTTGAGCTGGTCCTCGGTGGTGCCCGCGGTGCCCTGCACGGTGAGCGCGCTGGTACCGCAAACGGCCACCGACAGCAGCTCGGAGAGCATGGATTTGGCGGTGCCCGGTTCGCCCACGAGGAGGAGTCCGCGCTCTCCGGCGAGGGTGACCACACACCGTTCGACCAGGGCGCGTTCGCCGACGAACTTCTGCTCGATCACCAGGCGGCGGGGCACCCCGGCTCCGGGCCTGGCGCCCTTCGGCAGGCTCAGTGCCTCGCCCGCACTGCCCATCACGAAGGTGACGACGGCACGCGGGGTGAGCAGCCAGCCGGGCGGGCGGGGCCCGGAGTCGTGGGCGGCGAGGAAGGTCAGCTCGGTGGCGTACCGGTCCTCGGGCGGCGTGACCTGGCGGGGCGCCTGCCCAGGCGCCGTCGCCTGGCCGGGGACACCGCCCGTAGTGGTGCTGTCCTTGGTGGTGCTGTCCATGGTGGTCGTGGTGTCGTTCGTCATCGGCGGCGGCCCTTCCGGGGTGTGCGGGTGTCCAGCTCTTCGAAGGCGGGGGCATCGCCGCCGCGGACCCGTGCCCAGGCGGCTGCGAACAGCGCGGGCACGGGGAGGTGGGGCAGGGTCCGGCCGGGCCCCGCCTCGGGGTAGAAGCGTTCCTTCCAGGTCTCCAGGGGCAGTGCGGGGGCGCCGCGTTCGAGCCAGCCGCAGGGCAGGAACAGGGTGCGGCCCGCGCGGGAGCGCTTCGCCTCCATGACGAGGTCGGTGGCGGCGAGTTCCGCCCGGGCCTTCTTGACCCGGGCCGGCTTCCACTCGGTCCAGCGGACGCAGTTGCGGTCCGTCGGGTCGGGCAGGGCGAGCAGCATCAGATAGAGGGCGGCGGCGTCCGCGCTCAGGCCGAGAGCGTCGGCGGCCTCGGCCATCAGATCCGGTACCGCACGCGTCGGGTCCTGGGCCGGGTACTGCGGTGAGCCGTCGGGGGCGCCCGCCGCGGCCAACGCGGTGGTCTCCTCGCCCAGCAGTGCGCGCAGGGCGAGCAGGTCGCCGGTGCTGTGAGGGCCGACGGTGCCCTCGACGAGGCCGAACGCCGGGTCGTCGGGACCCGCCAGGCCCGCCGGGCGGATCAGCAGCTTCTCGTTGCTGCCGTGGCCGGGGGCGAGGAGCAGCGCCGTGCCGGCCCTGACCAGGCCGTCGGCGTCTGCGCCGCCGGACTCGGGGAGCCCGTGGGCGGCGCGGATCGCGGGGCCGATCGAGTTCCCCGACTCGGTCCAGTTCAGACCGAGGTCCAGCACCAGTTCCGGGTCGGCGAGGCGACCGCGCAGGGCCGCGAGTCCGACGGGCAGGTGTGCGCGCAGGGGGTGCCCGTACGGCAGCGTGTAGGCGAGGGTGCGCAGGGCGGTCAGGGCCGAGGAGAGCGCACCGCGTGCTCCCACCCGGCGCGGGCTCGGGCGACCGGTGCCGTCCGGGACGTCGGTGCCGTGGGCGAGCCAGGTCCGGGAGCCCGTGTTGAGGATCAGGTCGACGGCGTCCGGGGTGGTGCCCGACAGGTCGAGGTCCAGTTCCTCGGGGACGCGGACGAGGGAGGCCAGGCGCTCCTGCCAGACCTCGGCGGCGGCCCGGACGTCGGGGCCCGTGGACCACCACTCGGCCGGGTCCGCGGGCAGCAGTGCCTGGAGCAGGGCGTGCCGGTCGTCGCGGGGCAGTGCGTCCAGCCTGGCCTGGGCCGTTTCAAAGGCGCGTGTCTTCGCCCCGAGCAGGGCGAGCGCCTCGGCGCCGGGCTCCGTGACGGCTGCCGACAGGAGGGCGGTGGACTGGAGGGGTCCGATTCCGGTGGCCGTGTGGAAGGCCTCGGCGGCCTCCGGACGCCAGGGTGCCGGGCCCTGTTCCCGTACCAGAGCGGTGAGCCGGGTGAGCCGGTCGCGGGCGATGCCCTGCCCGTGGACGCGCTCGCGGTCCAGGGTGAAGCCGGGAACGGGTCCGAAGGCGCCGGTCGGATCGTGGTCCAGGGCAAGCCAGCGTGCCGCGTCGTGGCGGTCGTTGCGGCCGCGGTCGGCGATGACCACGACGGTACGGGCGCCTCTGCGCAGCACCTGGCCGAGGCGGTGCACGGCCTCGTGGCGTCCCGTACCGGGTGTCCCTGCGCCGAACGGCTCGACGAGTACCACCTGCCGGACGGTGCCCGCCGGGTCGGCCAGCGGGCCTGCGGCGAGGGTTTCCAGCAGTACGAGGAGGCCGGCGCGGTGCTCGGGCGAGGTGGTCGCCGAGGCGGCCCGGTAGGCCAGTTCGGGCAGCTTGTCGAGGAGGGAGGTCCAGGCCGGGGCGTTGCCGGGCACGGTGTACTCGTCCCGCTGCCAGCCGTCCGCGGAGGTGAACGGGACCTTCGACGGCGTGGGTGGGCCGAACGCGGGCTCGCCGCCGAGGACATGGTTGACGGCGAGGATCTGCCGGATCGCGGTCCACCGGCTCCCGGCTCCCCACCAGCCGCCGTGCATCTGCTCGGAGCCCCATGCGGAGGCGTTCCGCAGGGTCGTGTCGTCGGCGTGCTCGGGCTCGTGGTCGAAGAACATGCCCTGGGTGCGAGCGGCGTTGCGGGGGGTGGCCGGCTGCACGGGCCGGGGCGGTTCCAGGTACTGGGCGACTGCGGCAGCGCGGTCCACCGCGTTGCGGACGAGTGCGGTGACGCCCGCGAGGAGGCGTGCGTCGGACACTTCGGGCAGCACCCGGGCGACGGCCTCCTGGCTCAGCTCCCGCGACGAGGGTCCGGTGTACTCCTTGACTGCCCTGAACGCTTCCAGGTGCCGGGCGACCGCGGCGGCGACCTCCTTGAGCAGCTCCCCCGCCCGGGAGTTCGTCAGGTTCCGCAGTGCGGTGGAGCCCTGCTCGTCCCTCGGGCGCAGGGCGTGCCAGTAGGAGACGGGGGGCACGTAGGGGGTGCCCGCCGCGTCGTTCCCCCCGGATGAGCCGGGGGTGACGGACCACAGGCTGCCACCGGTGCCGTCCGTGTCCGCCGGGTGCGCTTCGACGGATCGGTGGCGGAGGGCCGCGACCGGCCGTGATCCGCCGGGCAGGGTGAGGGCGCCGAGCGGCACCGGGGAGCCGCCGTCGGGCAGCAGGTGCGGCAGAGTGACCGTGTGGCCGTCGGGGGTGCCGGCGACGATCCGGTGCCCGCCGGCGGGGGTGCCCGTGCCGGGCTCGGTGACCGTGTGGCGGACCCAGCGGCCGAGGACCGTGCCGTCCGTGCCGAACGGGGTGGTCTCCAGACCGGGCTGGAGGGGCAGCACCTGGCAGTGCTCGGTGAGCAGCCGGGTGCCGTCCCGTACCCCGGAGCGGAGGAAGGCGGGGAGGGACGCGCGGCCGTGCGTGCCACCGGCCGGGTCGTACTCCAGCCACACCCGCTGTGTGCCCTGGCGGCCTTCGCGCCAGAATCCGGTGCCGTCGGAGATGACGGCGCGCTGTGGCGGGAGGGAGGTGTCGCCCGCGTGCAGGGCCTTGCCGCCGGTGGCACGGCCGCCGCCGGGCAGCGGCAGGCAGACCTCGTCCGAGGGTCCTGAGCCGCCCCAGCGGGGGATCTGCTCACCGCCGACGTTGAATACCTCGGCGGGGCGGTGCGACCAGTAGCCGCGCTGCTTGCCGTCCTCCCACCAGATGACCAGCAACTCCCCGTCGACGTAACGGAGGGCGAGCGTCCGCCAGTGGTCGACGGTGGCGGGCAGCCGCAGGGTGTGCCGCAGCAGAACGCCTTCCGGGCCGATGACGACGGCTCGTTCGAGGGTGTTCAGGATCAGCGCGGGCCAGGCGCCGGTGACACCGACGCTCTCCGACCGGTGGTGCCGCTGACGCGCGGCAGCGGCCCCGGCGGCCTCGGCGGCCAGTTCGGCGTAGGTCTCGTCGAGCGCGGGCCAGCCCAGTTCGTCGAGGACGCCGATGCGCAGGGTGGCGGCGAGCAGCGGAACGACATCGTGGCCCTTGAGGAGTCGCACGGCCTTTGGGGCGACGTCCGAGACCACTGCGCGGAACGCCGAGAGCCTCTGGAAAGCGGTGTGCAGCCCGGGGAGCCCGCGCGCGGCCGTGTACTCCTCGGCGCGAGCGGTGAGCCACTCCTGCAGGATGACGGAGAGCACCGGGTGCGCCGCCAGCTTCGCCAGGCCGGCGTCGTCCAGCCGCTTGCCGCGTCCGGCGCCGAGGTCGCCGACGTTCCGGCTCAGAAGGGCGCGGAAGAACGGCTGTTCGGCGACGGCGGTGAGATCCCGTGCGCCGGGCACGGTGTCGGTGAGCCACGGGCCGACCGGGACACCGGGGGATTGCGCGGTGCCCGTGTGGTGGTCGGCCGGCTCGGCGACGGGGACGCCGGAGGCCAGGCAGAGGTCGAGAAGGTCCAGGTCGGCGGTGCGCTGCCAGCGGCCCTGGAACAGCTCGACGGGGCGCCCGTCGACGCGCAGCCGGTCGGCCATCCGGGCGGCCAGGTCGAGGGTCTGCGGGCTGCGTCCCGAGGTGGCCCGGTGCTGCCGGCGGTGTGCCTCCCAGCGGGCGAGCCAGTCCGCCGGGGAGACCGACGGGGCGGCGGGGTCGGCGGAGTCGGCGGGAGTGCGGTCGGAGGGGTCCGGGAGGGCGGTCAGCAGGTCCTCGGCGCCGGACTCGGCCAGCAGGGCGAGCCAGCCCGCTTCGCCGTCCGTGTCCCGGTCGTTCTCACTGAAGGTGTCCGGGAAGAAGCCGAGGAGCCGGGCCCGTACGGCCGCGTCCCGTCGGGCGAGGGTGATGAGCGCGGAGCGGTAGGCCGCCCAGAAAGAGGCGGGGGCGCGGACGACTCCCGGGGAGCCGATCAGATCGGCCACCAGCTCGCATTCCGCGGCCTCGCGGTCCAGCCCGGCGGTCTTGACCAGCGTGCGCACGTCCTGCGGCAGCGCCGCGTACGGCGGCATGCCGGCCGCGCAGCGCTCGACCAGCAGACGGCGGAACTGTGCCCAGGCGTCCGCCGGTGCGAGTCGGGCCGCCAAGTCGCGCACATACTGCCGCAGCGCCTTGACGGTCAGCGCGCCGGCGAAGGCGAACTCCAGGAAGACGGCCCGCTGCCGGTCCTCGTCCACGACCAGCCCGTGCACCCGCTCGGCCTCGCGGGCCTTGCCGAAGAAGGAGGCGGCGTAGGTGGTGTTCTCGGCCTGGAGGAAGAGGCGTGCCACCTGCTCGTAGTAGGTGGGGAGGAAGTGGGGCACGGACCGGCCGAGCCGGGTGCCGAGTGCGTCGAAGCCGTCCTTGGCCGCTCCGGCGCGGGTCCTGGCCTGTCGGCCCAGCCGCTCGATGTCTTTGACCAGGGCCAGGGCGTGATGCCCGTTGGCCGGGTCGTTGACCAGCGCCCAGGCCGGGAAGCCCAGTGTCTCCCGGCGCACTTGGCCCACGACGGGGGCCTCGGCGGTCCTGGCCAGCCCGAGGAACTCCAGGGCCAGGTCCTCGGCTTCACCGAGAGTGCCGGGCACGAGCCGGACCACGGGGCGGTCGCCGAGGGCAGTGTGCGTGTAGGCGCGGGCGGTCAGCGCGTCGGCGTCGTCCCGGTCGGTGGTGCCGGCCGGGAGAATCGCGCCCGCGTCCAGCAGGGCTGCCGCGCGAGCCTCGGCGGCGGGGGTGGGCGTGCTCCCGTCCCGGGCCTGGGCAGGGAGGACCGCCACGGCCGTCGTGTTGGTGTTGGTGTTCGTGTTGGTGTTGGTGTTGGTCGTCGTGGTGCTCATGCCGCCCGCTCCTCGTCCTCTACATCGCGGCCGGCGTAGAGCGCCGCCGCCATGCGCATGCCCTCGGACCACGCGACAGGGCCGACCTCGGCCGCCGTCAGCGCGCGCCCCGCAGGGTCGGCCCAGGTCAGCGGGCCCGTCTCGGTGTCGTACTCGCCGTATCCGTCGTTCTCGCCGATCCAGATGCGGGCTTCGACGGTGACGCCGTCCTCGACGACCGGGCAGACCGCGTATCCGCCGCGCGACCGGTACCCGAGCTGGGTGACGCGGCCGTGCAGGAAGCGCAGTTCCTTGAACACGCCGCCGGCGTAGGTGTCCACGGAGGTGGTGTCCTGGGCGAGGCCTGGCGGGCGGCGCCACACCTCGCGGAACAGCTGCTCCACGCTCTGCTGCACCCCCAGTTCGACCGCGAACTCCCGCAGGTCGTCGAGGTCGTCGAGAAGTACGGGGTGGGGCACGCTGACGACATCCGGGGTGATGCGGATCGTGTCGCCTTCCAGGTCGACGAGACCGAGGCCGCGGTCGGGGTCGACGTCGCGAAGGAACCCGGCGACCCCGCCGTCCGCGCCGGTGACCACCACGTCCCGCAGGGCCGCCTGCCACGCCGGGTCCGGCCAGACCCGGGCGAGTACGGCCGTGGGGACGGGCAGCGAACGCACCATCCACTGCTCAACTTCGGTCAGGCAGTTGCGGTCGTGCCGCTCCAGCCACTCGGTCAACTGCCGGAGCCCGACGACCGCCGGGTCGTCCTTCAAGCTGGCCGGGACGGACTTCAGCCGCCGGCCCTTCCCGTTGCGGCAGACCACCTTGCCTGCCTCCAGGGCGACTTCGTAGTCGCCCGCCGGAACCCACCCCATGCGCTGTTCTCCCCGTTGTTCCGGACGGCCGCCGAACCGGCGGCACGCTGATGAAACCCGTCAGCAGCAACGCACCGTGACGAGTGGGAGAAACACTAGGCGGCCCCACTGACAATGAGTTCGAGCGCCCTCCGCTTCGCCGTACGGGGCGTCAGGCGCGGCCGGCCGGCTCACCCTCGGTGCCGGGAGCTTCGCTTATGCGGAAAGGGGCGGTGTACGCGTGGGCCGCCGGGCAAGCAGCAACTGCCCAGCCCCTGCCCCTGTTCTGCCCCTGTTCGCTGGGACGAACTCGCCTCCTGAGCCCCGGCTCAGGAGGAGGTCAGCAGATCCAGTTCCTCACCGATCGTCTTCCGCAACGCATCGTGCCGAGCAGACAAGGCATGACGCTCGTCCTGCCAGTGCTCGCGGGAATAGAGCCAGACCGGCATGTGGACCAGCTCCACCGGCTCCCACTCGAACCGTGGCCATACATGCACGTGCAGGAATCCGTCGGTGTTGCCGAGGATCTCCAAGTTCACTCTGCGGAAGGCCGGGTCGAGCCGCCGACAGGCACGCTCGACCGCCTCACCGAGCGCGTCCATGTCCGACAAGAAGGACAGCCTCTTCGCCTTCGGCAGGTCGGAGAGCCGCTGCACCTGCGGATCGTCCGCGAGCAGCACCGAGTAGCCCGGCAGGAACTGAACATCGCCGATGGCCGCGAACCCTGCCCTCAACCGGCGCAGCACCGTGGGGTTCTCACCGCGAAGGGCACTTCCGATCCGGTCCGACCGCCAGTCATCCGTCATGGCAGAACCCTATACCGGAGCCTCCGGCCATGAGGACGCCGGACGTGGCGCCGGGAAGATCAACACGCTGGTAGGCACGCGAACACCAGCAAGGTCAAACTGGCGAAGGTCAGGCCGGGCACCCGCGCCGAGACCCAGATCGTCGCCACCAACGGCCGGCCGAAGGCCGCCTGCTGGTCGACGCACCCTGACCGCCCGGAGCGGGTCGGACGCCGGCGGGCTGCGTGGTCCTCCTGGATGCGGCAGGTCCCGAGGGGGCACCGCGGGCCGGGCCGTGCGGCGCCCTACGGCGTGCAGGGGGCAACTGCCGTCGTCACCGGGGCCGGAACCCTCAGGGTCATCCTCTGGTGGGTGCCCGCTTCCGGCACGGTGAAGCCTGCGCGAGCGGCACCGCTTCGGGGGCTCGCACAGCGCTTCGCCCCGCCGGGAGGCGGGGCGAAGCAAGGGACCGGGCCGGTTCGGCAGCGTCCCATTCGGGCGGGTCCCGTCCCTCATGGCCGGTGGTCTTGCGCTCCGGCCGGGACTCGGACCGTAGTGCCGAGCGGCACCCGTCCGTGGGTTCAGTGGTGGTGGTTCCAGGACTTGCTGTCGATGTGGTGGCCGCGGCGGTCCTTCAGGACGGCGGTGCCCCGCTTGTTGTCCCACACGTAGTGGCGGGAGTCCTGGAAGACGTCCGTGCGGGTGTCACGGCCGATACCGGTGTGGACACGGACCGTGGAGCGCCCAGCCAGCCGTACTCCGTGGAAGGTGAAGCGGTGGCCGGCCCTGTCGCTGAGGGTCCAGCCTTCGAGGTTGACCGGCTTGCGGGAGGTGTTGCGGACGTCGACCCATTCCGCGTTGCGCGAGCGGTTGGAGTTGTCGTCGTGCCCCGGGCTGTCGTACTGGATGCGCCCCAGCTCCACCGCCGACCTTGCCGGAGCGGGCTGGTGGTCGCGGTCGGCGGCGACGGCCGGTGCGGCGAGCGCGCTCGCCGCGGCACCTGCCGCGAGAGTGGCAGCGATCAGAGCGCGGGTGGTACGGGAAGAAGACAAGAAGAACCCCTTCATGCAGGTGGCCGGCCGACCCGCTGAAGGGCCGGTCCGGTTCAGCCGAGTGATTGCCGGCTGAGACCCACACTGTGAAGCTTCAACGTCCTCCTGACAGGGCGCCCGGTTCGCGTTACTGAACACGGACATTCCCGTAACCCTCGCCTGCACCACCCACCTACCCCCTGACAGGACGTCAGCTCGCACGTTCCTGCCGGCCGCCCCCCAAGCCCTCTCCGGTGCCAGGAGGCCACGGACGGCTTTGCGCCACCCGGCACGCCACCCCGCCCACCCCCGGCCCACCGCTCCCTTCCGGGTAACGGCTGCAGAGTCGCTCTTTCCGCACACCCACCGTGCTTCCGAATGCACACACGACCTCCGCCGTGCGGACTGTGATGCATTCCGGGATTACCCGCATGCGTTCGGTGGAGCCGGGTCGGCACATGTGGACAACGTATGGACGGCATGTTCCCGGTTGGGCCTTGACGGACGTCGCAGGCGACCGGACGGGCCGTCCCCTCGCGCCACCACGGCCGTGGGTGTGGTGGCGCGTGTCGCGCGGGCCTGTCCGGGGGCGAGGAGATTGCCGCCCGGAACAAGCCGATCTATCAGGTTTCGTACCGCTTCCAGATCTTGACGGCACTCTTGGGGCTGTTCGCCGAGTTGGACTTGTGCGCCACCAGGCAGAGGTAGTGCTTGCCGTTGAGGGCCGTGCGGTCGTTCACCGCGTACTGCTGATTGACTTTCCACGCCGAAAATCCTGCGGCCATGCGATGGCCCCCTTCCCAGGTCGGCACGCTGCCGACGTCGCAAATCATCCCACGGGCGCGTGGCCCGCAGCCCCGGCAAGCTCGGCGACGAACGTCGGACTGAGCTGGACGAGCTGGGATGCGGTGGGCTGCGGTGGGCTGCGCGCACGGCAGGTGGGCCCACCTCCGACCGGGGGCGCGGGCTCAGGGGCCCGCTGTCTGCCCCACACTGGAGTGCAATCCTCCGCGACCGTGTCCCGCCTCGCCCACGTACGACCGAACGGACTCATGTACCCCGAAACGCTTCTGGACGTACTGCTGGACGCGGCCCGTCAGGCCCCCGAACAAGGCGTCGTGCACGTCCGCGGCGACGCAGGCGAGTCGGCCGTCACCTTCCGGCAGCTCCTCGAGGAGTCCCTGCGCGTCGCGGGCGGCCTGCGCGCCGCGGGGGTCGCGCCCGGTACCTGCCTGCCCCTGCTCGCGGAACGCAGCGAGGACTTCCAGCCCATGTTCTGGGGCGCGCTCGCTGCCGGTCTGGTCCCGGTGCCGCTCGCGCCCGACGCCCGGCGGGTCGGTCCGGTGTGGGAGCACCTCGGCCGCCCGCCCGTCGTGGTGGACGCGGCGTGCGCGAGCGTGGCGGACGAACTGCCGCAACCGGTCGAGGTGTTGCGGCTGGAAACGTTGCGGGGCTGCCCCACGCCGGCCGAGGCCGCCACGCCGGCCCACCTCGCCACGCCGGCCCCCGGCGACCTGGCGTTTCTTCAGTTCTCGTCCGGCAGCACCGGGGCCCCCAAGGGGGTGGAGCTCACCCATGCAGCCGTGGTGGCCAACCTGCGTCAGATCATCGCCGCCTCCGCTCTCTCCGAGCGGGACGTCCTGGTCAGCTGGATGCCCCACTTCCACGACATGGGCCTCATCGGAACTCATCTGGCGCCGCTGGCGGCGCGCGCGAAGCAGGTGCACATCGGTCCGCTCTCGTTCGCGAAGAGTCCGCGCCTGTGGGTCGACGTGGCCGCCAGGCACCGGGCCACGGTCCTGTCGGCCGCCAACTTCGCGCTCGCGCTGGCCGTTCGGCGCATTCCCGACGAGGTGCTCTCCGGGCTCGACCTGAGCCCCGTACGGCTGATCCTGGTGGGCGCCGAACCGATCTCCGCGACGGTGTGGCGGGCCTTCGCCGCCAAGATGCGGCCGGCCCGGCTGGACCCGCGGGCGGCGACTCCCGTGTACGGGCTGGCCGAGGCCACCTTGGCCGTCACGTTCCCGCCGCTGGGCGAGGTGGCCGTTCCGGTCTCCCTGGAGCGGGTGGCGTTCAGCCGGGGCCTGGCCGTGGAGCGCGAACCGGGCGGTGACGCGCTGGAAGTGATGGACGTCGGCATACCGGTGCCCGGCTGTTCGGTCCGGATCACCGACAACTTCCGCCGGCCACTGGGCGACCGGCAGGTGGGACACATCGAGGTGAGCGGCCCCCAGGTCGCCCGCGGCTATCACCGGTTGCCGCAGGCGTCGGCGGGGACCTTTACCGGCGCCTGGCTGCGCACCGGGGACATGGGGTTCCTGAGGGACGACCGGCTGTGTGTCAGCGGCCGCCACAAGGACGTCCTCTTCCTCAACGGCCGTACCTTCCACGCCCCCGACATGGAGGAGGTCGCGCGCGCGAGCCCCGGGCTGCCGCCGGGAAACCCGGTGGTGATCGGCTCGACCGACCCGGCGACCGGCGGCGAGCGGGTGCTGGTCCTCGTCCCCTGGGCCCGGCCGCCGCGCGGCGCCTGCGAGGTCCTGGACGAGGTCGCACGGCGGATCCGTGGTGCGCTGGGCCACGACGACGTACGTGTGCTCGCGCTGCCGCCGTCGGCCTTCCCGCGGACCACGAGCGGCAAGCTGCAGAGGCATCGGATGCGGGCGCGTTACGAGGCGGGTGCGTACCGGCCGCTCGCGTCGTCCGGGATTCCGGACGACGCCGCGGCCGGACCGGAGGGCGGGGCGTCGGACTGCCCGTCGACCGGGCCGTCGACCTGGCCGTCGACCTGGCCGGAGGGGCCGCGCCCGGTGCCCCGCCACCGCGGTGAGGTGCGGCAGACGGTGCGCGACGCCTGGGCCCGCGTACTGGGACTGCCCGAGGCGTCCTTCGGAGACCGTGACCGGTTCGCCGAGCTGGGCGGCACCTCACTGAAGGCCATGGAGACGCTTGCCGAGCTGGAAAGGGCCCTGGAAATCACTCTGGGCCCTGCCGTGATGCGCAACGACACCGTCGCCGCGCTCACCGACCATCTGCTGGCCGCGACGGGGGAGAACTCTGCGCCGAGGTCGCTCACCACGAACGAAAGGGCGGTACCGCACGCGGCGGGCGACAGGAGCGCGACGGCGGTCGTCGCGATGGCCTGCCGGTTCCCCGGCGCGAGCACACCGGAGGAGTTCTGGGAACTGCTGACGGCCGGCCGTGACGCCGTCACCGACGTGCCGCCGGGCCGCTGGGGCACCGCGCTTGCCGATGAGGTGCCGGCCGGGCCGCCGCCCACCGTGACCCATGGACGCCGGGGGGCGTTCCTGGACGACCCGTACGCCTTCGACGCCGGGCACTTCGGCATCGGCGACGAGGAGGCCCGCACGCTGGATCCGCAGGCCCGGATCTTCCTCGAACTGGCTCACGAGGCCCTGGAACGGGCCGGTTACGCCGGGCTCCGAAGGATCGGCCTGCGGGTCGGTGTCTTCGCCGCCGCCGGAGACAGCGGCTACCGGCAGATCCTCGCCGACGCCTCCCCGGCAGCGTCCGCGACGGCCCTGACGGGCAACCTGCCCAGCCTGATGGCCGCCCGGGTCTCGCACTGCCTGGACCTGGACGGCCCGGCGCTCGTCGTGGACACCGCGTGTTCATCGGGTCTGGTCGCCCTGCATCTGGCGCGGCGCAGCCTCGCGGACGGTGAGTGCGACATCGCCGTCGTCGGCGGGGTCAACCTTCATCTCACTCCGGACGGGTACCAGGCCCTGGAGGCCGCACAGGCGCTGTCGCCCGGCGGACGCAGCCGCGCCTTCAGTGCGGCGGCCGACGGGTTCGTACCCGGTGAGGGAGGTGCGGCCCTCGTCCTGCGGCGCCTGCCGGACGCCCACCGGGACGGCGACGAGGTGCTCGCCGTCGTGCGGGGCACCGCGGTCAACAACGACGGCGCGTCGCTGAGCCTGATGGCGCCCAACCCCCTGCGGCAGCGGGAGGTGATCACTCGCGCGTACGAGGCCTGCGGCGTCGACCCGGCGTCCGTGACGTATGTCGAGGCGCACGGGACGGGCACGGCCGTAGGTGATCCCATCGAGCTGCGGTCCCTGGCGCACGCCTTCCCGGCCGGTCCTGACGGCCGGCCGCGGCTGCTCGGCTCGGTGAAGACGAACATCGGGCATCTGCTGAACGCGGCAGCCCTGCCCTCACTGGTGAAGGTGGTGCTGGCGCTCGGGCACGGACGACTGCCGGCCTCCCTCTCTCACACGCCGCCGTCGCCCGCGGTCGAGCGGTCCGGATTCGCGCTGGTCACCGAGGAGACTGCCTGGCCGTCGTCCGGTCCCCGCAGAGCGGGCGTCAACGCCTTCGGGTTCGGCGGCACGAACGCGCACGCGGTGCTGGAGCAGGCGCCGCCTGCTGCGGGTCGTGCTCAGCAGGCACCGCCGGCTGCAGGTCGTGCTCAGCAGGCACCGCCGGTGGCCGAGCACGCTCCGCGCGGGGGCGGCGGTCCGCACCTGCTGACGCTGTCGGCGGGCAGCAAGGCCGGTCTGGACGGCTGGGCGTCCCGCATCCTGGAGCACCTGTCCGGCCACCCCGAGCTGGACGAGGGCGAGGTGTGCCTGGCCGCGGCGACGGCCCGCGACGAGGGCGCGCACCGCCTCGCCGTGGTGGCCGACGGCGACCTCCGCGAACGCCTGGCCGCAGCCACCGCTCCCGGTGGCGGCCACCTGCCGGGAACAGCCACGGGGACGGTGACGAACCGTCCGCGGACCGTCTTCATGTTCCCCGGCCAGGGTGCGCTCCGGCCGGGCCAGGGCCGTGCGCTCTACGCGACGGCGCCGGTCTACCGCGAGACACTCGATGAGGCGTCCGCCCGGGTCGGCGCGGTGAACGGGCGGGAGCTGACCGCCTGGTGCGTCGACGCCGACGTGGACGCGCGGGCCCAGGCCGCCACCGAAGTGGCGCAACCGCTGCTCGTGGCCCACGGGGTGGCGCTCGCCCGGCAGTTGCTGGCATGGGGCGTACGGCCGGACGCGCTGGTCGGGCACAGTGTCGGCGAACTCGCCGCCGCCTGCTCCGGCGGGATGCTGTCGTTCACCGACGCGCTGGCATTCGCGGCGCAGCGCGGACGGCTCATGGGGGCATCGACCCCGCTGGGCGCGATGGTGGCGGTACGGGGAGCCGAGGAGGAGGTCGTGGACGCCCTGGTCGCGGCGGATCCGGGAGACCTCGCGGTCGCCGCGTACAACGGTCCCGGCAGGCTGGTGCTCTCCGGAAGCCCCGGCGCGATCGGGCGGGCGGCGGAGCGGCTCTCCGCGCGGGGCGCGGCCGTACGCATGCTGGAGGTGTCGCGCGCCTTCCACTCGCCCCTGATGGAACCGATCGCCCAGGCCCTGGCCGACGCGGCGCGCACCGTGGAGGTCACGGCTCCCGGCCTGCCGGTGATGAGCACGCTCACCGCCGAGTGGCATCCGCCCATGGACCCGGACCACCTGCGTGAACACGCCCTGCGGCCGGTGCTGTTCGGGCGGGCCGTGACGCGGCTGCTGGAGGAGGGCTACGACACGTTCGTGGAACTCGGCCCGCAGGAGAGCCTCGCGGGTCTCGTACGTGCGGCTGCCGCCCGGCACCGGAGTGCCGGTACGGCGGACACCGACGGAGAGGTGCTCGTGCTTTCCGCCCCCTCCGAGCCGGAGCGTCCCCGAGCGCCCCGGGGCGGAGTCGTGGGCGGAAGGCGGGAGAACGCGGGCGGAGGGCGGGAGACAACGGGCGGAGCCCGGGAAGCCGCAGGCGCGGCGCAGGAGGCCGCGGGCGGAGCACAGGAGGCCGCGGGCGCGGCGCAGAAAGCCGCGGGCGCAGCGCGGGAAACCGCAGGCACAGCAACAGGCGCGGCCCGGGCAACCGCAGGCGCCGCGCAGGAAGCAACGGGCGGAGCACAGGAGGCCGCGGGCGCGGCGCAGGAAGCCGCGGGCGCAGCACAGGACGCCGCGGGCGGAGCGCGGGAGTTGCTGGAAACGGTGGCGCGCTTGTGGGCTCGCGGTGTGGGGCTCACTCGTGCGGAACCCGACTCGGGCCGACGGCGAGCTCCTCTGCCGCCCTACCCGTACCAGCGGCGCCGCTACCTGCCCGGGGCCAGGGGGCACCCACTGCTGCGCCACGTCACCTGGCGGACCGGGTCCCTGACCACGGACCATCGCTGCGGACCTGTTCTGGTGGCCGGCGCCGACCCGACGGCCGTGCGCGAGCTCACCCGACGCCTCGCGGAACGAGACGTACAGGTACAGACGGACGTGACTGCCGGCACCCGTCCCGAGGCTGTGCTTCTCCTGGCCGGACCGGCCGGTCACGGCACGGCAGCGGATCTCGACCGGACCCAGCGCGCGCTGGTCACGGCGTTCCAAGAGGCCCTCGCCCTGTTCGATCTGACGAAGGCCCGACGGCTGCTGGTCGTGACCGAGGACGTGCACGTCACCGGGTACGGATGCGAACGGCCGGACCCGGCGCAGGCGGTGCTGGGCGGTCTGGCACTGGCCGTGCCGTCGGAGTACGCCGGAGCGGTGGCCAACTGGGTCGACCTCTGTTCACTGGACGATGCCGGGCAGCGGCTCGAAGCCGTCCTCGCCGAGGCGACGGCGCCGCAGGCGCCCGGAGCCGTCGCCTGGCGGAACGGACAGCGGCTGGTGCGGACCGTCGCGGCGGAAGCGGCGGAAGCAGTGGAGGCGGCAGAAGCGGTGGAAGCGGCGGAGCTGCCCGGCACTTCGGGCCGGCTGCCCGCCGACGGCACCTTCCTGATCACCGGCGGCGGTGGGGGCCTCGGTTCCGCACTGGCCCGGGAACTCGCCGTCCGTGGCCGACCGGTGCTCTGGCTGACGGGACGTTCCCCGCAGCCGCCCGCGGGTCTGCTGGAGGAGCTCGCCGGTCTCGGCGCCGACGCCCGTTACCACCGGGCCGACCTCACCGTGCGGGACGACGTCGAGGCGCTGGTGGCCGCGCTGCCTGAGGTGGACGCCCTCTTCCACGCGGCAGGAGTGGTGCGGCCCGGCAGTCTGCGCGGGACGAAGGCGGAGGAGATGGCAGAGGCGCTGGGAGCGAAGACGCTCGGCACTGTGCTGCTGTCCGAGGCGTTGCGCCGGCGGGGTCGCCACCCCGGGGTGTGCGTGGCGTTCTCCTCCGTCTCCTCGGTACTGCCCGGACTGGCCGGGGCACTTGGTTCCTACGCGGCCGCGAACTCCTTCCTGGACTCGTTCGCCGGCGCCGAGCGGCAGGCGGGGCGGCCGTGGCTGTCGGTGAACCTCGGGCCGTTCGCAGAGACGGGTCTCGCCGCCGCGTTCCCCGGCGACGTACTCACTCATGAGGCGGGGCGGCCGCTGGCGACCGCGCCGGCCCTGGCGGCCCTGATCTCCGCCTGCGGCACGGACCTCGCTCAACTGGTCATCGCCGACAAGGCAGTTCGGCCCGATCGCGCGCCCACCCGGGCCGTGCATCCGCGAGGGCCACTGCCCGCGCCACGGTCCACGACCGGACACCCAGCCGCCTCGACGGACGTGGTGACCTCCCCCGCCCCCGCCGCCGCCCTGCTGCGTGAACTGCTGTCGCAGTCACTGGGAGTTCCGGCGTCCGCCGTGGACGACGACGCGCCGTTCCTCTCGATGGGGCTGGATTCGCTGGGCGCGGTCGACCTCGCCAAGCGGCTCGAACGCAGAGTGGGGCGGCCGCTGCCCGCCACACTCTTCTTCGAGTACCGGACCGTGCACGAGCTGGCAGCCCACCTGGACACGGCCACCGAGCCCGTGACGGACTCCGCCCCGGCTCCCCTGACACCCGTACAACTGGCCCTGCACACCAGCAGCCGGCTGCACCCCGACGTACCGGCCCGCGGTCACCTCCGTATGACGGTCCGCGGCCCCCTGGACACCCATGTGCTCGGCCTGGCACTGGCCGAACTGGCGGAACGGCACGGCATGCTGCGCGTGCGGGTCGACGAGTCGGGCACCGGGCCGGTGCAGCACCTGGCACCCGCCGCGCCCCTGTCGGCCTGGTACGAGATCCGCGAGTGCGGTGCGGAGCAGGTGGCCGGCCTGGAGACGGTGCTGTGCAACCAGCCCTTCGATCTGGCCTCGGGACCGCCGGTGCGGGCCGTGCTGCTCCGTCAGGATCCGTCCCTCGCACACCTGTTGCTGGTGGTGCACCATGCGGCGGCGGACGGGTACAGCCTGAACGTCCTGGCCGAGGACCTGTGGTCGCTGTACACCGTGCTGTGGCGGGGGGAGCTCCCGGCCCCGGAGCCGGACGCCCCGAGCTTCACGGCGTACGCCGCGCTGAGCGCCCGGTCCGCCGGCACAGGCGCGTCGGACGCCGACCGCCGCTACTGGGCGGACCGCCTGGCCGGGAGGCGCGAGCCGCTGCGGCTGCCGTACGACGGTGATCCCGACGCGCCCCCCTCGGGCCCCGTCCGGCAGCACTACGGCTCGCTCGACGCGACGCTCACCGCCCGCCTGGAGCGGCTGGCCGCCGCACACGAGGTGTCCCTTTTCCATCTGTTGCTCGCCGCCTACGTACACTGCCTGGCGCGGTGGACGGGGCGCCAGGACATCGCGGTCAACGTGGCCCGTGCCCGGCGTGAAGAACGCTTCGAGGGGATGGGCCGGCTCGTCGGCCCCTTCGCCGACACCCTCCCCCTGCTGTGCGACACGGCCCTCGGCGAGCCGGTCACCGCGCTGGCCGAACGGCTGCGCCACACCTGGCGGGAGAGCGAACGTCACTCCACGGTGAGCAGTCTGGATCTGGCCGGCCTCCTGCCCGCCGGTGGTCCGCGCACGGTGAGCCCGGCGGGCTTCAGCTTCGCCCGCTTCCCGGCACACCTCGGGGCCGACTGCCCGGTCGAGATACGCGCCGACGCGGCCGGAACCGGCTCTGCCGCAACCCGGCTGAGCCTGCTGTGCTGGGCGGACGGGCCCATGCTGCGCATGTCGTGGAACTTTCCGGACCGGCTGTTCGAACCGGCGACGGTGGCCCGGCTGGACCAGGAGTACCGCGAGGAACTCGCCGCGCTGTGCACCTCCCCGGAACACTCCGTACCGGAGTCCGGCATCCCCTTGGCGCCCCTGCCGCCCGTTGAGGCGGACGCACCGCCCGGTGTGGTCGGCCGGCTGCTGCGGCAGTTCCGTGCCACGCCCGACGCGACCGCCGTGGAACATGGCGGGACGGCTCTGACCTACGCGGCACTCGACCGCGCCTCCCGGCTGCTCGCCGCCCGGTTGCGCGCCGACGGCGTACGCACGGGCCAGTTGGTCGGTCTGCTCACCGAGCCGGGTCCCGACACCGTGATCGGTGTGGTCGGCATCCTGCGAGCCGGGGCCGGCTGGGTTCCGCTCGACGCGGCGCATCCCCCCGCCCGGCTGGCAGACCAGCTGAGGCGTGCGCATGTCTCCACCGTGGTGTGCCACGCGCCGACCCTGCGCACGGCAGACTCTCTCGACGGCGTACGGGCGGTACGCGGTGACGGCCCGCCGGAACCGGAGGCGGACGACCGCGTCCCCCTGCCCGTACCCGACGCCGGGACCACCGCGTACGTCATCTTCACCTCGGGTTCCACCGGGCGCCCGAAGGCGGTCCCGATCACGTACCGGGCGATGGAGAACTACCTCGACTGGGCCGTCGCCACCTTCGGCTACGGCGTCGGTGACCGCCTGGCGCAGACCGCGTCGCCGTGCTTCGACGCCTCCGTGCGCCAACTGCTCGCGCCGCTCCTGGTGGGCGCGACCGTGGTGACCGTACCGCGAGAGCTGTTGCGGGACCCCGAGCTGCTCCTGGCGTACGCGGAACGGACCCGGATCACCGTGTGGAGTTCCGTCCCGACACTGTGGGAACAGCTGTTGTCAGCCGCCGAGGAGCGGGTGCGACGGGGAGCAGGGCGACCGGACCTGTCGGCGCTGCGCTGGGTGCACGTGGGCGGCGAGGCACTGCCCGCCCCGTACGTACGCCGCTGGTTCGACCTCTTCGGCGCCGGACAGCGCATCGCCAATCTGTACGGCCCCACTGAAACGACCATCAACGCCACCTGCCACGTCATTACGGCGCGTCCGGACGACGACCTGAAGACGCTGCCGATCGGACAGCCGGTCACCGGTACCGACCTGCTGATCGTCGGAGAGGACGGGGCACCCTGCCGTCCTGACGAGCCGGGTGAACTGCTGATCGCGGGAGTGGGTCTGACGCCCGGCTACCTCGATGAACCCGAGCTGACCGCCCAGGCGTTCACGGTTCTGGACGGGCGCCGGTGGTACCGCAGCGGCGACCGGGCCAGGCGCCGTGGAAACGGAACTCTGGAGTTCCTCGGACGCATCGACGGCCAGGTGAAGATCCGTGGCAACCGGGTGGAGCCGGGAGAGGTCGAGGCAGCCCTCCAGACCCATCCCGGCATCGCACAGGCCTCGGTCGTCGCAAGCGAGGGCCGGCTGCTGGGGTACGTCACCGCCCGTCCCGGAGCCGGGCGACCGGAACCGCGCACGGTTCGCCGCCACGTGACCGGCCTCCTTCCGGCCTACATGGTCCCGGCGCGGATCACGGTGCTGGACGAGCTGCCGCTCACCGGGACGGGCAAGGTCGATCGCCGTGCGCTCGCCGATCTCCCCGTACGGGAGGAGAGTGCCGGCTTTCCGCCCGAGGGCTCGACCCTCACACCGACGGAGCAGCAACTGGCCGCCATTTGGCGGGAGTTGCTGGGGATCGATGCCGTCTGCCGGGAGGACGACTTCTTCGATCTGGGCGGGGACTCGATGCTCGTCCTCCAGGTGTTCGCGCGGCTCGGCGAGGTCAGGGCACCGCTGCCCCGGCCGACCGTGGTCTACGAACACCGCACCCTGGCCGAGCTCGCCGCGGTCGTGGACGCGACGGTCGCGGGAGCGCACGGCGGCACCACCGCGGCCCGTACCTACGAGGCTGCCGCGACGACTTCGCACCATCAGGACCCCTTCCCCGTCACGCCGGCCCAGCGCGGTTTCCTGCTCGCGGAGGCCATCTCGCCCGGCACAAGTGGTTCCTGGCCGGCGCGGCTGCGGCTGTCCGGCAGGCTGGACCCCGAGGTGTTCCAGGCTTCGGTGGACCTGCTCGTGGAACGCCACGGCATGCTGCGTACGGTCTTCCCCTCCGGTACCCGGCCACCCGTTCAACAGGAGCTTCCGCCGTCGCTGCGGCTGCCGGTCGTCTTCGAGACGCTCACCGACCGCGCCGAGGTGGCCGAACGTGCGGCGGCAGAGGCGGAGCGACGCTTCGAACCGTGGGCCTGGCCGCTGCTGCGGCTCCGGGTCCTCAGTCTCGGGGAGCAGGAGCACGTGCTCCTGGTGCACGCACACCACCTCATCGGCGACGGGTACAGCGCCGCGCTGCTCGTACAGGAGCTGACGGCGGTCTACGACCGGCTGGCCGCGGGCCGCGCCGCTGACCTGCCCGCGCCCCGCGCCACCTTCCGCGACCACGCCCTGCTGCCGGCCGACGAGCAGTCCGGCAGAAACGCGCCGGGCACCGCGGAGCGCAGGACCCGGGTGGACGCCCCGTACCGGCCTCCGGTGCTGCGCGGCGACGAAGGGGGAAGTGGCGCGGGGCGTGCAGCGCCACCCTTCCGTTCTTCGGGGTTCGTATCTTCGGGGTTCGTACTCGACGCGGATCGGACGGCTGCGCTGCGGGCACTCGCGGCGCAGGCGGGGGCGACGCTGTACGCGCCGCTGCTCACCGCTTATTACCAGCAGTTGGCCCGGCTGACCGGCCGCAGGGATCTGATCGTCGGCCTGGCGGTGAGCGGCCGCGACCGCGCGCTGCCCGACGTGCACCGGATCTTCGGTCCGTTCGCCACCGCCGTGCCCGTACGGCCTGCGGCCGGGCAGGACGACGAGCGCGTGGCAGCGGACTTCGGTGAGGCCCTGCGCCGGACCGTGGCCGAGGCCGAGGCGGCGCGCAGGCACGAGGACGTCGTGCCCCGCGATGTCCACGGTCTTCCGCTGACGTCGCAGTTCTTCTTCACCTTCCTCGACTTCTCCCTGCCGGCCGCCTCGCACGAGCAGTCGCTGACCGTGTCGTGGGACGAGGGGGACGAGGGGGACGAGGGGGACGACGGGGACAGCGCGTTCGCGCCGCCGTCGTCGGCGACGGACGTCTTCCTCGCCGTACGGCCGGAGGGCGCCGGGCTGCGGGTGACGGTACGAGGATCCACCGCGGCCTTCTCCCCGGCCGCGCTGGAGGACTTCGCGCGGGCGCTCCAGGAACGGCTCGCACGAGCGGTGGGCATGCCTGGCGCGGACTGCCCGCCGGGTTCTGCGTCGGGTCGGCGGAAGACGATGGACGCCGCGCTGGTCGGCTATCTGCCGGCCCCCGGTCATCTGGTGCGACTGGCGGGACCGGCGGGACTGCCCGAGGACTCGCTGCGGCGGGAGGACCTGCGCGAGCTGCTCTTCCCCGACGGCGCGCCGCGCCTGCTGGAGACGGTCCACACCCCGCTGGGAAGCTCGGGTTTCGTCTGCGTACCCCTCTTCGCCGACGAACTGGACCGGGACGCCGGGCTCGTCGCGCACTTGGCCCGTGCGGTGTCGCTCGCCTCGTCACTCGGAGCCCGGTCCGTCTCGCTGGCCGGGATGATTCCGTCGCTGACCGGTTACGGCTTCGACGTACTGCGTTCCGCGGACGGACCCGCGGCCGTGACGACCGGGCACGCGGCGACCGTCGTCTCGGTGGTCCGGACGGTGCACGCGGCACTCGAAGCCACCGGGAAGGATCTCGCGGACCTGGAGGTGGCGTTCGCCGGGCTCGGCTCGATCGGCGCCTCCTCCCTGGAACTGCTGCTCTCCCGCGCCACCCGGCCGCCACGGCGGCTGGTGCTGTGCGACGTACCCGGCAGCGGGCCCCGGCTGCTGAAGTTGGCCCAACGGCTGCGGGAGCGTGGCCTGGTGGGCAAGGTGGAGGTGGCGGAGTCCCGTCCCGCACTGCCCGACGCGGTGTACGAGGCCGGTCTGCTGGTGACCGCGGTGAGCGGCTCCGGCGCGGTACTGGACGTGGACCGGCTCGCGCCGGGCACGGTGGTGGTCGACGACTCCTTCCCGCACTGCTTCGACACCGGCCGGGCACTGGCGCGGATGCGGGAACGCAGAGACGTCCTCGTGCTGGGCGGTGGTCTCCTGCGCTTCGGCGAGCTGAGCCGTGAGGTCGCCGAAGGGCTGCCCGCTCCGGCTGCGGCCGGCTATCTGGCCCAGCCGTGGATCGAGGGAACACTCGCCTCCTGCCGGGTGGAATCACTTCTGCACGCGGCACACCCCGAACTGCCGCTGGTGCACGGCCTGGTGGACACGGCGGCGGCCCACGCCTACTGGGAGGCCGTGGAGCACGCCGGGGTGACGGCGGGGCCGCTGCACCTGCTGGGTCATACGGTCGGGCCGGATCCCCTGGCCGGTGTGCCTACAAGTCCCTGAGCTGCGGGTCCGGTGTGACGACAGGTCCCGGTGGTGCGGGTGGGGACGCCGCCCCCACCCGCACCACCGGGGGCGGCCCTCCTGCCGATTGAGGAAGGCTCAGTTGGGGGCCGGTGCGGCCACATCACGGAGACTGCCGTCCTTCGTTCACCGGGGGACAAACGAGGTCGCGGGGGTGGGTTGAGTCGCGGGCGTGCGTCGATCGGGCAGCAGCCGAAGGGGCTGCTCGATGTCCTGGCGGGCCCGGAGCCGTTCGAAGAGGCTCAGGGCGGCCCGCAGACAGGCCTCGGCGCGGGCCTGCTGTCCCAGCTGGTCGAGGCTGCGGCCGAGAGTTCTGAGCAGGCCGGCCTCCAGCATCGCGCTGACCCGGCGGGCCGGCGGCAGGAACGTCTCGGCGGTCTGCGCCGCGAGCGCGTACCGCTCGTCCTCGGCGTGGAGTTCGGCGACCAGGTTGCCGGACGCGGCCTCGAAGGAAGGCACGTTCAGGGCGCGGAAGAGCGCCAGGCCGTCATCGGCCTGGCGCAGGGCGAGGTCCCGGGCGCCGCACAGACGCAGGACCCGGGCCAGGTAGTACAGGCCGATGGCCCGGAACACCGATTCCCGGCCGCCGGCCAGCCGGGCGCCGCGCTCGGCCACCGCCCGCGCCTCGGACAGGCGGCCCTGCCCGGCGTAGTTGAAGGCCGGCTCGCCCAGGGCCGTGCCTTCGGCGGTCGCGGCGCCCAGAGCACGGAAGAACCGCACCGACGCCTCCCCGTGCGCGACCGCGTCGTCGAACCGGCCGTGCACCCGGGCGTTGGCGCACAGGGTGAGGTGGGCGGCGGCGCGCAGCCGCAGACCGGCGTCGCCGTCGCAGAGCTCCAGGCCGCGGGTGAGTTCGGACTCGGCCTCGGTGAAGGCGTTGATGTGCCACAGGGCGTTCCCCCGCACGTACCGGGCCAGGGCCTCGGACGGCCGATCGCCGCGCTGCGCGGCGACTTCGGCGACCTGCCGGGCCAGTTCCGCCACCGCCGTGAGGTGGGCGATGCCCGAGAGTACGGTGTTCAGCCGGTCGGTCAGGTCGGCGGCCTGGGACAGGGGCAGGCAGTCGTCGGCGCAGGCGCGGGCGGTCAGTGCCCGCTGCAGGGCGGTTTCCCCGTGCATCCAGTCGGTGGCCTCCTGGGCGGTGCCGAAACTGAGCCCCGACGAGGTCACCGTGACGTCGATGAGCGTACGTTCGCCGGGTGGGGCCGAGTGCGCGACCGCGTCGGCGTTGCGGTGGTTCGCTCTCGTCGTCATGGCGTGCCCTTTCTGAGGGTGTCGTGGTTCCTTTGCTTGCTGCTCGGCCTTCGCGGACGCCGATGTATAAACGATCAAGAGTTGATAAACGGTGACACGCGCCCTTGTCCGGCGCCCTCGTCCCGCCCGTCGGTGGACTGACGTCCGCGTTATCCGAAGGTCGTTACGGTGACCGGGCGGGGTGCTGTGGTGCGCTCCGTGGTACGAAGGGGTGGGGATGGCCGAGGTGAGCGACGCTCTGATCCGTGCGGTGCCCGGGGTGTTGAAGGCGCACGCGGAACTCCGGGGCGGCAGGACCGCCTTCCAGGATGCGCGGCGGCGCGTGACGTACCAGGAACTGCAGAGCCGGACCGCGCGGCTGGCGGGCCATCTGGCGGGGCTGGGCGTTCGGCGCGGGGCGCGGGTGGCGCTCCATCTGGGCAACCGCGTGGAGTGGGTGGAAAGTTGCCTGGCGGTTCTGCGCGCGGGAGCGGTGGGGGTGGCGCTCGACCCCGGGGCGGCCGATGCGGAGCTGGCGTACCTCCTCGACGACTGCGGCGCGGTCGTGATCGTCACCGAGGAGGCGCTGCTGCCTCAGGTCGCCCGACTGGCTGCTGGGCGGCCCCGGTTGCGTGTCGTGGTGGTGGCAGACACAGGCGCAGGCGCTGTGCCGGACGCAGACGCTGTGCCGGACGCGGGCGTTGGGACGGACGCGGGCGCCGTGCCGGACACAGGCACCGGCACGGGCGGGGCGACCGCGCCCACGGCCGCATCCACGGTCGCGGGCGCGGTCTCGTTCGAGGAGCTGCTCAGGACCGAGCCGGATCTTCCGCCCCGTGACGACCTCGGTCTGGACGAGCCCGCGTGGATCCACTACACGTCCGGCACCACGGGCACCGCCAAGGGCGTGGTCTCCAGCCAGCGCGCCTGGCTGTGGTCGGTGGCCGCGGCCTACGTCCCGTTGTGGGGGCTTGAGCCGGAGGACCGGCTGCTGTGCCCGCTGCCGGTGTTCCACGCCTACGCACACTCGTTGTGCCTGCTGGGCGTGGTCTCGGTGGGGGCGAGCGCGTATCTCCTCGACCGGGGTGCGAGCGTCGCGGAGGCGCTCGCCGAGCAGTCGTTCACCGTCCTGGCCGGGGTTCCCGCCACGTATCACCTCCTGGTGGATTCGGTGCGTGAGGGACGGCGGCCGCCGTCCGGCCTGCGCCTCTGCGTGACCGCGGGTGCGCCGTGTCCCCCGGCGCTGCGGGCGGGCGTCGAGGAGCTGCTCGGCGCGCCGTTGCTCGACGGCTACGGCTCCACCGAGACCTGCGGGAAGATCGCCGTCAAGCCCCTCGACCGGCCCGGGGACGACGACTTCGGCCGGCTGCCGGTGCCCGGGGTCGAGGTCCGGCTGACCGCTCCCAAAAGCGGCGAGGAGGCCGCCGACGGGGACCGGGGAGAGAGCGGTGAGGAGGCCGCCGACGGGGAAGAGGGGGAGATCTGGGTCCGCGGTCCGAACCTGATGATCGGCTACCACGGCCGCCCGGACGAGACCGCACGGGCGTTCCGGGACGGCTGGTACCGCACCGGGGACCTCGGCCGCCTGGACCACGGCCGGCTGCAAGTCACCGGCCGCGTCAAGGAATTGATCATCCGCGGCGGCGAGAACATCAACCCGGCCGAGGTCGAGCAGGTGTTGCTGGCCTCCCCCGGCGTCGCGGACGCGGCCGTCGTCGGCAGGCCGCACGACGCGCTGGGCGAGGTGCCCGTCGCGTTCGTTGTCCCCGGCCCGCACGGCATCGACACCGATCGGGTGCGTGCCCACTGCCAGGAGCGGCTGTCTGGCTTCAAGGTGCCCGACGAGGTGTACGAGACCGGCGCCCTGCCCCGTACAGCCACCGGCAAGACCGACCGTCCGGCGCTCGCCCGGCAGTTGGCCGAGCGGATGGCGGCCGAGCGGGAGGCCGCCGCGTCCGTGCTGCGCGGGCGTCTGCTGGATCTGGCGCCGTCCGGGCGGTACGAGGCCGTACTGCGCGTGGTCCTCGACTGCACGGGGCGGACGTGCGGTGAGCCGGTGCTTCCCTTGGAGTCCGGCAGGCCCTTCACCTCTTTCGGGCTCACCTCTCTCGGGGGCGTCCTGCTGCGCGACCGGCTCGGCACGGCGACCGGTCTCGCCCTGCCCGCGACCTTGGTGTTCGACCACCCGACGCCCGCCGCCGTGGCGGAATTCCTGACCGACGCACTGTGCGGCGGGCAGGCCGCGGTGCCCGTCCCTACCGCCCGTACGAGCGGTACCCATGCCCATGCGCCGTCCGACGATCCGATCGCCATCGTCGCCATGGCGTGCCGCTATCCGGGCGGCGCCCAGGACGTGGCATCGCCCGAGGACCTGTGGCGCCTGGTGGCCGACGGCACGGACGCGACCTCGGACTTCCCCGCGGACCGCGGCTGGGACACGGAAGGGCTCTTCGACCCCGACCCGGACCGGCTCGGCACCTCCGTCACCCGCCGCGGCGGATTCCTGCGCGGGGCGGCCGACTTCGACGCCTCCTTCTTCGGCATGTCCCCGCGGGAGGCGCTGGCCACCGATCCGCAGCAGCGGCTGCTCCTTGAGACCGCGTGGGAGGTCTGCGAGCGGGCGGGCATCGACCCGGCGGCACTGCGCGGCAGCGACACCGGCGTGTTCGTCGGCCTGATGCACGCCGACTACGGCGCCCGCTTCCTGCACCGCGGGGCGCACGAACTGGAAGCGCATCTCGCCCTGGGCTCGGCGGGGAGCGTAGCGTCGGGCCGTATCGCGTACACCCTGGGCCTGCGCGGGCCGGCCGTCACCATCGACACGGCCTGCTCGTCCTCGCTGGTGGCGATGGACTCGGCCGCACGGGCGCTGCGGTCGGGCAGGTGTGCGCTGGCCGTGGCCGGAGGGGTCACGGTGATGGCGACCCCGGCGCCCTTCGTCGCGTTCAGCAGGCTGCGCGGGGTGGCCCCGGACGGCCGGTGCAAGCCGTTCTCCGCGTCGGCCGACGGCGCCGCCTGGGCCGAGGGCGCAGGTCTGGTCCTGCTGGAGCGGCTGTCCGACGCCCGGCGCAACGGGCACCCGGTGCTGGCGCTGCTCCGCGGCTCGGCCGTCAACTCCGACGGCGCCTCCAACGGGCTGACCGCGCCCCACGGTCCGGCCCAGCAGGAGGTGATCCGGCAGGCACTGGCCGACGCCGGTCTGTCCCCGGCCGACATCGACGCGGTCGAGGCGCACGGCACCGGCACCGCACTCGGCGACCCCATCGAGGCCCAGGCGCTGCTGGCGGTGTACGGGCGCGAAAGGCCCGCCGACCGGCCGCTGTGGCTGGGCGCGCTGAAGTCCAACATCGGGCACACCCAGGCCGCCGCCGGGGTCGGCGGCGTCATCAAGACCGTCCTGGCCATGCAGCACGGGCGCCTCCCCCGCATGCTGCACAGCGAGGAACCGTCGCCGCGCGTGGACTGGTCGTCGGGCACCGTACGGCCGCTGACGCGGGAGCGGGAATGGCGCCCCGTGCCCGGCAGTCCGCGCCGGGCAGGTGTCTCCGCGTTCGGCATCAGCGGGACCAACGCCCACGTCATCCTGGAGCAGGGTCCCGTCTCGGAGCAGCCCTTCTCGGATCCGGCCTCCGGAACCCGCACGCCGTGGAAGCAGGCCCCGCCGCTGCTGCTGTCCGGCGCGGACCCCGATGCCCTGCGCGCGCAGGCCCGGCAGACCGCTGCCCTGCTGCGGGAGCAGCCGGGACTGTCCCCGTGGGATGTCGCGTTCTCCCTGGCCACGACCCGCACCGCGCTCGCCCACCGGGCGGCGGTGCCCGGCGCCGACCGCGCTTCGCTCCTGACCGCCCTGGACACCTGGGCGGCGACCGGCAGCAGCGGCACCGGGGCGGTGCGGGCCGCCGGGCGGCTGGCCCTGCTGTTCTCCGGCCAGGGCGCCCAACGGCCGGGCATGGGCCGTGAGTTGCACGAGACTTTTCCCGTCTTCGCCGCCGCCTTCGACGCGTTGTGCGAGCGGTTCGACGCGTACGACGGGTTCGGCGGCAGCCGTCTGGACGGCCCGCTGCGCGCGGTGCTGTGGGCACAGGAGGGCAGCCGCGAGGCCGCCCTGCTCGACCGGACGGATGTCGCGCAGGCGGGCCTGTTCGTCTTCGAGGTCGCACTGTTCCGGCTGCTGGAGTCGTGGGGAGTACGGCCGGACGTACTGGCCGGGCACTCGGTCGGCGAACTGGCGGCGGCCCACGTCGCGGGCGTTCTGTCGGAACGGGACGCCGTGGAACTGGTGGCCGCCCGGGGCCGGCTGATGCGTCAACTGCCCGGGAACGGCGCCATGATGGCGCTGGACGCCTCCGAGGCGGAGGTGGTGGAGGCGCTGGCGGCCGCTTTCGGTCCTGCGGAATTCTCCGACGATGTCTCGGGTCCGGCGGACGTCTCCGACGATGCCTCTGGGCCGGCGGACGTCTCCGACGATGCCTCTGGGCCGGCGGACGTCTCCGATCCTGCGGACCGGGTCGCGGTCGCCGTCGCGGCGGTGAACGGTCCGCGGTCGGTGGTCGTCTCCGGAGAGGAGGCCGCCGTACTCGCCTTCGCCGACCGGTTCGCCCGGCTCGGCCGCCGCACCACGCGGCTGCGGGTCGGCCATGCCTTCCACTCCCCCTTGATGGAGCCGATGCTCGCCGAGTTCGGCCGCGTCGCGTCGCGGTTGGCGTACCGGGCGCCGCGCATCCCGGTGGTGTCGGCGCTCACCGGGCGGCCGGCCGTCGGGGACGACCTGTGCTCGGCCGCGTACTGGGTGCGGCACGTCCGCGAGACCGTGCGCTTCGGGGACGTACTGCACCGGCTGGCGCGCGAGGAGCGGGTCACGGCCTTCGCGGAGGCCGGGCCCGGCGCTCCCCTCACCGCGGCGGCCCTGGCCGACCCCGGCCTGGCAGGGGAGGGCGAAGGACCGCTGTTCACGGCCTTCGTACGCGCCGGGGAGCCGGAGCCCGAGACCGCGCAGGCCACGCTCGCCCGGCTGCACGTACACGGTCTGCCGGTGGACTGGCGACAGGTGTACGCGGACAGCGGGGCCCGGCGGGTGGAGCTGCCGACCTACCCCTTCCAGCGGCAGCGCCACTGGCTGAGCGAGACCTCCGCCCCGGCCGGGGACGACCGCGGTCACCCGGTGCTGGCCCGGCCGACCACCGTGCCCGGTACGGAACGGCTGCTGTGCACCGGCCACTTGTCCGGCGCGGCCCAGCCGTGGCTGCGCGACCATGTCGTCGCGGGGCTCCCGCTCGTGCCCGGTGCCGCGTTCGCCGAGCTGGTGCTCCATGCGGGCGAGGCGTGCGGGCTCGACGTACTGGAGGACTTCGCTCTGCTCGCCCCGCTGGTCCTGCCGCACGACTTCGGTGACCGGGTGCAGGTCCAGGTGGTCCTCGGGGAGCCGGACGGCTCCGGCCGGCGCGTCGCCGACCTCCACTCCCGCCCGGAGGAGTCGGGTGCGCTCGGCCCCTGGACGCACCACGCGACCGGGCGGCTCGGCCCGGCGACCGACAGTCCGAGCCGGGACACCGGCGCCGGCGTGTGGCCGCCCCCGGGCGCCGTTCCCGTGGACCTCACCGGTGCCTACGCGCGCCTGGCCGATGCCGGATACGCGTACGGCCCTGCGTTCCAGGGCGTCACCGCCGCCTGGCGGCGGGACGGGGAGCTGTTCGCCGAGGTACGGCTGCCGGAGTCGGCGACGGCCGATGCCGGGCGGTACGCCCTCCATCCCGCGCTGTGGGACGCCGCGCTGCACGCCGAAGTGCTCGCCGCCCCACCTGCGGGTCCCGCCCGGCTTCCCTTCGCCTGGCGAGGTACGACGGTGTACGCCACCGGCGCCACCGCGCTGCGCGTACGGCTCCGCTCCACCGGTCCGGACACGGTCACGCTGGACCTGGCCGACCACGCGGGCAGGCCGGTGGCGCGCGTGGAGTCGCTGACCACGCGGCCGGTCCCGGATTCCGTCGATGCTGTGGGGCTGGGACTGGGCGCGGCCGCGGGACTGTACGGGCTGCGGTGGACCGGCATTCCGGCAGGAGGCGGCGCGGGCGGGGACGGTCCGGCACTGACCGTGGCCGAGCCGGACGACCTGGGCCTGCGCGCCGCACTGGCCTCACAGCCCACCACTGCGGGGGCCGCCGCCTGCGAAACGGTCGTCGTCTCCCTGGCCTCCCCGTCCGCAGCAGCCGAATCGGCCGGATCCACCGATCCTGCGGCGGACACCCACACCATGACCACGCGCGCACTGGAACTGCTGCGGGCCCGGCTGTCCGGCCCCGCGGCGCCCGGAGCCCGCTTGGTCGTGGTGACCCGTGGCGCCACAGGGCCGGCGCCCGACCTGCCCGCCGCCGCGGTGTGGGGCCTGGTGCGTGCCGCGCAGTCGGAGTATCCGGGCCGCCTCACCGTGGTGGACACGGACGGCCGCCCCGAGTCGCTGCACCTGCTGCCCGCCGCCCTGGCCACGGGCGAACCCCAACTCTCCCTCGCGGAAGGTACGGTACGTGTCCCCCGCCTCGCGGTCGCCGAGAACCCCTCCGGCATCAGCGACGACTTCGGCGAAGGCAACGGCATCGGCAACGGCTTCGGCAAGGGTTCCGGCGAGGGTTCCGGCGAGGACTTCGCGGGCGACGGCACCGTCCTGCTCACCGGCGGCACCGGCGCCCTCGGCGGTCTGCTGGCCCATCACCTGGTGCGCAGGCACAAGGTGCGCCACCTCGTCCTCATCAGCCGTCACGGCCCGCGCGCGGCGGGGGCCCAGCGGCTGCGGTCCGCGCTGGAGCAGGCGGGGGCCCGCGTGGACGTGATCGCGTGCGACGCCGCCGACCGCACTCAACTGGCCTCTGCCGTGGGGGAGTTCGCGCCCCGCCTGACCGCCGTCGTACACGCCGCCGGGGTTCTGGACGACGGTGTGCTGGAGGCGCTGACGCCCGAACGGCTCGCAGCGGTGCTCCGGCCGAAGGCGGACGCGGCCTGGAACCTGCACGAGCTGACGCGGCACCTTCCCCTGACGCACTTCGTACTGTTCTCCTCGGCGGCCGCGGTCCTTGGCCATCCCGGACAGGCCAACTACGCCGCCGCCAACGCCTTCCTGGACGCGCTCGCGCACCACCGCGCGGCCCTCGGCCTGCCCGCGCTCTCCCTCGCCTGGGGGCCGTGGGCGGGCGGGGACGGGATGGCGGCGCGCACCGACCTCACCGTCCGGGCCAGGGACGAAGTACTGCGCGCGGTCTCCCCCGAGCAGGGTCTGGCGATGTTCGACGCCGCGCTGGACAGCGGCGAGCCGGTGCTCGTCCCGCTGCTGCTCGACCGTTCCCGGCCACCAGCCCCCGGCGGGCCGCCGGTCCCGCCGCCGCTGCGCGCCCTGCTGCGCCCGGCCCGCCCGACCGCCGGGTCCCAGGACGGCAGCCGCGACGGCGGCAGGCCGACGGGGACCACGGGCGACCGCCCGAGGCACGAGGACGTTCCCTGGCGGGACCGGCTGGCAGCACTGCCGGGTCCCGACCGTGCGCCCGCCGTGCTGGAGCTGGTCCGTACGGAGGTCGCCGCGGTGCTCGGCCACCCGGACGCGTCCGCCGTGGCCCCCGACCGCCCTTTCATCGGGCTGGGTTTCGACTCCCTGACCAGCGTGCTGCTGCGCAACCGACTGAGCGCGCTCACCGGTCTGCCGCTGCCCCCGACCCTCGTGTTCGACCAGCCGAGTACCGCGCGGCTGTCCGCCCGGCTGTACGAGGAACTGAGCGCGGCGATCCCCGAGAACGCCCACGCCGAGCCCGTACCCGAACCCAAGCCCGAGCCCGAATCCGCACCCACGCCGCCGAAACCCGCCCCGACGCGGCCGCCGCAGACCCTGGCGTCCCTCTACCGGCGGGTGTGCGAGACGGGCGACGTCGTCTCGGCGATGCATCTTCTGGTGACCGCCTCGCTCGCCCTGCCCGCCTTCGACCGCGCCGACAGCGCCCGGCACGCGCTCGCGCCGCTGCGGCTGGCCGAAGGCGCCGACGCTCCCGCGCTCGTGTGCTTCCCCGGCTTCGCCACCCAACTGGGCAGGCCCTGGTACACGGCGCTGGCCCCCTTCTTCGACGGCGAGCGGGACGTCCTGGAGCTCCAGCACCCCGGTGTCGACCACGGAGACACCGTCCCGCGCGACTGGGAAACGCTGGTGGAGCTGCACGCCACCACCGTGCGCGAGCACCTCGGCGACCGCCCGTACGTCGTCCTCGGCTATTCGATGGGCGGCTGCCCCGCGCACTCGGTGGCCGCCCGGCTCGCGGCGACCGGCACACCACCGTCCGCCCTCGTCGTCGTCGACACCTACCACGTCACTCCGGACCGCGAGGACGAGCCGTGGCTGCTCGCCATGCCCGCGCGGCTCGCCCTGCGGACGGGCGAGCGGTTCGACGAGGCGGTGGACGACATGTCCATGGCCGCGCTGGGCGCCTACACCCGCCTGGCCCGCGGCTGGCAGCCGGCGCCGACCGGCCTCCCCACTCTGCTGGTCCGCGCCACGGAACCGGTGCCACGGACCCCCGACGGGCACGAAGCCCCGGACGGCGACCGGCGGGCCTCCTGGCCGGAGCCCCACGACACCGTGGACGTCTCCGGCAGCCACTGGAGCATCAACGAGGAGCACGCGGGCACGACGGCGGACGCGATCCGCACCTGGCTCGCCGCCCAGCGACCGCACACGAGATCACCGCGGCGGTAGCGCTCAGGCAGGGGGTGGAGAAGGGGAGGAGCGGGGGAACTCCACCCACGGTTCCACCCGTGGGTCCAGGTGCTGAGCGCCGTACAGCAGCAGTCTTGAGGGCATGACAACGACCGAGTGGATCACCGACATCGCCCTCATCCTCGTCGTCTTCCGGCAGTTGCGGGAAGGGCGACTCGACCTCAAGACCTTCCTGATCCCGTTGGGGATCGTGGCCTTCGTGGCCCATTCGTATCTGGACACCATCCCCACCGGGGGCAACGACCTGGTGCTGATCGGGGCCCTGATCGCCGTGGGCGCCGCGCTCGGCGTCGCCGGGGGCGTCTACACCCGGATCCGTGCCGTGGACGGGCACCTCCTGATCAAGGCCGGTGCGGTGTCGGCGGTCCTGTGGATCGTGGGCATGGGAGCGCGGATGGGTTTCCAGCTGTGGGTCGAGCACGGCGGCGGCGCCGATGACGTCGCCCGGTTCAGCATCACCCACCACATCACCGGCGACCAGGCCTGGGTGGCGGCGTTCGTGCTGATGGCGCTCACCGAAGTGGTCACGCGGGTGGCCACGATCTTCGTACGGAGCCGGATGCGGGCGGTGGTGCTCCCCGTGCCCGCCCTCGACCGTGCCGCCTGACCGTGCGTAATGTTCGGCGGGTGCCCACCACCGAAAGCGTTCCGCCCCCCGGGAGTGTCGAGGCCCGGGGGGCGGCCCCACGTCCCGCCGTCACTGGACAGGACCCGCGAGCGCAGTGGGTGCTGACCCTCGCGGTCGTCGTCGTCGGCGCGTGGACGATCCGGCCGATGGGTCTGAGCGGCCAGGGGCTGGCCGTCGGTCTCCTCTTCGTGCTCAACTCCGCGTCGCTGCTGGCCCGGCACCTGCCCGAGCACAGGGTTCCCCCGCGCCTCGCCCTCGTCTGGCTCTCCCTCGGCGTCGTCGCGGCGGCCGCCCTGCTCGGCGCCGGCAGCGGCGGAACGGCTTCCCTCTTCGCCTTCTTCCTCGCCGGGCACATCGGCTATCGGCTGGAGACCAGACCTGCGCTGATCCTCGCCGGAACGTGCAGTCTGCTCTGCGCCGCCGTCCTGTACTTCCACCTCGGGCCGGGATACCACCTGTCGCACTGGACGCTCGGTCTCGCCACCGGCACCCCCGTGCTGGTCGGTATCGTCAACCGCACCCAGCGCCGGGCGGTACTGTCGGCGATCTCCGCGGCCGAGTCGGCCGAACGCGCCGCACGGGCAGAGGCCCGGACCGCTGTACTGACCGAGCGCAGCCGGATCGCCAGGGACGTGCACGACGTACTGGCGCACTCGCTGGCCGGCATCAACATGCAGTTGGAGCTGGCCGACGCCCTGCTCGACACCGGCGACCTGGACAAGGTCAGGGAGGCCAACGACAAGGCCCACGGCCTGGTGAGGGAGAGTCTGAAACAGGCGCAGTGGACCGTGCAGGCGCTGCGCGAGGACGCGCTTCCCCTGCGGGAGAGCCTGATCGCGATGCTCGAGTCGTCGGGCCACCGCGACGCGCTCGCCGTCACCGGGGCCGTCCGTACGGTGCCTGCCCGGGTGACGCAGAATCTGCTGCGGATCGCTCAGGAGGCACTGACCAACGCCACCCGGTACGCTCCCGGCGGAAAGGTCGGCGTGGAGCTGGAGTTCGGCGCCTCGTCGACCGTACTGAGGGTTCACAACGGACCCGCCGGCCGTACGGTGAAGGCGGGCTCCGGCAGTGGACTGGGGCTGATCGGAATGCGCGAACGCGTCGCCCTGCTGGGCGGAACCGTCACCGCGGGACCGGTCACCGAAGGGCCGGATCAGGGCGGCTGGCAAGTGGAGGCAGTGATCCCGGGATGAGTGAACCGACCGAGAAGCCACAGCGGTTGAGGGTGATCGTCGCCGACGATCAGGCCGCCGTACGGGAGCCGCTCGCCGCGGTGCTCGCGCTGTCCGATGACATCGACGTCGTCGCGGCCGCCGCGGACGGGACCGAGGTGCTGGCGGCTGCCGCCGCCGGGCCGGTCGACGTCGTCCTGATGGACCTGCGGATGCCCGTGATGGACGGCATCGAGACCACGCGCCGGCTGGGTGAGGAGCACCCGGAGGTGGCGGTGGTCGTGCTGACCACGTTCGCCGACGACGACTCGATCCTGGGCGCGCTGGGTGCGGGGGCCCGCGGATACCTGACGAAGAACGCGGGACGCCAGGACATCACCCGGGCGATCCGGGCCGCGGCCGCCGGTCAGTCCGTGCTCGACCGCGAGGTCCAGGACCGGCTGCTCGCCACCGCCAGGGCCAAGGCACCGCTCCTCGGCCAGGGACCGCCCCAGGAGCGGCAGTTCGGCCAGAAGCCGCCCGGGGAGGGGCAGTTCGGCCGGGGGCTGCCCGCGGACCTCACACGCCGCGAACGCGAAGTACTCACGCTGATCGGACGGGGACTGCCCAACCGGGGCATCGCCGAGAAGCTCTTCATCAGCGAGGCCACGGTCAAGACCCACATCAACAACCTCTTCGCCAAGGCGGGCATCCGCGACCGGGCCGACGCCGTCCGTCGCGCCATCGAGACGGGCCTGGCCTGAGGCGCCCTCGGGCGGCGAAGCCCTGGGTTCGGCGGTACGTCGGGCCGCCCTGCGGCACGCCTGCCGGTTCATGGGCAGGCAAAACCGTACGGAGTGGTCCAGTCCGCCAGTCGCACAACCCGCCAGAGAGCGGGCAGTCTGCCCGGAAATTGGTCTAGTCCTGCATGGGTTCAGGCCATTGACGCGCCACTGACTACGGGGCTATTCCCTTCTCACTGCCGCCGCACCGCAGGGAGGCCGGCAGCCGTCCCCCACACCTTGGACCGACATGAGAAGCAGACGCTCCGTCCGCACCCTCCTCGCCGCCGCCGTCGCCTCGCTCGCCGCGGCGACCCTCACCGCGACGGGCCTGGGCACGGCACAGGCAGCGGGCGCCGACGACACCACCCGGGCCGCCGCCCCGCTCCCCGCCCGCGTGTTCGCCCCCTACTTCGAGTCCTGGACCGGCGAGAGCCCGGCCGCGCTGGCCGCCCAGTCCGGGGCCAAGCACCTGACCATGGCGTTCATCCAGACCGCCACGGCCGGTTCCTGCACCGCCCTCTGGAACGGCAACGCCTCCACACCGATCGCCGCGTCCTCCTTCGGCAACGACATCAAGGCCATCCAGGCGGCCGGCGGGGACGTCATCCCCTCCTTCGGCGGGTACACCGCGGACACGACCGGCACCGAGATCGCCGACAGCTGCACCGAAGTCAACCAGATCGCGGCGGTGTACGAGAAGGTCATCACCACCTACGACGTCTCCCGCCTCGACATGGACATCGAGGTCGACTCGCTGGACAACGCGGCGGGTGTGGACCGCAGGAACAAGGCCATCAAGCTCGTGCAGGACTGGGCGGCCGCGAACAGCCGCAAGGTCGAGTTCTCGTACACGCTCCCGACGACGACCAAGGGCCTCGCCGCGAGCGGGCTGGCGGTCCTGAAGAACGCGGTGACCAACGGCGCGCGCGTCGACGTCGCGAACCTCATGACCTTCGACTACTACGACAACGCCACCCACCAGATGGCCAACGACACGGAGACGGCCGCACAGGGCCTGTACAACCAGCTCGCCAAGCTCTATCCGGCCAAGACGCCCGCCCAGCTCTGGGGGATGATCGGCGTCACCGAGATGCCGGGCGTCGACGACTTCGGCCCCGCCGAGACCTTCACCCTGGCCAACGCCACCCAGGTCTACCACTGGGCCGTCGCCAAGGGCATCAACACCCTGTCCTTCTGGGCGCTGCAGCGGGACAACGGCAGCTGTCCGGGCGGCGCGGCCGCCGACAACTGCTCCGGGATCCCGCAGAACACCTGGGACTTCACCCATATCTTCGCGCCGTTCACGAGCGGCACCACCACCCCGGCCGACGACTTCTCACTGACCGCCACGCCCGCCAACGGGTCGGTGGTGGCCGGGAGTTCGACCACCGCCACGGTGCAGACCGCGGTGACGAAGGGGCAGGCCAAGACGGTGTCGCTCGGCGTCAGCGGCGCACCCGCCGGCGTCAGCGCGACCCTCAGCCCCTCCTCCGTGACCGCGGGCGGCTCCTCGACGCTGACCGTGCACACGACGGCGGCCACCGTTTCGGGCACGTACACCCTGAACATCACCGGCACGAGCCCGTCCGCCCTGCATTCCGCGAGTTACGTCCTGACCGTCACCGGCGGCACCGGCCACCAGTGCACGGCCGCGCCGTGGGCAAGTGCCACGGTCTACACCGGCGGCCAGCAGGCTTCGCACAAGGGCCACACCTGGAAGGCCAAGTGGTGGACGACCGGGGAGGAGCCCGGCACCACCGGCGAGTGGGGAGTCTGGCAGGACCTCGGGGCCTGCTGATCCGAAGAATCCCCCAACGGCGCCCGGCAGCCCCCGCTGCCGGGCGCCGTCGCGTCGGGGCGGGGCGGGGCGGGGCGGGGCGGGGATTCATGATGCTGCACGGCGGGGCCGGGAAATTCCACTTCACAGGCTTCTCACTTGCAGCGTTGCAGTGAGTGCAACAGCCCGATCCGGACTTCTGACATTGCGCACGGAGGGCACGACGGAAACCAGCCACTGGGAAATCCGGCGGCGCACCTAGTCAGGAGACGTCGCTCTGGTGAAGCCGAGTTGAATTACCGCATTCGCGAGCCTGCCCAACACGCACGATGCCATGGTCGACCTCCGGGTCGGCATTTCAGATCCAGCTGCTCACCCATGTCCGGCAGGCAGTGTGAGGCAGGAAAATAATGGCCTAGACCATCTGTGGGTGTCAAGGCCCCCACCTGGGGCTGTACCTCAGAACAGCCGCTCGCGACAGGGGGGTTGCCGGTTCGGCCGGACAGTCCGCCCGGCGGTTGACAGCGGCAACGTGCGCACGCCACGATGCGTCGCATTGCTCCACGAATTCGCTTTGACATGCTGGTCGAACCGAGGAGAGAAATGTCCCCCAGGACGAGCCGTACCCTCACCGCGAAGGAATTCGCGGACATCAAACACACGGTTGCCATTCGCTCTGAATCCCGGGCTGGATTGCGCGCCGACCGCGCCTATGCGGCGGATGTGCCGCGCGAGGTCAGCCTGCAACTCACCTACAAGTGCAATCTTCGTTGCACGCACTGCTATCAGTGGAATGAGCAGGGGTTCTTCCGCGACTGGGGAATCGACAAGCAGCGCCAGGAGCTCGACCCGAAACTGGTCGAGAACATTTTGCAGGAGACGTCCGGGGTGCCCGGAAAGCTGTACATATGGGGCGGCGAGCCCTTGATGCACAGTCGCTTCGACGAGGTGTCACGGCTGATCGAGCGCTATCCGCGCACCACGACCATGTGCACCAACGGCCTGCTGTTCAAACGCCACATGGATGATTTGCTGCGGATAGGCGAGAACCTCAACCTTCTCGTGAGTCTGGACGGGCTGGGTTCCGACCACGAAGAACTGCGCGGCCGCGGCACATTCAAGCGGACGGTGCAGAACATGGAGACCATGCTCGACCTGAAGCGAAAAGGCGAGTACCGCGGCCAGGTGTCGGTCGGATGCATGGTCTCCCATGTCACCGTGCACCGGATGTACGAGTTCATGGAATGGGCGGAGGAACTCGGAATCAACACCGTCTATTTCCAGTTCCCCTGGTACATCAGCCCGCAGATCGCCGAGGCGATGGACGAGGTGTACGACGAGCACTTCACCTGGCTGGAGCCCGATACCGGCACGGCGCGGCCCACCTGGCACTCGTACACGTACCAACTTCCCGAGGAACTGCTGCCGGTGCTGCGGGACTCGATGGCGCGGCTGGCCTCGCGCACCTGGTCGCCGCGGATCCGCTACCAGCCGGATCTGGCGGAGGACGAGGTGGAGTCGTTCATCCTCGGCACCTCGGAGCCGGCCCAGCGGCGCACCCGCTGCCTGGCCGTCACCAACCGCATGGAGGTGCATGCGGACGGCAATGTGAGTTCGTGCAAGTTCTTCCCGGAGTTCGTCGTCGGGAATCTGTACGAGACGCCGACACTGGAACTGTGGCAGGGCGAGCGGTTCCGCCGGGTCCGGAAGATTCTGGCGGAGACGGGAATGATGCCGGTCTGCTCGAAGTGCATTCTTCTCTACATGAACGGGGTATGAGCGGTGCAGGAGATGACGGACACCGAGATACGCGTGATGAAGGTTCTGGCCCACGTGCTCAGCAGCCGGCTTGAGCCCGGCCAGATCTCGCCCGATGCCAATATGGTGAGTGAGCTCGGTCTGGATTCGCTGGAGGCCATCCAATTTCTGTTGCAGATCGAGGATGAATTCGACATCGAGCTGGACTTCGAGAACCTGAGCCTGCAGCATCTCAATTCGGTGCGTACGTTCAGCGCGGAGGTCGTCGCGAACCGGGAACCCTCCCGGTGACGGTCGGAACCGGCCCACTGCGCTCCCGGGGCACCGCTCGCTTCGGCACCTTCGACGCGGAACGGTTCTGGCGTCCCCCCTCCCTCGCCCGGCTGCCGAGCCTGGCGGGCGCCGAGGCCCACACGGTGGTCGGCGGCCTCGACGAAGTCCTTGCGGCGGCCTGTCGGCCCCAAGACCTGCTGGTCACCCGCAACACCCTGGCCCCGGCCCAGCTCGAAGCCCTCGGAGCGGCGGGCCTCACCTTCCAGTCGGTCGCGGCCGGACCAGCCGCTGCCGACGACACCGGCGCCACTGTGGAAGAGGCGATCTCCGGCGATCTAGCGCTGTGCCACGCCCTCGCCTCGGCCGCGGACATCCAGCCGTACGCGGTGCTCCCCGCGACCGCACAGTTGCTGCGCCAACTCCCTGGCACGGCCGGTGCGTTGCCACCGCTCTCCGTGGTCCAGCAGGTCAACGGCAAGGTGTGGTCGTCGGAGCTGGCGGCCCGGCTGGAACTGCCGGGGGCGGGCACCGTGGTCCGCTCCTCCGCCGAACTGGCGGTCGCAGGGCAAGAGTTGCAGGGCACCGTCCTGGTGAAGGACCCCTACGGGGTGGCCGGCCGCGGCACCGTCGAGGTCGCCGGGCCGGGCGCGCTGCGCCGGCTGGTACGCAGACTGCAGGCCCAGGAGGACGAGGGCCTGCGTACCGAGCTGGTGGTGCAGCGCCGTTACGAGCGGGCCCTGGACTTCTCCGCCCATCTGGAGGTGCGCCGGGACGGCACCTGGTCCCTGCGCGGCCTGCAGGGCATGACCAACGGCGGCTACCGGCACGCGGTCTCCCACCCGGTGCCGCCGGATCTGCCGGCCGAGCTCGACCGCCGTGGCTATCGGGCCGTCCTGGAAAAGGTGGCCCGCGCCCTGGCAGCGGCGGGCTACTTCGGCCCTGCCGGGATCGACTCCATGCTGCTGGCCGACGGCGGCTGGCTGCCCGTACTGGAGATCAACGCCCGGATGTCGATGGGCCTGCTGACGCTGGAACTCGACGAACGTGCCAGGACGCACGGCCTGCGCGCCCATCTGTGGCAGCAGGACATGTTCGTGGACCACGGAGCCGACGTGACCTCCCTGCTCTCCGCGCTGCGTACGGAGGGGCTGCTGTACGGGGGCGACGCACGCCCCGGGGTACTGCCGCTTTCCGGCGGCAGCCTGTGTGCCCCGCGGGGCCGGCTCGTCTGCGCCGCGTTCTGCGCGCCGGACGACTTCCCCGCGCTGCGCGGTCGCACCGAGAGCTGCGCGGCGGCCGCCGGGATCCGCACGACACGCGCGGAGGTACGTACAGGATGATCGCCGTCCTCACCTCCGGGGTCGCGCTCGGCGCCCATGTTCCCGGTCTGCGGCTTGCCCAACGGCTGCGGGAGCGCGGCGCGGACGTCTCCGTCGACGTACTGGAACGCTGGCTGCCGGACGACCGGCTGGCGGCCGTGGTGGAGTCCCGCAGGCACTTCCAGCAGGATCTGCGCTTCGCGCTGGCCGCCCAGCGACTGGCATCCGACCCGGTGGACGACATCACGCCGCAGGCCCGCGGCGCCCTTGAGGAGCGCTGGGAGGAGCAGGGGGTGGACACCTTCGTGGTGTTCTCCGGATTCTGGCTGCGCCTTCTCGACAGTTTCCTCGGCCGTCGGTCGCGGCCTGCGCGCATCGTGGCCTGCCACGTCGATGCCGTGGTCTCACCGTCGTACCGCCGCGCGAGCCACCTCGTGCCCCAGGCCGAGCACGTCTGGCTGGCCCGTGACGACGGCACCCTGCCCTGGACCATCCCCGTCGACACGCGCCCGCCCCTGCCCTGGTCCGCACGCACGGGGCGGCTGCTGGTGCACGGCGGCGGCTGGGCCATCGGCAGCTACCAGGACCGGGCGCGGGAGCTGGCGGCGGCCGGCCGGCCGCTCGACCTGATCGTGCCGGGGGAGTCGGCCGCCGTCGACTGGGCCCGCTGCTTCACCCTCGACCCCACCTGGCATCCCTGGCACGACGACGGACTGCCGCCGCTGCTCGGGGTCCCCGCGGGCCCCGGGGAAGAGGGAGCGGTCCCTGGGGAACAGGGAGCGGATCCCGGGGAACAGGGACGACAACTGCCGTACGAGCTGGCCCGGTCGGCGAGTGCCCTCGTCAGCAAACCGGGCGGTGGCACCTTGCTCGACAGCCTCTGGACGGCCACGCCGTTGATCCTGCTGGAGCCTGCGGGCAGCCACGAGGCCGCCAACGCACGGCTGTGGCAGCAGCTCGGCTTCGCCCTGCCCTACGACGACTGGCGCGCCTGCGGCTTCGCCCCCGAGCGGCTGGAGCCCCTGCACCGGGCGCTGCTCGGCGCCGCCGCCCGGCCACGGAATCTGATCGACGGACTGCTGACCCCGCACACGTGAGGCGAAGGTGGAACACCCATGACCATCACCATCCATGAGAAGGATCTGCGCGCCGCACAGCAGGTGTGGGACTACCTGGTCCTGAACCGACCGGTCCGCCCCTGCTCCGCGGCGATCGGGCTCGGCAGCCATGATCTCGGGGTCGCGGCGACCGCGGTCGGCCACTACCACGCCGGGCTCTTCCCGCTCGTCGTGTTCACCGGCGGCAACAGCCCCACCACCAAGGACCGTTTTCCGCGCGGCGAGGCGGTGCACTACCAGGAGCACGCGATCGCGCGCGGAGTGCCCGCCGACGCCGTCCTGGTCGAGCCGCGCGCCGTCAACACCGGGCAGAACATCACCTACACCCGCGCGCTGCTGGACGAGTGGGGCCCGGCCGTCGATTCCGTCATGCTCATCTGCAAGCCGTACATGGAGCGGCGGGCCTACGCCACCTGCCGCAAGCTGTGGCCGGAGGTCGCCGTGCAGTGCGCGTCCGAGCGCACCGGCCTGGAGGACTACCTGGTGGCCATCGGAGACCAGAAGCTCGTCATGGACATGCTGGCCGGGGAGTTGCAGCGGATACAGGAGTATCCCCGGCTCGGCTTCGCGACCGAGCAGCAGGTGCCTGCCGCGGTGCGCCGGGCCTACGACCATCTGGTACGGGCCGGCTTCGACAGCCGCCTGGTCAAGTCGTAGCCGGACGACCGCAGCCCTGCCCCGCAGTCGGACGACCGCAGCCCCGCCCCGCAGTCGGGCGGCCGGAGCCCGGCCGCTCAGTGCGGACCGTCGACCCGCCGCAGCCGCCGGATCGCCGGGACGCTCAGCAGCGCCGCCGACACCACCACGGTGCACACCGCACCGGCCAGCAGCATGGTGCGCAGGCCGAACTGCTCCGCGGCGGGCCCGGCGAGCGCCTCACCGACCGGCAGAAGGGCGATCGAACCGGCGATGTCATAGGCGTATACGCGGTTGAGCACGTCGTGCGGGACCTGGGTCTGGATGCTGGTCGCCCACATCACCCCCCAGAACGCCATTCCCATACCGCCGACGGCCGCGCCCGCCGCGATCGCGGGCACCGCAAGCCCGCTGCCCACCGCGAACGGGAAGACGGCGAACAGCGCCACGCCCACAGCCCCGGCCCGCAGTTGGAAGGCGGGCCGTAGCCGCATGGCGAGGATTCCGCCGACGACGGTGCCGCAGCCGAGCGCCGAGTTGACGAGACCGTAGACGGCCGGGCCGTGCTGCTGGACCATCTCCGTCGCGATCAGCGGCTGGGCGGGGCCGCGCGCGGTGAGTGCGAAGAAGCACCACAGCACCAGTACGCCCCACAGCCACGGCCGCACCCGGACCGCCAGCCAGCCCTCCCGCAGGCCCTGGCGCATGCCGCCGGTCCCGGACGGCGTCGTACCCGTCTTCTCGGCGCGCGTCTGCGGCGCCGCCGCACGGTCCGGCAGCCGCATCACCCACAGGCACACGGCGCTGACCGCGTACGTCCCGGCGTGCACGGCGAAGACGCTGCCGGCCGACGTCACGGCGACCAGCAGTCCTGCGGCCGTCGGGCCGGCGAGCGACATCACCGCCTCGACGGTGCGGATCGCCCCGTTGCCCTGCTGCGCGTCCGCGGACAACTGGCGCACCGTGCTTGCCACTCCGGGCTGGAAGACCGCCGCGGCGCCGCCGTTGACGAGACCGATCACCAGGACCTGCCAGAGCACCACGTGACCGGAGAAGAAGAGGACGGCCGCGAGGCACTGGCTGACCAGCCGGACCAGGTCGGCCCCGATCATCAGCCGACGCGGATTGACACGGTCGGCGATCACCCCTGCGAAGATCACCAGGCCCGCCCAGGACACCGTGGGCACCGCCATGGCCACACCGACCGACGTGACGTCGTACCCCTGCTGGAGCAGTCCCGCGGCCAGCGCCACCGGCAGCATCGTGTCACCGAGCCGGGCCACGGCCCGGGAGAGGAAGAACAGCCCGAAGTCCCGTGACCACAGCCGCCGTTCGCGCCGCTTGACCTCGACGGGACCGCCGTGCCCGGAGCGCACCTCCGCACTCATCGCGACAGCGAGCTTTCGACCAGGGCCCCGACCGTGCCGTCCGCGTCGCGCAGTACGCCGGCGAGCAGCGCCAGCACGTCGTCGGCGAGGCTCTCGGCCACGGCCAGCCCGCCGGGGGGACCCCCGCAGAAGGCCCGCACGGTCGTGGCCTCGGGGGTGAACTCGAAGCGCAGAGTGGTGACGCTCAGGTCCAGGGCCGGCTGGAAGGGTCCCAGGTCGCGGAGCTCGCGTTCGTCCGGGGCCGGCACCGGGCCGGTCGCCTCGGCAACACATGTCGCCCCGGTCGCGGACTCCGCCGGCATCCCCACGTGCAGCTGTACGTAGTCGATGCCGTCGGAAAGCAGCGCCTCGCCCAACGGCGGTACGGCGTGGGCAAGATCCGCGACGCTCAGCGCGGAGAACCGGAGCGCGGCCAGATTCTGGCTCATGACGGACCTGAAAGAGTCCGCCGGCGTCCGGTCCGGATCGACGTGGCAGATCACCGGACGGTCGTGTACGAAGCAGCCGGCCGCCACGTCGAACCCCGGCCGCTGCCGCGTCGAGACCGGCGTGAACAGTGCGAGGGTACGGGGCCCGCCGCGATGCCGAATCGCAGCCGCGGTCAGTACCGCCAACACGGAGAACGCGGTGGCTCCATGGGCCCGGCAGACAGCGGCGACCAGCGTGTGCAGTGCCGGTCCACGGTAGAGCTTCTGCACCTGGCTCAGAGACAGTTCGCCGGCCGGCCCGCCGGGTCTGGGTATCAGTCCCGAAACCGGTTCGAGGCTCTTCAGGGAGCGGGACCAGTAACGTATCTCGCGCTCCGCATTCACCGCGGCCTCGACCCGCTGCTCACACAACTCCCGGAACCCCACCGGCAGTTCGTCCGAACCGCTCCTGCGGCTCCCGGACTCGTCCTCCTCCAGCAGCGCCGTCAGCTCGGCCGCGAGGACTCGCTCGGCATGCCCGTCGCAGACGATGTGGTCCAGGGTCACCAGCAGGAATCGCTCCAGCCCGGCGGCGTCCTCGATCAGCTCGTACTCCGCGCGGCCGGGGACCTCGCGCACCTGCGTCGACCCCAGGCAGACGACCTTCCTGGCGGCCAACAGGTCTCCCGCGCTCTCGCCGGGCCGCGCGACGACGGTACGCAACAGCGGATCGACGGCCTCGATCCGCTGAAGGTAGGGCGCACGCCCGACCAGAGCGCTGCGCAGCGCCTCCTGCCGCTGTTGCAGACGCGTGATCGCGGACTGGATCCGGGCTCTCGTCGTCCCGGGCCGGAGCGGGAGGGCGATGAGCGTGTTGCGGAAGATCCCGGGACCGAAGAGGCCCTCCAGGAAGAGCATGCTGCGTTGTTCCGAAGCGAGCGGGAACGGGGCCAACAGATCTCTCCCGACGTGGTGTTCGACCTCAGGCTGAAATGGACTGGACCAATTGTGGTGATCGAGAGGGGATGCTAGATCCTCGGCGATGGCACGGCAAGTGCCGACTCCTGGCTCCGTCTCGGGGCGGGGCGGCGCGGGACGGCGAGGGGCAGCGAGGGGCGGCGCGTCAGCCGCTGGGACAGGCCTGTCCGGTGGTCGCGGAGACCGATCACACAGGCGGCGCCGATGCCGCCGGGCAGGTTCTTGCGGGCGGACACGGGGCGACGGTGTCGGCGAGTGCCTCGTTCACCGGGCCGGGTTCGGGCAGCGTCGTCGCGGGATCACCGGGGCCGGGCCGGTTTCCGAAACCGTTGGGCCAGGACGAAGTCCATGCGGCGCAGGGGTGTTGTCCCCGGGTTCCGGTCGAAGCCGACGTCCAGGAGGTGGGGGACGAGGGACCGTGCTCTGTGTACGTCGTCGAGCTCCCCGGCCAGGACGGCACGCATCTGCGCGGCCAGACCACCGGGCCACCGGGCCCGGCCGGCTCAGCCCCGCTCGGCCCCGGCAGGCCGCTCGACTCGAAGAACCGGCAATCCGGCTCGGTGCTTCGCGATGTTCCGTGTCTTCCTGGTGTTGGCCGACTCGGCGAGCGTGGCGAGTACCGCCGGCGACGTCGCTTCCTCTGCGAGGACGCGCTGCATCCAGTCCGTGACCTCCGCCAGCTCGCCCGGTGCCGGCACGTGACCGTCCTCGACGGACAGACAGAGCAGCCAGTCGTGGATGCGGCGGCGGATGAACTCGCGGTACGCCTCCGTCTTGAGCCGGTCGATCTCCGGCAGCAGTTCGGCCGACCACTGCCGGAACTCGGCAGGACCGCTCACCTTCCTCGCGATCGCGTCCACGAGGGCGACCACCGCCGTCTTGGACCCCATCTCGTGGGGGTCCCGCAGGATCGTGGCAACGATCGCGCGGTCCCGGTCACGGCTCCGCGAGGAGGCGGTCACCGAGACGATGCGCTGGTACGCGGAGCCTCGGACGTGCTCGTCCGCGACGGCATCGTCCACGTCCACATCGACGATGCCGGCCCCCGCCAGCAACTCGGCCACATCGGAATGCAAGGTCATCGCTTCGTCTCTTCCCGCAGGGTTGGTTCACGGTGGCCTCGCGCCGCTCCCGTCCAGCCTGCTCCGCCACGATAACCACGGCGGAGCGTCACACCGGATCCGCTGCACCCTCCCGAAGGGGATCCGGGGATTCACGGTGGCCAGGATCGTCGGCTGAGGCAGCGTCACGCAGCGCGGCCTCGACCCGGCGGTTGCTGGTCATGGTCGCCGTGACGGCGGTCATGGTGAGGAGGAGGCCGGCGGCGGCGTAGAGCGGGGTGCGCACGTTGTACGTGGTGGCCAGCCAGCCGCCGAGGAAGGCGCCGAACGGGGCGGCGCACATGGCGAGCATGCGGGAGGTGGAGGCGACCCGGCCCATCAGGTGGGCCGGGACGATCGCCTGCCGGAGGGAGGGTGCGAGCACCATCGTGGCGCCCATGCCCGCCCCGCAGACGGCGAGCGCGAGCCCGGCGACATACGGGTTGGGGGCGGCGGCCAGGCCCAGGATGGCGAGTCCCTCGACCGCGGCCGTGCAGGTCAGCGCGGTGCCTGTGCCGAGTCGTCGGCCGAGGAAGGAGGCGACTGCTGCGCCGAGCAGGCCGCCGGTGGCCTCCGCGGTGAGGAGCAGGCCGAAGCCGTAGGTGTCGATGCCCAGACGTTCGTGCGCGAAGAGGGCGAGGACGGTCTCCAGGGCGAGGAAGGCGATGTTCCCGACCGCCGGACGCAGCGCCAGCCCGAGCAGCAACTGATTGCGCAATACGTACGAGGCTCCGGCCCGCGCCTGGCGCAGCAGCGACTCACGGGCCTCCGGTACGGGCCGGGGCACGGCGGGCAGTGACCGTACGAGCAATGCGGAGAGCGCGAACGACACCGCGTCGGCGAGCAGCGGGACCGCGCGCCCGAGCGCCAGCAGCGCACTGCCCGCGGGCGGGCCCGCGAAGCCGGACGCGGCGGTCTGGGCGCCGCGCAGGCGGGAGTTGGCGCGCTCCAGGAGTGCGGGGTCGCGGCCGAGCAGGTCCGGCAGATAGGCCGTGGCGGCCGTGTCGAAGAAGAGTCCGCCGAGGCCGAGCAGGAAGGCGACGGCCGCGAGCAGCGGAATGCTCAGCAGGTCGAACGCGGCGGCCGCCACCGGTATCACGAGCAGCACCGCACGCGCCGTGTCCGCGACCCACATCGTGCGCCGGCGGTCCCAGCGGTCGACCAGTGCACCGCCGACCACCCCGAAGAGCAGCCACGGCAGCGTCCCGGCGGCCGTCACGACGGCCAGCGCCATCGGATCCCGCGTCAGCATCAACGCGAGCAGCGGCAGCGCGCCGTGCGTCACCCCGTCACCGAGCGAGGAGACTGTCTGTGCGGTCCACAGCCGTCCGAAGCCGGTCGGCAACCTCCGTACGTCCTGGGTCACTTGGAGTCTCCCTCGGCCTGCTCGCGCGATACCGGGTGGAACAGCGCGAAGACGAGTGACGCGTCCGGCAGCGACGGATCGGACAGCTCCCGGTACTCGTCCGCCAGTGCCCGCAGCCGCGCCCCCAGCTCTGCGAACTGCTCGTCGGTGAGCCGCAGATGCGTCATCCGCACCTGCCGCTCTTCCACCGGTGACGCCTCCAGGTCCGCCACCGCGTTGCGCATCAGCACATCCGGCCCGCCCTGACCCGGATCCGGCAGCGCGATCGACCGCGCGGCCATCGCGTAGTACCGCTCGGTGACCCCCCGCACCTTCCGCGTCCGCACCACCTTCACCAGTCCGGCCCGCTCCAGCAGCCGCACGTGATAGCTGGAACTCCCCTTCGCGAGGCCCACCCGCCCGGCGATCTGCGTGATGGTCGCCGGCTCGAAGCGCAGCACGGCCATGATCCGGTGACGCGTGAGATTGGAGACGGCGCGCAGCTGCTCATCAGTGGTGACGTGAAACGTCTCGGGAAGATCTTCGGTAGGCATGCACCCAATGGTCAAGGACTCTTGACCATTGCGCAAGGGGTTTCGTACGGCCCGGCTGCCGAAGGGTGCCTACGGTGGGCAGCGGGGCGGCGGATAGCGTTCGGGCATGGCGATGACGGGGAAGCGGCGGGTCCTGTACCGGCAGGGCAGCGGGTTCTGGCGGATGACGGCGAAGTGGGTGGTGGTCTTCGGGGCCCTGTACCTGCTGGACGGCGGGCTGCTCCGGTCGTGGGGCGACGCTCTGGTCTGGCCGATGATCGGGATCCTGCTGTGGGTGCCGTTCGGGATCGGTGTCGTCTGGTACCCGAGGAAGGACCAGCAAGTCACGCTCGCGGCGCATGAATTGCGGGTGCGGCGCAAGCGGCTGCCGATGGAGAAGGTGAACCTGCTGCACGTGGCGCGGCTGTGGCTGGAGGGACGGTCGACCGCGGACGGCCAGCCGGTGCTGGACTGGGCACGGTTCGACCGGGTGGTGTGGGTGCCGTTGCGGGACGGCCGGGCGTTCGGCGTGGAGTTCCGCGACCCGGCCGCGTTCGCCAAGGTCTTCGGCGCTTTCGCGGTCGCGGCGTGCGGAGGGCCGGACATCGTCCGCGCGAGGGCCGCGGCGGAGACCTACCCGGATCCGGTCCCGATGCGGGCCCGCCCCGCCTCCCACGACGACGGCTCCTGGCTGGACCTCCTGGACGTCTTCGACTGAGAGAGCCGGACCCGCACGACGGGGGTTGACGGTCCGTCAGGAGCCGTGCACCCGGCGGCGGTCCGTCAGGTGCCGTGCACCTGGCCGCGGTCCGTCAGGAGGCGTGCACCCGGCGGCGGTCCGGCTTCCGCACGGTGCCGGCGTCAGTCACCCCCGGCGTGCCGCGAGCAGCTCCCGGTACCAGTGGAAGCTGTCCTTCGGTGTGCGCCGCTGCGTGCCGTAGTCGACGTGGACGATGCCGAACCGTTTCGCGTAGCCGAGGGCCCATTCGAAGTTGTCCAGGAGCGACCAGACGTAGTAGCCGCGTACGTCGACGCCCGCGTCCATGGCGGTCCGCAGTGCCGTGAGGTGACCGTGCAGGTAGGCGATGCGGTCGGCGTCGTGCACGGCTCCGTCCGCGGTGACCTCGTCGTGTTCCGCCGAGCCGTTCTCCGTGATGTGGATCGGCGGCAGGGCCTTGCCGTACGTTTCCTTGAGCGAGGTCAGCAGGTCCGTGAAGGTCTCGGGGACGACCGGCCAGCCCATCGCCGTACGGCGGACGTCCGGATACGGCCTCTCGGTGTACCGGTTGTCGGTGGCGACGCGCAGCGCGGGGTCGCTCTCGCGGTGCGGGGCCTCCGCGACGACGATCGGCCGGTAGTAGTTGACACCGAGGAAGTCCATTGGCTGCGCGATGAGTTCGAGGTCCCCTTCGCGCCGGAAGTCCTGCCGGGTGATGAGCTCGCCCCAGGTGTCCTCGTCCGTGCCCGGGTAGCGGCCCGCGAGGAGCGGCTCGGTCCACACGAGGTTGTGCTGGGTGTCGGCGCGGACGACGGCGGCACGGTCGGTGGCCGAGTCGGTGGCGGGGACGTTCCGGTCGAGGTTGAGGGTGATGCCCGCCTCGCGCACACCGGCCGCGCGCAGCGCCCGCATGGCCAGGCCGTGGCCGACGAGCAGATGGTGTGCTGCGGCGAGCGCGCCGGTGCCCTCCTGCGCACCGGGTGCGTGGCGGCCCACCGAGTAGCCGAGGAAGGCGCTGCACCAGGGCTCGTTGAGGGTGATCCAGCGCGGGACGCGGTCGGCGAGGTGCTCGGCGACGATCGCCGTGTACTGGGCGAACCGCTCCGCGGTCTCCCGGACCCGCCAGCCGCCCCGCTCTTCGAGGGCCTGTGGCAGGTCCCAGTGGTAGAGGGTGGCGGCCGGTTCGACGCCCGCCGCCAGCAGCTCGTCCACCAGGCGGGAGTAGAAGTCGAGGCCCTTGGGGTTCGCGGGCCCCCGCCCGGTCGGCTGGATGCGCGGCCAGGCGATCGAGAACCGGTACGAGTCGACGCCCAGGTCGCGCAGGAGCGCCACGTCCTGGGGGTAGCGGTGGTAGTGGTCGCAGGCCACGTCGCCGGTGTCGCCGCCGTCGGTACGGCCCGGGGTGTGGCTGTAGGTGTCCCAGATGGAGGGGCCGCGGCCGTCCTCGTCGACGGCGCCCTCGATCTGGTACGAAGCGGTGGCCGCGCCGAACACGAAGCCCGGGGGGAAGGAGGGCATGGGTGACAAGTCGCTCATGGGAAACCTTACGTGAGGCCCTACTTGACGGAGCCGCCGGTGATGCCGGCGGCGATGTACTTCTGGGCGAGGACGAGCAGCACGGCCGCCGGGACCGCCGACAGGACGGCGGCCGCCATGACCGACCCCCAGTCGCCGACGTGGGCGCCGATGTACTGATAGATGCCGAGCGTGACGGGTTTGACGTCGTCGGTGGTGTTGAGAGTGAGCGCGAACATGAAGTCGCTCCACGCGTACAGGAAGGAGAACAGCCCTGCGGTGATCAGGGAGTTGCGGCTCATCGGCAGCACGACCTGGACGAACGTACGCAATCTGCCCGCGCCGTCGACCTCCGCCGCCTCGATGACCTCCCTGGGGACGGACAGCATGAAGGAGCGCATCAGGACGATGGCGAAGGGGATGCCGAGCGAGGCGTCGGCGAGCATCAGCCCGAAGTAGGAGTTGACCAGGCCGAGTTCGACGTACGCACTGTAGAGGGCGTTGGCGACGACGATGCCCGGCACCATCTGCGTGATGAGGGTGCCGAACACGATGCTCCTGGCGGCGGGCAGCCGGAACCGGGCGAGCCCGTACGCGGCGGGTGCGGCGATCGCCAGACAGATGACGACGGCGCCCAGCGCGACAGCGAGGGAGGTCAGCAGGTGGCCGCCCTGTTCACCGAGGGCGGCGGTGAAGCCGGACAGGTCCAACGAGTGCGGTACGGGCGAGACTTCGAGAAGCCCCGACTCGGGCTGCAGCGCCGTGTTGAGCATCCAGTACAACGGGAACAGCATCACGCAGAGGAAGACCGTGCCCGCCACGGTGGCGCCCCAGCGGCGCCCCGGCCTCCGTACGACGGGCGGGTGAGTGGTCGCCATGCCGGTCACTTCTCCTCCAAGCGGTTGGCCCGCAGGTAGATCACCGCGAAGACGGCGGACATCAGGATCAGGACGTTGCCGACGACCGCGCCCGCACCGAAGTCCAGCTGCACGAAGGAGTTCTGGTACGTGAGCGTGCCGAGCGTCTGTGTGGAGTCGGCCGGGCCGCCGTCGGTGAGGGCCAGGATCAGGTCGAGGATCTTGACCGTCGACATGAAGCCCAGCACGAGTACGACCGTGATGACCGGCTTGAGCAGCGGCAGAGTGATGGAGCGGAAGGTGCGCCAGGCGGAGGCGCCGTCCAGGGCCGCGGCCTCGTACATCTCCTTGGGGACCTCCTGGAGCCCGCCGTAGAGGATCACCATGTGGAACGGGATGCCGATCCAGATGTTCACCAGGATCACGGAGAGCAGGGCCGTGCCGGGGCTGGTCAGCCACGGGGCGTGCCCGCCGAGTCCGAGGGTGTCGGCGAAGGAGTTCAGCACGCCGGTGTCCTGGTCGAGGATGCGGCGCCACACGATGCCGGAGACGACCATCGGGACGAGCCAGGGCAGCAGGATCAGCGAGCGCAGGAACCCGTTGAGCGGGAACCGCCTGGTGAAGAAGACGGCGAGCGCGAGGCCGATGCCGAACTGGCCGAGCAGGGAGCCGACCGTGAAGACGAGGGTGTGCCACAGCGCCCTGCCGAAGAGGTCGTCGTGGAGGACCTTGCTCCAGTTGTCGGTGCCGTTGAAGGGGGACTTGCCGTCGAAGAACGTGGACGGCGAGAAGTCCTGGAAGCTCATCACGACGTTGCGGACGAGCGGGTAGCCGAAGAACAGCAGCATGAAGACGACGGCGGGAGCGACGAAGCCCCACTGGGAAAGCTTGCGGCGGCGTCGGGCGCGCTGCGGACGAGGCGTCTTCGTGGGAGCGGCAGGCTCGACGGCGGGCGCCGAAGCGGTGGTGGTCGACATGTGCGTGTGTCCCCTCAGTTCCCGCTCGTGGCGCGGGCCTGCGCCTTCTTCAGCGCCGCGGCGCTGTCCTGACCGGTGAGCGCGGACTGGAAGGCGCTCTGGAGAGCCAGCGACACGGACGACCAGCCGGCTCCGACCTTCGTGGTACGGGAGCGGGCGGTGGCCACCTGGTCGGCGAGGGCGTCGAGTTCGGGCACTTCCTTGCGCCAGCTCGCGGCGGCCTTCTCGTTCGCCGGGACCATCCAGCTGTTGCGCGCGTAGGTGATCTGCTCCTTCTCGGAGGACATGCACTGGATGATCTGCCCGGCGGTCTTCTCGCGAGCCGTGTCGCCGGTGTTGGGCACGGTGAGGATGGCGCCGCCGAGCGGGCCGACCGACTTGTCGCCGGTCTTGGGGACGGGGATCTGCGCGATCCCCCAGTGCAGACTCTTCTTGCTGTTGAGGGTCTCCACCTGCCACGGGCCGTTGATCATCATCGCGGCGTTGCCTGCCATGAACTGGTCGTTGACGTCGGCCTGCGTCCAGTTGACGGTCGACTTGGAGAGCGAGCCGTCCTTGAGGAGGCCCTTCCAGTAGTCGAGCGCCCCGGCGACGTTCTTGGAATCCAGCTCCGTCTCGTCACCGCCGTTGGACCACATGAACGGGGTGAACTGGAAGACGCCGTCCTCCGCTCCGCCCGCGCTCAGGGCGATGCCGTACTGCTTGCCCTGGGTGAGCTTCTTCGCGGTCTCCTTCATCTCGGCCCAAGTGGTGGGCACTTGGAGACCGGCCTTGTCGAGGATGTCCTTGCGGTAGAAGAGGGCGAGGGTGTTCACCGTGCGGGCGGCCCCGTAGTACGTGCCCCGGTACGAGCCGAAGTCGACGATGCCCCGGGGGACGTCCTCGGTGGACAGACCGAGGGTGCGCAGGTCGACAAGGCCGCCCGCCTCGGCGAACGTCGGCATCTCGGAGGCGTCGAACTGGATGACGTCCGGGAGCGACTTCGAGGACGCCATGCGCAGCGACTTGGTCATCACCTGTGCGGCGGGGACGCTCTGCTGCTCGATGGTGATGCCGAGTTGCTTGCCGCAGCGCGAGAGCGTGTCGGCGTCCCAGCCGTGGTAGGAGTCGTCGGTCGACGAGTTGAGGACGGTGAAGACGTGGCCGTCACGCTGCTGGCCGCAGCCCGCGAGGGCGACGCCGGCGACGAGCGCGGTGACAACGCCGAACGGGACGACGGCCCGCCGGCCGGTACTTCGGTGCCCGGCGCGCGTCACATTCGCAGAGGGAGCTGCTGTCACGGTGGTTGCCTTGCCTGGGAGGGGTGGCTGGTCCCGGCGGAACGTCTGTGTCCGCTCCGCACGTGGTTTGTTTTCCGACATGACTAATACGCCATGACGTGTTGAAGCGCTACCCCATCGGACGGGTCATTTTCCCAACTACTCCCTCAACTCCCAGTGCACAGCGTGTCGAAGCGCTTCACCGATTTCCGCCCTGTGACCCTTGCTCTTTCGTTTTCCTTACGCTCAAATGGCGTTGGCGGCAGTCCCGCCTTAACGATCGAAGTGAGTTGAAGGGCCGTGGGCCGCGCCCCCAGGTGGTGACGGCGTCTCCCTCACCACCGTCGCCCGCCCTGCTGACCTGAACCACCTCTGCTCCCCTGGGAAGAACATGAAGTTCACCGACGGCTTCTGGCTGATGCGCGACGGGGTCCAGGCCTCGTACGCCACCGAGGTCCGAGACATCCGTACGAGCACCGACAGATTCACCGCGTACGCCGCCGTCAGGCGCGTCGAGCGCCGTGGTCACACCCTCAACTCCCCGCTGCTGACGGCCGATTGCTTCTCCCCCGCCGAGGGCGTCATCGGCGTCCGCGTCACGCACCTCGCGGGAAAGCGCCGCCCAGGCCCCGACTTCGCGCTGCCCGGTGCGCACACCCCCACCGGGCAGGTACGCCGCGACGGCGACGTGGTCGAGCTGGCGAGCGGCGCCCTGTCCGTCCGGCTGGACGCCGCCGCCCCGTGGACGCTGTCCTTCCACGGTGCGGACGGGCGCGAGGTGACACGGGCGGGCGTCAAAGGCACGGCCTTCTTCACCACCCCCGACGGCGCCCACCACATGGCCGGACAGCTCGCCCTCGGCGTCGGCGAGCAGGTCTACGGCCTCGGCGAACGCTTCACCCCGTTCGTCAAGAACGGCCAGGCCCTCGATATGTGGCAGGCCGACGGCGGCACCAGCAGCGAACAGGCCTACAAGAACGTGCCGTTCAGCCTGCACCTCTCCACCGCCGGCGCGTACGGCGTGTTCGTCGACCACCCCGGCAGGGTCGGTTACGAGATCGGCTCCGAGTCGGTCGGCCAGATGCAGTTCAGCGTCGAGGACCAGACGCTCACGTACTACGTCGTCGCGGGACCCACCCCCAAGGACGTACTGCGCCGCTACACCGCCCTCACCGGCCGTCCCGCGCTGCCGCCGGCCTGGTCCTTCGGCCTGTGGCTGACCACGTCGTTCACCACGCAGTACGACGAGGAGACCGTCGCGTCCTTCGTCGACGGCATGGCCGAGCGGGACATCCCGCTGAGCGTCTTCCACTTCGACTGCTTCTGGATGCGCGAGTACCAGTGGTCGGACTTCGCATGGGACCCGGACGTCTTCCCCGACCCGCAGGGCATGCTGGCCCGCCTCAAGGAGCGGGGCCTGCGGATCTCCCTCTGGATCAACCCGTACATCGCCCAGAAGTCCGCCCTCTTCGAGGAGGCCGCGCAGCGCGGTTTCCTGGTGCGGCGGCCGAACGGCGACATCTGGCAGTGGGACCTGTGGCAGGCCGGCATGGGCCTGGTCGACTTCACGAACCCGGAGGCCTGCGCCTGGTTCCAGGGGAAGTTGAAGACCCTCCTCGACCAGGGTGTCGACTGTTTCAAGACGGACTTCGGCGAGCGCATCCCCACCGATGTCCACTGGCACGACGGCTCCGACCCGGAGCGCATGCACAACTACTACACGCACCTCTACAACCAGGTCGTCTTCGAACTGCTGCAGAAGGAGCGCGGCATCGGCGAGGCGGTGCTGTTCGCGCGCTCGGCCACGGCGGGCGGCCAGCAGTTCCCGGTGCACTGGGGCGGCGACTGCTGGGCGTCGTTCGGCGCGATGGCGGAGTCGCTGCGCGGCGGGCTCTCCTTGTCGCTGTCCGGATTCGGCTTCTGGTCGCACGACATCGGCGGCTTCGAGGGCACCCCCGACCCGGCCGTCTTCAAGCGCTGGCTGGCCTTCGGTCTGCTGTCCTCGCACAGCCGGCTGCACGGTTCCAGTTCGTACCGGGTGCCGTGGGAGTTCGGTGCCGAAGCGGTCGACGTCACAAGGAAGTTCACCCGGCTCAAGCACCGCCTGATGCCGTATCTGTACGGCGCCGCGGCCGAGGCCCACCGCGAAGGTGTGCCCCTGATGCGGCCCATGCTCCTGGAGTTCCCCGACGACCCGACGTCCCGCACGCTCGACAGGCAGTACATGCTCGGCCCCGACCTGCTCGTGGCCCCGGTGTTCACCGACCACGGCGACGTCGAGTTCTACCTCCCCGAAGGGACCTGGACGCATCTGCTGACCGGTGAACAGGTGCAGGGCCCGTGCTGGCGCCGCGAGAACCACGGCTTCGACAGCCTGCCGCTGTACGTCCGGCCGGGCGCGGTGCTCCCTCTCGGCGCCGACGAGCTCCGTCCCGACGGCGACTGGGCCGACGGCCTCACCCTGCTGGTCACCCCCGGAACGCACGACGCGACCGTCCGGCTTCCCGACCACGCGGGCCGCACGGCAGCGACCTACCGGGTGACCCGCGACACGGGGAGCGGAACGGTGACGGTCACGGCGCCCGACGGGGTCGCGGTGCCGCACGTCAGGGAGCTGTGAGCGGCTGACGGTGGGCGACCATGTGGACATCCTGTGTTTCTGTGTCACATGTGGGGGACGAAGTGTCGCTGACCGACAAGGCCATCGAGCAGATCCGTGAGCTGATCCGCACCGGCGCCCTGCCTCCTGGCTCGAAGCTGCCGCCGGAACCGGAGTTGGCCCTCCAGCTGGGCCTGTCCCGCAACCTCGCGCGCGAAGCGGTCAAGGCGCTGTCCGTCGCGAGAGTGTTGGAGGTGCGCCGGGGCGACGGTACCTACGTGACCAGCCTCGCGCCCAGTCTGCTCTTCGAGGGGCTGGGCGGCGCGGTCGAACTGCTGCAGAGCGACCCGGGCGCACTGCTGGACCTGATGGAGGTACGACGGCTCCTCGAACCGGCCGCCACCGCGCTCGCCGCCACTCGCATCAGCAACGCACAACTGCGCGAAATCGAGGGGCACTTGTACGCGATGCGCGATGCCCAGGACGATGTCGAGCAGCTCAACGCGCACGACGCCGCCTTCCACCGGGCCGTCGTCGCGGCCTCGGGCAACGAGTCGCTGCTCACCCTCCTCGAAGGCGTATCCGGCCGCACCCTGCCCGCCCGCATCTGGCAGGGGCGCGTCGACAGCCTGGCCGCGAGCCGCACCCTCGCCGAGCACGAGGCGATCTTCACGGCGCTCTCCCACCGGGACCCGGCCCTGAGCCAGGCAGCCGCTCTTCTGCACGTCAGCAGCACCGAGCGGTGGCTGCGGGAGCACCTGCGCTCCGCCGAGGCAACCCAGGGGCAGCGGCAGCCGTAACCCTGCATCTGCTTATCTCCTTACTCCTACGTCTCCTTGAGGCCCCTTTCATGACATTCCTGCCCCGGCGCGTCCTGTTCGGCGCTGCCTACTACCACGAGTACCAGCCCTACGAGCGGCTGAAGACCGACCTCGATCTGATGGCGGAGGCGAAGTTCAGCGTCATCCGCGTCGGCGAGTCCGTCTGGTCCACCTGGGAGCCCGAGAACGGGCGCTTCGACCTCGACTGGCTGCAACCCGTCCTCGACGGCGCCCACGAACGCGGCATATCCGTCGTCCTCGGCACCCCTACCTACGCCGTGCCGCCCTGGCTGGCCAGGCAGTACCCGGAGATCGCCGCCGAGGACGCCGCCGGCAGGCCCGCCGCGTGGGGCGGCCGCCAGGAGGTCGACATCACGCATCCGGCCTTCCGGTTCCACGCGGAGCGGGTGATTCGCGCGATCGTGGCCCGCTACGCCTCCCACCCCGCCGTCATCGGCTTCCAGGTCGACAACGAGCCGGGCCCCCGGCTGCCGCACAACCACGGTGTCTTCCAGCGGTTCGTGGACGATCTGCGGCAGCGGTACGGCGATGTGGAGACCCTCAACCGCGAGTGGGGGCTGGTGTACTGGTCGCACCGGCTGTCCACCTGGGCCGACCTGTGGAAGCCGGAGGGCAACGCGCAGCCGCAGTACGACCTGGCCTGGCGGGCCTTCCAGGCGCGGCAGACCAGCGAGTTCATCGCCTGGCAGGCCGGCATCGTGCGTGAGTACGCGAGGCCGGACCAGTTCGTCACCACGTGCCTGGCCTACGGGTCCCCCGGCCTGGAGGACGACGAACTCACCGACAGCCTGGACGTCACGGCGGGCAACCCGTACTACGACATGCAGGACAGCCTCACCATGCCGGAGCCGCCGCACGAGAAGCTGCCGGGGCAGTGGATGTCGTACGGGGCGTGGGCGCTGCACCACAGCGCGGACCGGATCTACTCCTCGCGCCAGGAGCCGTTCCTGGTCACGGAGACCAACGCCCAGGCGATCGGCGGCAGTTCGGACAACCGGCCCGCCTTCGACGGCCAGTGGCGGCAGGCCGCGTGGGCGCTGGTCGCGCGCGGGGCCCGCATGATCGAGTACTGGCACTGGCACACGCTGCACTTCGGCACCGAGACGTACTGGGGCGGAATCCTCCCGCACAGCGGCCGGCCCGGCCGTGCGTACGCCGAACTGGCCCGTCTGGGCGGCGAGTTCGAGCGTGCCGGGGAGCTGGTCGCCGACCTCACCCCGGACGCCGACATCGCGATGGTGTACTCGGCGCCCAGCAAGTGGCTGATGCAGCACCACCCGCCGCTCGCGGACGTCTCCGGCGGTCCTGACGGCGGATCGTACGACGGAATCTTCGAACCGTTCTACCGGGGCGCGTTCGAGGCGGGCTGCCAGGTGCGCATCCTGCACGCCCGGCAGCTGCACGACACCGGCGGCAGCCGGCCCGGCCTGGCTCCGGAACGGGCGGCCGGACTGCACCCCGTACTGATCGCTCCCGGCCTGTACGTGGCCGACGACGGCCTGCTCGACTGGCTCGCCGCGTACGCCGAGGCCGGGGGCCACCTCGTGCTGGGGCCGCGCACCGGCTACGGCGACGAGGAGGCGCGGGCGCGCCACGAGGTGACACCGGCGGGTCTGGTGAAGGCCTCGGGCGTGCGCCACGACGAGTTCAGCAACCTGCACGCGGACCTGCCGCTGCGCAGCACGCCTGACAGTGCGCTCCGGCTGCCGGGCGACGCGGTCGCGACCCGTTGGGTGGAGGGGCTCGCGGTGGACGACGCCGATGTACTCGCCGAGTACGCGCACCCGCACTTCGGCCGGTGGCCGGCCGTCACCACGCGCCGCCACGGTGCTGGGCGCGTCACCTGTGTCGGGACCGTACCCGGCCGGGCGCTCGCCCGTGCGCTCGCGCAATGGCTCGCACCGGAGCCGTGCAGCGGCTGGGAGGGTCTGCCGGACTCCGTCACCGTCGCGACCGGCACCGCCGAGGACGGGCGGCGCGTGCATGTCGTCCACAACTGGAGCTGGCAACCGGCCACCGTCCGGGCCCCGCGGGACCTGACCGACGCCCTGACCGACACCCTGGACGACGGCGTGGTCCCGGCAGGCACGCCTGTGCGGCTCGGCGCGTGGGACGTCCGGGTCTTCGCCGCCGCACCGGACTCCCCCGGCGGGGGCCGCTGACCTACGCGCGGCATGCCGCGGTGGCCTTACGCCCGCACGTCGACGATCTGCTCGAAGAGGAACTCGTGCTTGAGGAAGGAGACTTCGTACTCGCCGCCGGCCCCGGGAGGCATCAGCTGGGAGGCCTGGATCAGCCGCCAGCCGTCACAGAGGGCCGCCACGCCCGACTCGTACGGCGGTTCGTCGCTGTCGCCCGCGGTCGGGGAGGTCCGGCCGGTCCCGTCGTAGCGGGACCAGCCGACGACCGGTGCGTCCAGGGCGGACGTGGACAGGTACAGCACCAGCAGCCGCTGCCGCAGTACCGGAGTGCCGGCCGTCTGCGGGACGGGGTGCGTCGTGTCGATGCTCATGCGGACTCCACCTCGGGACGGTTGGTGACCCTGGTCACCCAGTGGTCGATGTCGAACGCGGGATCGCCGGTCAACTCCCTCCACAGCAGGACGCGTTGGTACCGCTCCAGGCGGCCGGCGGCCTGCTCGTACCACGGGAAGTGCGCGTCGAGTTCGGCGTGCACCTGCGGGTCGTGCAGGTCGGAGTGGTCCCACAGGAGGCGCTGGCGCACCGTCGGATTGAAGCGGATCTTGAACATGTAGCGCCGGATGTCGCTGTCGTTGCGGCGGCCCCCGTGCCAGAGCCCGTGGTGCAGGAACACCACCGTTCCGGCCGGGCAGACCAGCCGGTCCTGGCCCCGGAGGTTCTGGTACCGGCCGGTGTCGGACTCGTTGGTGCGCCGCAGATGGCTTCCGGGCACGCTCAGCGTGCCGCCCATCTCCAGCGTCACCTGCTGCGGGTAGTACATCAACTGGACGTCGAACGCGTCCGGCCGTACGTCGATGATGGCGTCCGCGTGCAGCGGCTGGGCCTCTCCCCCGCGCGGCTCACGGATGTGCACGGCGTGGTGGTCCACCGTCGGCTCCGGGCCGACCAGACTGCGCAACGCGCCTGCCACCCGAGGCAGTTCGAGCAGCCTGCGGGGGAAGGAGCCCGGTGCGTAGGCCTGGGACACCGGTGTGCCGTAGGGCACCGACTCCACTCCGTCCGCCAGCACCCGCAGGGCCTCGGCGTTCATCGCGGCCGGGACCACCGCGTCGAGCCGCAGCGATCCGCTCGCCACGAAGCGCGCCATCCGCACCGAATCGATCAGTGTGCCGCCCCGGTCGGACGTCTCTTCGGCTTCGAGTTGCTCGGGCTCCGTCGTCATGACGCACACGCTAGGAGCGGGCGCTCGCGGAGCGCGTGGGCCGTGTTCACCGTCTACTGGTCGATTCTCACCGTGGTGCGGTGCGCCGGGGTGCCGCTCCAGGATGCCCTGATGGTGCGCGGGCAGGCTCCGAGCTCCCGGCGGCAGGCCTTGTTGAACGCCTGGAGGTCGGGGATGCCGACGACGGCGGCCACCCTGGAGATCGAGAGGGTGCTGGCTCGCAGGAGATGCTGGGCCCGCTCCATCCTGCGGGTGCGGACATAGCCGACGACGGTGTCTCCCAGGGCGGTGCCGAAGAGGCGGGTCAGGTGGTTGTGGGAGACGCCGGCCGCCTTCGCGATGTCGGGCACGGCGAGCGGCTCTGCCAGCCGCGCCTCGATCAGGGCCACCGCCGCGACCACCGCGGGATGGAGGGCCTGCGCGTTCCCGTCCCGGGGCGGGTCCAGCTCGGCCACGCCCCACAGGGCGGCCCACACCTCGGCCACCGCGCGGCCCCTGGCGTGCGGCCAGGCGGCCAGCGCCTGCCGCAACTGGCGGTCGAGTACGGCGGCTTGGGATCCGGCGCGCTGAACCGTCGGCGTCGTACGGGCGGTACCCGCCGTCCCGAGGCGCAAATGCACGTAGAGGTGTTCGGAGCGGCCACGGTAGCGGTAGCGGACCGGCGTTCCGGGCGGCACGAGGCTGACGGTGCCGGGGCGGATCAGGTGCTCGACGCCGCCCACGGTCAGGTCGGCCTCGTACTGGTAGAGGTGGAACTGCCACAGGTCCGGCAACTGGAATTCGTCCACGTGCCCGGCCGGACCGTGGACGCCCGTGCCGATGGCCACCGGGTCGGGCGGCCCGTCGAGCCGGACGAAAGCGGTCTGTACGGGCGGGAGTTCGGTCACGGTGCCTCGGGAGCGGGGACGCGGGGACGGGGTCGTACGTGCGGGGGCGAACCTCGCGTGGGGAAGATCGTAGACGCCCCAGTGACGCACGGGCCCTGAAGCACCCGCCAGACATCACATGTCCGAGTGCGCACAAAAGGTGAGGCAGTGCAGCAAGTCGGGCAGTGGAATCGCTTGCACGACGCTATTCATCCCTGCACGCCGGTTGACATCCCCTCACGCCATGACCGACCTTCATTCGGCAGCGGCTCGTTCGCCGAGCACGTCCAACAGGTGGTCAAGGCGCGCAACGACGCAGGTGACAGCGGGGTCCGCCACTGGTTCCTCGACCACGCGGACCTGGACTTCCTCGGGTGCCACTGGCACTACTCGGCCCGGGACGACCGGATCATCTCCCAGCGGCTCACCTCGTTCCTCACGGGACTGCCCATCAGCTGGTGACTGAAGCGCTTCGATGAACGACTCTCACGAGGTCTCACCATGCCGTCCTGCCAAGTAGCCGTATCAGGGGGGCAGTAGGGGCTGTTCGTGCGAGAGGAACCCTTGTGTTACGCAAGACCGTTCCGTTAACTTGCGTCGGAGGTTGAAGCGCTTCGACAGTGCGCCGGCGCCCAGCCCCTCCCCTAACCGAGGAACCCCCATGACCACTCGCAGCATCACCGACCGTCTGGGCGGTCTGGCCTTCGGCGGGGACTACAACCCCGAGCAGTGGGACGAGCCGGTGTGGAAGGAGGACGACGCGCTCATGCGCCGGGCCAGGGTCAACCTGGCCACCGTGGGCGTCTTCTCCTGGGCCCTGCTCGAACCGGAGGAGGGACGCTACGACTTCGACCGGCTCGACGCCCACATCGAGCGTCTGCACGCGAACGGCGTGGCCGTCGACCTCGCCACCCCGACCGCCTCTCCCCCGCCCTGGTTCACCCTGGCCCACCCCGACGCGCTGCCCGTCACCCCCGAGGGCACCCGCCTGGTCCACGGCAGCCGCGACACCTACTGCCTCTCCGCACCCGCCTACCGGCGCGCGGCCCGCAAGATGGCCTCCGCGCTGGCCGAGCGGTACGGCGACCACCCGGCCCTCGCCCTGTGGCACGTGCACAACGAGTACGCCACGCTGTGCTTCTGCGACCACACGGCGGCCGCCTTCCGGGTGTGGCTGCGTGCGCGCCACGGCTCACTGGAGGCCCTCAACGACGCCTGGGGAACGGCCTTCTGGAGCCAGCGCTACAGCTCCTGGGAGCAGGTGCTGCCGCCGCGCGCCACGCAGTGGCACAAGAACCCGGGCCAGACAGTGGACTTCCGCCGGTTCTGGTCCGACGAGGTCATCGCAGCCTTCCGCGAGCAGCGCGACGCGATCCGCGTACACAGTGACCGGCCGGTGACGACCAACCTGATGCTCCCCTCGTACCAGAACGTGGATCTGTGGGCCCTCGCCCGCGAGCTCGACGTCGTCACGTCCGACCAGTATCCGAACGCACCCGGCATGGGCGCCGCCGCCAGTGTCGCCTTCCATGCCGACCGCACCCGTTCGCTGGCCGGCGGGCGCCCCTGGCTGCTGATGGAGCAGGGCACCAACACCGTGTACGCCGGTGACCGGATACTCGGCAAGGAGCCCGGCGAGATCCTGCGCCACAGCCTCGGCCACATCGCCCGCGGTTCGGAGGGCGCGCTGTTCTTCCAGTGGCGGCAGTCCCGGGCCGGTGCGGAGACCTGGCACTCGGCGATGATCCCGCACGCGGGCCCGGAGAGCCGCATCTTCCGCGAGGTCGCGCAACTGGGCGAGGCGGTGGCCCGGTTGGGCGAGCTGGCCGGGTCGACGGTCAGCGCTTCGGTCGCCGTACTGGACGACCCGGACGCCTGGTGGGCGCTCGGTGTGGACGGGCTGCCGTCCGGGCGGCTCGACTACCACGCGACGCTCGTCCGGGCGCACCGCGCGCTGTGGGAGGCGGGAGCGGGCGTCGACTTCGCGCACCCGGAGCACGGGTTGGGGCGTTACCCGCTCGTCGTCGCTCCGGCACTGTTCCTGCTGACCGACGCGGGCGCGGAGAATCTGCGCCGTTACGTGGAAGGGGGAGGCATCCTCCTCGTCCAGCACGCGACCGGCCTCGTCGACGAGCGCCTCCACGCCAGGACCGGAGGCTGGCCCGCCGAGCCGCTGCGCGAGGCGCTGGGCGTCCGCGTGGAGGAGTACCGGCCGCTGGGGCAGGGCGAGCGGATCACCTTGTCGGACGGGTCGCACGGCACGGACTGGAGCGAGTTCCTGCACACCGAGGGCGCCCAGGCGCTCGCCACGTACACCCACGGCATGCTCACCGACAGCCCCGCCCTCACCCGGCACCGCTCCGGCACCGGGCAGGGCTGGTACCTCTCCACCCGGCTCGACGACGCGGCCTACGCGGCGCTGGTCGGCCGTCTGCTGACGGAGGCCGGCGTCGAGCCTGAGACACCTGGCCTTCCGGCCGGTGTCGAGGCCGTCACCCGCCGCTCGTCCGACGGCCGCTCCTGGCAGGTCCTGCTCAACCACACCGCCGCGGCCGTGCCCCTGCCGGAGCCCGCGCACGACCTGCTCACCGATGCCCCCGTGCGTGAACTGCCGGCCGGCGGTTGCGCGGTTCTGCGCGGTCACTGACCTCGAAAGGGACGCCATGACCCAACAAGACACGGCCGGGGGACAGGCGGTCCTCCAGTGGGGGCACGAGGCCCTCCACCTGGAGATCACCCTCGACGACGGCCGTCCGCGCCTCACCCGCATCGGACAGCCCGGCGAGGCGCGGTCGAGCCTCGGTGCGTCCCTGCCTCTGGTGGAGGTGACCGCCACGGGCCACGGCCGCGGCTGGTCGGGCGACCGCCTGGTGGGCACCGACCTCGGCGGGCGGCTGCGGTACCGGAGCCACCGCGCGAGCCGTGAGGGCGACTGGCACGTGCTGAGCGTGCACCTCCACGAGCCGCGGACCGCTCTGGTCGCGGAGGTGACGTACCGGTCGCCCGACGGCGTCCCCGCACTCCGCGGCGAGGTGGTCTTACGCAACGAAGGCCGGGCCGCGCTGAACCTGGAGTCGGTCAGCTCGCTCGTGGTGGGCTGCCTGGTCCCGCCCACCGCGAGGGCCGTCGACGACGCGGATCTGCTGTGGGCGCAGAACGACTGGATGGCCGAATGCCGTTGGCAGCGGCAGCCGATGCGCCTGAGCACACCGGACCGAGGCGGACGGGTGAGCGTCTCGCACGGCAGGGCCGGATTCGCCCTGAACGGGCAGGGCACCTGGTCCAGTTGCGGACGCCTGCCCATGGGCGGGTGGACGGACCGGCGCACCGGCCGCACCTGGGTGTGGCAGATCGAGCACAACGGCGGAGGCTGGCGTTGGGAGTGCGCGGAGAACCAACAGGACCTCTACGCGGCGCTGTTCGGGCCCACCGACATCCAGCACGGCTGGCGTCACCCCCTCGAACCCGGCGCCGAGTTCGCTGCCGTGCCCGCCGCCCTGTCCTTCAGCGCCGACGGCGGCCCGGACGACGCGTTCGCCGCGCTGACCCGCTACCGTCGCGTCCAGCGCCGCCCGCACGACGACCACCAGCAGCTGCCCGTCGTCTTCAACGACTACATGAACTGTCTGATGGGCGACCCCACGACCGATCGGCTGCTGCCGCTCATCGAGGCCGCGGCCGAAGCGGGCGCGGAGTACTTCGTCATCGACGCGGGCTGGTACGACGACGAGAGCGGCGGCTGGTGGAACACCGTCGGCGCCTGGGAGGCTGCCGCCTCCCGGTTCCCCGGGGAGCGCGGCCTCCACGAGGTGTTGGACCGCATCCGGGAACGGGGCATGGTTCCCGGGCTGTGGCTGGAGCCGGAGATGGTCGGCGTACGCAGCCCGACGGCCGAGTCCCTGCCCGACGAGGCGTTCTTCCGCCGCGACGGCATCCGCGTCACGGAGGCCGGACGGCACCATCTGGATCTGCGCCATCCGGCCGCCCGAGCCCACCTGGACGAGGTCGTGGACCGTCTCGTCGGCGAGTGGGGCGTCGGCTACCTCAAGCTCGACCACAACGTCGATCCCGGCTCCGGCACCAGCGCCCACCCGGGCGAGACCCCGGGCGCGGGCCTGCTCGGCCACAACCGGGCGCAGCTCGACTGGCTCGACGGCGTCCTCGACCGGTACCCGCACCTGGTCCTGGAGAACTGCGCCTCCGGGGGGATGCGCTGGGACGACGCCCTGCTGTCCCGGATGCAGTTGCAGTCCACCAGCGATCAGCAGAACCTCCACCACTACGCCCCCATCGCGGCTTCCGCGCCCACAGCCGTCACCCCCGAACAGGGGGCTGTGTGGGCGTACCCGCAACCGGAGGACTCCCTCGACGAGGTGGCCTTCACCATGGCCAACGCACTCCTGGGACGCATTCATCTCTCCGGTCGTCTTCCCGAACTGGCCCCGGAAGCGCGGGCGTTGGTCCACGAGGCCGTGGCGGTGTACAAATCCATCCGCGGCGACCTGCCGCAGGCCGTGCCGTCCTGGCCGTTGGGCCTGCCCGGCTGGGACGACCCCTGGGTCGCGCTGGCCCTGCGTACCCCCGCCACCACCTGTCTCACGGCCTGGCGCCGTCCCGGAAGCGATGCCACGGCGACGCTTCGCCTGCCCCACCTGCGGGATGCCGCCGCCCGGGTCGACCTGCTCTATCCCTCGGCCGGCCGGGCCGATTACGTCTGGACGCCCGGCCGGGCCGAGCTGAGCCTGGCCCTGCCGACCGCGCCGTCCGCCGTCCTGCTCCGCCTCAGCACTCCCTGAACCGCCACCGCCCCGCCCTGCGCCGCCTCAGCACTCCCTGAACCGCCACCGCCGTCGTGCTCCGCCTCAGCACTCCCTGAACCGCCACCGCCCCGCCCTGCGCCTCACCCGTCGACAGCAAGGACCCGTCGAGTGCCCCCGCTGCACCAGCCGAACGCCCGCCCCACCAATCCGGTGCTCCCCGGCCTCCACCCCGACCCCAGCGTCTGCCGGGTCGGCGACGACTACTACCTCGCCTGCTCCAGCTTCGAATACTTCCCCGGCATCCCGCTCTTCCACAGCCGCGACCTCGTCCACTGGACGCAGATCGGCAACGTCCTGGACCGGCCCGAGCAGCTTCCGCTGTCCACCGCGTGGTCGTCCGGCGGGATCTACGCCCCCACCCTGCGCCACCACGACGGCCGCTTCTGGCTGATCGTCACCAACTGCAGCAAGGACGGCGGCAATCTGATCGTCACCGCCACCGACCCCGCGGGCCCCTGGTCCGATCCCGTGTGGGCCCCCGACGTGCCCGGCATCGACCCCGACCTGGCCTGGGACGAGGACGGCACCTGCTGGTGCACGGTCGCCGGAGGTTGGCAGGTGCGCCTCGACCCGGCCACCGGGCAGACGCTCGGCGAGCCGCACCGGCTCTGGGCGGGGGGACCGGACGCCAAGGCTCCGGAGGCCCCGCACCTGTACCGGATCGGCGCGTACTGGTACCTGCTCATCGCCGAGGGCGGCACCGAGCGCGGCCACGGCGTGTCGATCGCCCGCGGCCCCTCCCCCGCCGGCCCGTTCGAGCCCTGCCCGGACAACCCGGTCCTCACCCACCGGGGCACCGACCGCCCCGTCCAGAACACCGGGCACGCCGACCTGGTCCAGGGCCCCGACGGCTCCTGGTGGATGGTGCTGCTCGGCGTCCGGCCTGGCGGCGGCACGCCGGGCTGGCACGTGCTCGGCCGGGAGACCTTCCTGACCCCCGTGACCTGGGTGGACGACTGGCCGGTCGTCCAAGAGGTCTCCCTGGAGCTGCCCCAGGTCCCGTGGCCGCTGTCCCCCGGGCCCCGCCACGAGCCCCGGGACGACTTCGACGACGCGCGGCTGCGGCCGGACTGGATCTCCGTACGCGACCGGCCCGTCGAGCACTGCACCACCGAGGAGCGCCCCGGCTGGCTGACGCTCCGGGCGCGCGGCGCATCCCTCGACGCGCCCGACGTGGTGTTCACCGGGCGCCGCCAGCAGCACGCGGTGTTCCGGGCGCGTACCCTCGTCGACCCCGCCGAGGGGCGCGGCGGCCTCGCCGTCCGGCTCGACGAGCAGCACCACTACGCGATCGAGGCCTCCGCCGACGAGATCCGGGTGATCGCGCGCGTCGGCTCCCTCCGTACGGTCGTGGCCGCGCGGCCCGCGCCCGCCTGGCCCCTGGTCCTCACCCTCTCCGTCACCGACCCGCCGCTCCCGCACGGGCCGTGCACCGGACCCGACTTCCTGACGCTGGGCGTCGAGGAGTCCGACGGCACGGTCACCGAGCTCGCGGGCCTCGACGGCCGCTATCTGTCGACCGAGGTCGCCGGCGGCTTCACCGGACGGGTCACTGGCATGTACGCCGCCGACGGCACCGTCCACTTCGACTGGTTCGACTACGAGCCCCTCAGTGGCTGAGCCGGACCGCACCACCCGCACCCCCGACCGAAAGGCACGACCTGTGAAGGACGTACGAAGAACCGCACACCGCCGCAGCCGCGGCTCCGGACGCCTGGCCGCCCTGCTGATGTCGCTGCTCGTCGTCCTGGGGCTGTCCGGCAGCGCGCTCGCCGCGCCCGGCGGCGGCGCCGAAGGACAGGCGCAGGCACCGGCCGCCGTCAAGGTCCCGGCCCGCGCCATGGACGCCGTCGCGGCGATGGAGCCCAGCTGGAACCTGGGCAACACCCTGGACGCGATCCCGGACGAGACGTCCTGGGGCAACCCGAAGGCCAACCGGGAACTGTTCAGGTTCATCAGGTTCGAGGGCTTCAAGAGCGTCCGCGTCCCGGTGACCTGGAGCGCGCACCAGTCGGTCACCGCGCCGTACACCGTCGAAGCGACGTACCTGAACCGCGTCAAGGAGGTCGTCGACGGGGCGCTCGCCGAGGGCCTGTACGTGGTGCTCAACGTCCACCACGACTCGTGGCAGTGGGTCGAGAAGATCACCAAGGACCACGACAGCGTCCTGGCCCGCTTCAACTCCCTGTGGACACAGATATCCGCCACGTTCCGGGACTCGCCGCGCACACTGCTCTTCGAGGGGATCAACGAGCCGAGCTACGCCGACGCCACCCCCGCGCAGAAGAACCAGTACAACCACGAGCTGCACGCCTCCTTCCACAAGATCGTGCGTGGATCGGGCGGCGGGAACAAGGACCGTCTGCTCGTCGTCACCACCCCGGCGGGCTCTCCCACCCAGGAGTTCATGGACGCGGTGTACACCACGATCAAGGGGCTGCGCGACCCGAACCTGGTCGCCACCGTGCACTTCTACGGCTGGTACCCGTTCAGCGTGAACGTCGCGGGCGGCACCCGCTACGACGAGGTCGCTAGGAACGACCTGACCGACGCCTTCGCCCGGATGCACGACACCTTCACCAGCCGGGGCATCCCGGTCTACCTCGGTGAGTTCGGCCTGCTGAGCTACCCCGACTTCCACCACCCCGAGCGCGTCGAGCGGGGCGAGGCGCTGAAGTACTTCGAGCAGGTCGGGTACGCGGCGCGCAGGGCGGGCGTGACCACCGCCCTGTGGGACGCCTTCAACTACCTGGACCGGGAGAAGCTGAAGTGGCGGGACCCGGCCCTGTTCGCCTGGATCAAGTCGAGCTGGACCACCCGCTCGGGCTCCACCTCCTTCGACAAGGTCTTCGTCACCAAGGCGAAGCCGATCACCGCCCAGTCGCTCACCCTGAACCTCAACGGCACCAAGTTCCGGGGCCTGTGGCAGGGAGACACCAAACTCGCCGAGGGCCGTGACTACACCGTCTACGAGGACCGGCTCACCCTCACCGCGCCGGCGCTGACCCGGCTGACCGCCGGCCAGGAGTACGGGGCCGGCGCGACGCTCCAGGCCCGCTTCTCGCGCGGGCTGCCCTGGCAGATCGACGTGGTCGCCCACGACATGCCGGAGCTGTCGAACGCCACGGGCACGCCCGAGGCCTTCACCGTCCCGGCGAAGTACCAGGGCGACCAGCTGGCGACGATGGAAGCCACCTACGGCGACGGCAGCAACGCCGGTCCGACCAGCTGGACTTCGTTCCAGGAGTTCAACCTGGCCTTCTCGCCGGACTACCCGAAGGGCACGATCGTCCTGAAGCCCGAGTTCCTCAAGGCGCTGCGTGACGGCGATCAGGTGGCCCTCACCTTCCACTTCCACAGTGGGGCCAAGCTGAAGTACCGGCTCACGAAGAACAAGGACTCGGTCACCGGTACGGCTGTCAAGCCTTCCTGACCGAACAGCCCCCGCCCCGGCCGCCCACCTCCCCGGGCGGCCGGGGCGGTCGGCTTCCCCGCGGCGCCTCTCCTCCCGCACCCTTCCCCGCCCTCTCCTCTCCTCTCCTCTCCCCACCCTCTCCTCCCAAGGACCACCATGTCTGCGACCGATCACGCCCCTGAGGAACTCCGCACCTACCGGCCCGAGTTGACCCCGCCGGAGGGCTTCGACGCCTTCTGGCACAAGACCCTGGCCGAAGCCCGCTCGTACAGCGGGGCGGTGAAGACCGAGCGGGTCACCGACCAGCATCTGCTGAGCACCGTCGAGGTGGACGACGTACGCTTCCCCGGCTGGAACGGCGAACCCGTGGCCGCCTGGCTGCTGCGCCCGCGCGGTGCCGAGGGGCCGTTGCCGGTCGTCGTCAGTTACGCCGGGTACTGCGGTGGCCGCGGGCTGCCCACCGACCACCTGCTGTGGTCCGCCGCGGGTTACGCCCAACTCGTCGTCGACAGCCGGGGCCAGGGGCACGACACCCCGGACCGCGGTGAAGGGGACGGCACCCAGTGGGTCGGGGGCTTCATGACCCGCGGCATCGACTCCCCCGACCACCACTACTACCGCCGCCTCATGACGGACTGCGTGCGCGCCGTGGACGCGGTCGCCGAACTGCCAGGACTGGACGGCGGGCGGGTCGTCGTGGCGGGCGGCAGCCAGGGCGGCGGCCTGGCCCTCGCGGTCGCCGGACTCGCCCCCGACCAGGTGGCTGCGGCGCTGGTCGACGTCCCGTTCCTGTGCCACTTCCGCGAGGCGGCGCGGATCAGCGACGACGGGCCGTACCAGGAAATCGTCAAATACCTGCGCTGGCACAGCTCGCACCGGGTCGAGACGGCCTTCGACACGCTCGACCACTTCGACGGCGTCCACTTCGCCCGCAGCGCCACGGCCCCGGCCCTGTTCAGCGTCGGCCTCATGGACCCGACGTGCCCGCCCCCCACGGTCTACGCCGCCTTCAACCACTACGCCGGGGAGGACCGCACCATGACCGTCTGGCCCTTCGCCGACCACGGCGGCGGCTTCGGCCGCAACACCGCGCGCCAGTTGAGGTGGCTGCACGAGCGCGGGCTGGCGCCGCGGCAGTAGGCATCCGGCCTGCTGACCAGTCGCTGACCAAGTGGGCCCCGCCGGTCTCCCGTGCGGGGCCCACACCCGCTCTCCCCCTTCGCCGTCCTGCCGCGGCCACTTCCGGTGGGAAGTCGTCGGCAACCTTTGCGCTTCGGGCGGTCACTCAGCAGTGCACCATCGGCTCGATCTTGTGAACGGACAGGAAATGAACACACCGAGGCAGGCCGCGCGGCAGCGCAGGCACCGACGCAGACTCACACTGGGCGCCGCATCGGCGCTGATCACCGCGGGCGTTCTCGCCTGCCTGGTCATGGTCCTGCCCGCCGACCGCGACGGCGCTGCGGGGGCTGTCGCCGACGCACCCCTCGCCTCCGCCCAGGTGAACGCCACCGCCGCCGGCACGACAGGCACCCCGACCGCGACGGCCGGCCCGACCGGCACCGCCACCCCAGCCGGCTCCCCCACTCCGACGGGTGCCCCGACCACCACCGCGGCACGCCCCTCGCCCACCAAGACCCCGCGCCCCCGGCAGAAGCCCGCCCCGGCCCCGCAGCCGGGTCGGCTTCAGTCCACCGCCCACCAGGGCGTCGCCACCGCCTACGAGGCCGGGGACGGCAACGGTGCCTGCCTGTTCGGCCCGAGCCCGGACCTCATGGTCGCGGCCATGAACACCACCGACTACCAGACGTCCAGGGCGTGCGGCGCACACGTGCTCGTCCGTGCGTCCAACGGCAAATCGATCACGGTACGGATCACCAACGAATGCCCGCTGCCCTGCGAACCCGGGCAGATCGACCTCAGCCAACAGGCGTTCGCGCAACTGGCCGATCTCGTGGTCGGCCGGATCCCGATCACCTGGAGTCTGGTGAGCCCCGGCACCTCCGAGAAGATCTCCATCCGGTACAAGTCCGGCTCCAGTCCGCACTGGTGCGCCCTCCAGGCGATCGGCCACCGCAACCCCGTCGCCGGGCTGGAAGTACGTACTGCGGGCGGCGGCTGGCGGAAACTGGAGCGCACCTCCTTCAACTACTTCATCGCCGCGGACGGCAACGGGTGCGGCGGCGCGATCAGACTCACCGACATCCACGGCGAGCGGCTGACCATCGGCGCCCTCGCGGTACGGCCGGACGTCGTACAGCCCACCGGGGTCCAGTTCGCCCGGCGCTGACCGAAAGCTCCACGCAGAGGGCCGAGGCCGGTCCGTGCCCGGGGAGGGACGCGGACCGGCCTCGGCCTTGGTGCCTTGGCGTCTTGGCGCCTTGTGTGCCTGATCAGCCGCCGCTGATGGTCAGGTTGTTGGTGTTGAAGTTGAGTCCGCCGGACGACGAGGTGACCTCGTAGCCGAACTGGACGTCACCGATGGTCTCGTTGCCGGGCATCCAGCCCTTGGTGTACGCGAGCCACTGGAGTATCGGTTTGATGTCCACGGTGCCGGAGCTGGAGTCGGACGTCCGCAGGAACGAGAACACCTGGTTCGATCCGTTGGTGCCCTTGTAGACGTTCCAGCTGTGGCCGCCGAGCGTGACGCTCGCCTGCCAGGTGCCGATCGGGCCCACGGCTCCGTTCTGGTTGACCCAGAGCATGATCTCGTACTGGTGGTCGGTGTCCCAGATGTCGTACGACGTGTTGTACGCGCCGGACGACGGGACGCTGACGTGGTAGTCGCTGGTGAGCCGGCCGAGGGAGTCGATCGTCTTGTTGATCGTCTTCGTTGAGTTGGCGTAGGACTTGATGCCGCCCGTATTGGGGTGGTCGGCCCAAATCCCCCAGTTGGTGCCGGAGTTGGCCCAGATGCACTGCCTGCCGGCGCCGGAGCCCCAGATGTTGTTGTAGAGCTTGTAGCCGTTCAGGCTGGTGCCGCTCCACTGGTCGCAGGAGTTCCAGACTGCTGCCGAAGCGGGTGCGGAGGCCAGGCCGACGACGGCACCGAGAGCCATCGCCGGTGCCAGCACCGCCGTGGTGATCCTGCGTATCGCGCTCTTGACCATGGTGTCCCTTCCACGGGTGGGGGGAATTGCAGGGGTACTACCACGCCCCTCGACTGAGGGGGTGGCCCTCTCCGGTGACGATTTCGATCGGCTGCGCGTCACCGGAGGAAGTGGGAGCGGGCGCCGCGTCCTTGGGTGGAGGAGCAGGGCTTCAGCCCTTGATGGCGCCGGTGAGCATGCCCTTCTTGAAATGCCGCTGGACGAAGGGGGAGGCCACCGCGACGGGGATCAGTGCGAGCACCATGACGGCCATCTGGAGCCCCAGTGCGGAGAGTTGGCCGGTGCGGACCGCGTACTGCAGGCCCGCCGGCATTTCGGTGTTCTTCTGGACCAGCTGGATGAGCACGTTCTGGAGCGGCATCATCTCCTGGTCGGTGAGGTAGATGGAGGCGTTGAACCAGGCACTCCAGTAGCCGACCGCGTAGAACAGCGAGATGACGGCCACCACCGCACGCGAAAGCGGCAGGATGATGGTCAGCAGGATACGCAGGTCACCGGCCCCGTCGATGCGGGCGGACTCGGTGAGTTCGGGTGAGATCCCCATGAAGAAGGCCCGCAGGACGAGGATGTTGAAGACGCTGACCGCGCTCGGCAGGACCAGTGACAGATAGTTGTCGGTGAGGCCCAGCGACTGCACCAGAAGGTACGTCGGGATGAGCCCGGCCCCGAAGAACATGGTCGCCATGATGGTCATCAGGAAGTACCGGTGACCCAGGCTCCCGGGCCGCGACAGGCCGTAGGCCGCCAGTACCGACACCGTCATCGAGAACAGCGTCCCGAAGAGCGTGACGCCGATCGAGACCAGGATCGCCCGGCTGACCTGTCCGCCGCCGAGCAGTTCGGTGTAGTTGACGAAGGTGAGGCCCTGGGGGATCACCACGAGGCCGCCGACCCGGTCGATCACTGCCTTGGGAGAGAGACTGGTGATGATCACGATCCACAGGGGAACGAGCACCCCCAGGCAACAGAGCACGAGGAAGCCGCTCTTGGCCGTGACTCCTGCCTTGCTCGGCGGTTCCTCCCAGACGGGGCGCGGCGGAGCCTTGAGGCTGCGGACGAGTTGCGTGTTGAGGCTCACTTCTTGTACACCCCCTGCTCGCCCAGCAGGTGCGCGAACTTGTTCGCACCCAGGACGAGAGCGACTCCGATGAAGCCCTTGGCCAGACCGACCGCCGCCGCGTAGCTGAAGTCGCCGTTCTGGATGCCCATGTTCCACACGTAGGTGTCGAGGACCTCGCTGGCCCCCGCGCCGACCGCGTCCCGCTGGAGCAGGAACTGCTCGAATCCGACGCTCAGCGCGTCCCCCACCCTGAGCACCAGCAGCAGTGCGATCACCGGGCGCAGCGCGGGCAGGGTCACGTGCCACATGCGCCGCCAGCGCCCCGCACCGTCCATGGCGGCCGCCTCGTACAGATCGGTGCTGACGGCGGACAGCGCGGCGAGGAAGACGATGATCCCCCAGCCTGCGTCCTTCCACACGGCCTGCGCGGTGACCAGGTACTTGAACAGGTCCGCGTTGGTCATCAGGTCGAAGCCGTCCCACCCGTGGTCCTGGAGGGTCTGGGCGATGATGCCCGCGCCGCCGAAGACCTGCTGGAAGACGGTGATGACGAGGACCCACGAGAAGAAGTGCGGCAGATACATGATCGCCTGCGCCACGGCCCGCACCCGGGGCCGGATCACGCTGTTGATGACGAGCGCGAGAGCGATGGGTACCGGGAAGAACAGCACCAGTTGGAGCGCGAACAGCACGAGGGTGTTCTTCGTGGCGCTCCAGAACAGCGGGTCCTGGAGCATCCGCGTGAACTGCTCGATGCCGACCCAGGGGCTTTCGAAGATCGCCATGATGCCGTTGGCAGCGGCGTACGGATCGTAGTCCTGGAAGGCGGTGACGTTGCCCAGCAGCGGGACGTAGTGGAAGAGCAGGAGCAGGAGGATGACGGGCAGGGTCATCAGGATGAGCGTGCGGTCACGGCGCAGCCGCAGCCGCCAGGGAACCTTGCCGACCTTTCCTGCCCTGCCCGCCCTGGCTGCCTTGGCCGCCCTGCCTGCCCTGCCTGCCCCGCCCGCCCCGCCCGCCCTGCCTGCCTTGCCTGCCTTGCCTGCCTTGGCCGTCCCTCGCGGAGCGCGCGCCTGCGGCTTCGCGTCGGCGGTGATGCCCGCGCCCGTCGGCTCCTCGACGGCCGTAGGAGGAGAGGTCCTGTCGGACCTGCTCCTGGCTTTGAGTGACATCAGTTGCCGCTGCCGTTCTTGTCGAGGAGCTCCTTGTACCAGTCGCGCAGCTTGTCGCCGCCGGAGGACCTCCAGGTGGAGATGGCGGCCTGCACGTCGGCCAGGCTCTTGTTGCCCCGCACGAAGTCGATCTGCAACTGCTCGTGCTGGCTGGCGAGGTTGGCGTAGCGGGTCGGCTCGACGATGTTCATGCCGTAGACGGAGTTCTTCTTCATGAAGGCACCCATCCGCTGCTGCCACTCGACCTGCTTGCGGGCGACCTCGGGGAGGTCGGGGTGGGCGAGGTAGGGAGCCGGGGCGCTCAGCATCGACCAGGCGTTGATCAACTCGCTGTTGCCCTTCTCGTTCTTGGTGGGGATGCCGTCCTTGACCGTGTAGTGGGTGTCTTCGACGCCGTAGTCGACGAGCATCCGCTCCTTGGTGCCGTAGGGCGCGGCCGCGAAGTTGGCTGCGGCCAGCGCGTTCTCCACGGTCTCCTTCGAGGCGCCCTTGCGGATCATCGACCAGACGGCGGCGGGCTGGGCCGCCCACAGGGTGGGGTTGCCGCCGTCGGCACCGAAGATGTCCATGGCGTCCATCGTGAAGTCCGGGTTGGTACGGGCCTGTTCGGCAGCTCGTACGTACCAGAGGGAGATGTCGCCGTTGAAGGAGAGGATCTGTCCGGCGGTGAAGCGCTGGGCCGCGTCGCCCGAGCGCGCCTTGTCGTCGGGGTGGACCACGCCGGCGGCGAACAGCTTGCGGGTCCACTCCAGGGATTCGAGGTAGTCGGGCCGCTCGATCTGGTACCTCAGCTTGCCGTCGTCGTCGATGTTCCACTTGGGACAGACGCCGAAGATGCTCCCCGAGACCCAGCTCATGTCACCGCAGGCCCACACCTTGGCCCTGGCGCTGGTGGCCTCCTTGGCCCAACTGAGGTACTCGTCGGCCGACTTGGGGACGGACCAGCCCTTCTTGTCGAAGACGTCCTTGCGGTAGTACGGAACGATGAAGCTCGCGGTGGCGGAGGGCATCGGAATGCCCCGCAGCGCGCCGCCGAAGATGCTCATGCGCCAGGCGTCGGACGGAATCGCGGCCAGGTTCGGGTACTTCTTGGCCTTGTCGCCCGCCAGATAGGGGCCGAGGTCCAGGAACTTCGAGGTGACCGCGTTCGGGATCTTGCCGACCAGGTGGTAGTTGGCCACGACCACCATGTCGGGTATGGAGCTGGAGGCGAGGACGGCACCCAGCTTGTCGCCGTAGGTGTTGCCGTCCTGGTTCTGCCAGGTGACCTTGGTGCCCGCCGCCGCGTCGACCGCCGTGTAGTACGCGCAGTCCGGCTTCGGCGGGGTGCCCCAGAGCGGGGACATGATCTTGAGGGGAGCGCCGGTACCGAGCTTGGCCGGGGCCGAAGCGGGGAGGGCCGCGAGGTTGATCGGGGCGATGTAGCCGGCCGGCGAACCGTTCTTCGAAGGAAGGTCCGGTGTGCCGACCGTGCTGGCCGCGTACGTCGGGATCAGTTTGTCGGCGCCCTTCTTCGACGTGGTGCCTTCCTCCTGCGACTTCTTGTCCGAACCGCCGCAAGCGGTGAGCAGCGGCATTCCCCCGGCCACCGCAGCGGTGGCGACTGCCGTGGAGGCGAGGAAGCTTCTCCGGCTCGGTCCGGAGGAGGTGGCATTCGTCGTCATTGCGTCAACCCTTCATGGCGCACCCGAACAACCGGAGACAGACCGTCGGCTGGGTGTCGAGACTGGAACTGGCTGAGCTGAGTCGAAGCGGACGTCCAACCAATGCAGCACAATGTGGAGTCGAAGCGCTTCGATGTTGCTGCGAGGTTAAGTGAACACCCAAAGGCGCACAAGAGTCGTTCCAAGATTCCTCTGCGGCGTACAGAGACGCCATCTGCTCGCCCTGATCCATACGATGCTGTCGCTCTCTTGACACCCACCCCGGTCTCTGACGAGCATCGAAGCGCTTCGCACACACTTACCGTTCCAGCTCAAGGGGATCCCACGTGTCAGCCCACCCGTCGCACACACCGCCGCCTTTCCGCGATCTGCGGCTGCCTGTCGCGAAGCGCGTCGACGACCTTCTGTCGCAGCTCACCCTCGACGAGAAGATCGGCTTCCTGCACCAGTTCGCACCTGCGGTGGAACGGCTCGGCGTCGCCGCTTTCCGCACCGGCCAGGAGGCCCTGCACGGGGTGGCCTGGATGGGTCCGGCCACCGTCTTTCCCCAGGCCGTGGGCCTGGGCGCGACCTGGAACCCGGATCTCGTACGACGGGTCGGCGAGGCGGTGTCCAAGGAGGTCCGGGCGATGTGCGCCCGCGACGACCGGGTGGGGCTGAATGTCTGGGCCCCGACCGTCAACCTGTTGCGCCACCCCCTGTGGGGCCGCAACGAGGAGGGCTACTCGGAGGACCCGAAGCTCACCTCCGTCATCGCCACCGCCTACACGCACGGTCTGCGCGGCGAGCACCCGACGTACTGGCGCACGGCGCCCGTCCTCAAGCACTGGCTGGCCCACAACAACGAGACGGGCCGCGACGTCACGTCCTCCTCGGTCCGCCCGCGCGTGCTGCACGAGTACGACCTGCGCGCCTTCCGCGAGACGGTCGAGGCGGGTGCCGTGGCCGGTGTGATGCCGGCGTACAACCTGGTCAACGGCCGCCCGAACCACGTCTCGCCGTACCTGCGCGAGCACTTGCGCACCTGGACCGACGAGGACCTGATGGTCTGTTCGGACGCGGGCGCTCCGTCCAACCTGGTCGACTCCGAGCACTACTTCGACACCCACGAGGAGGCGACGGCCGCGGCCCTCCTGGCCGGCGTCGACAGCTTCACCGACCTCGGCACCGACAGCTCGACGGTCGCCGCACGGGTTCGCGGAGCACTGGAGCAGGACCTGCTGACCGAGTCGGACGTCGACGCGGCGGTCCGCCGCCAGCTCTCGGTCCGCTTCCGGCTCGGCGAGTTCGACCCGGAGAGCGACCCGCACGCGTCCACCACGGACTTCGACACCCCGGCCCACCGGGCCCTCGCCCAGGAGGCGGCCGAGCAGGCGGTCGTACTGCTCAAGAACAGCGGCGGCCTGCTGCCCCTCGCGCCGGGCACCCGGCTCGCGGTGGTCGGCCTGCTCGCCGACGAGTGCAAGCTCGACTGGTACAGCGGCACGCTCCTGCACCGCAGCACACCGCTGTCCGGCCTGTCCGAGCGGTTCGGCCCGGAGCAGGTGGAGTTCACCGAGGGCGTGGACCGGATCCTGCTGAAGACCTCGGCCGGAACCTTCCTGCACGTCCCCGAGGCGGACGCCGGCGACGAGGTGCGCGGCGCCGAGGGCGCCATCGACCCGGCCCTGCTGGCGGGCCGGACGGACCTGCCCCCGCTCACCACCGACGCGACCGGCACCGCACTCTCCCTCGTCGACTGGGGCGGGGACGTACTGACCCTGCGCGCGCCCGACGGCCGCTACCTCTCCGTCGCCAAGGACGGCTACGTCAGAGCCTCCGCCGACCAGCCGGGGGGCTGGGTCGTACAGGAGACGTTCCGCCTGGAACCACACGAGAACGGGCACCTCCTTCGGCACATGGGTACGGGTCTTCCCCTCCATGTGGCCGCCGACGGCCTGAAGGTTGCCGACGAGGGCGGGGAGATCTTCGAGGTCGTCGTCGTCGAGCGCGGCGAGGACGCGGTGAGCCGGGCCGCCGCGAACGCGGACGTGGTCCTGGTGGTCGCGGGCAACGATCCGCACATCAACGGACGCGAGACCGAGGACCGTACGACGCTGTCCCTGCCCGCCCACCAGGAGCGCCTCCTGCGGGCGGCCCGCGCGGCCAACCCGGCCACGGTGCTGGCGCTGGTGTCGTCGTACCCCTACACGCTCGATCACGGGGACGTGCCCGCACTGCTGTGGACGGCACACGGCGGCCAGGCGGCGGGCACGGCCCTCGCCCGGATCCTGGCCGGCGACGTCTCCCCCGCCGGCCGTCTCCCGCAGACCTGGTACGCCGGTGACTTCGACCTGCCCGACCTCCTCGACTACGACGTGATCGGCGGCCGCCAGACGTACCTGTACTTCGAGGGGACGCCGCTCTTCCCGTTCGGCCACGGCCTGTCGTACGCGTCCTTCGCCTACGACGACCTCATCACGCGCGTCGGGGACGGGGCGCTGCAGGTGTCCTTCACGGTCGGCAACACCGGTGAGGTCACCGCGGACGAGGTCGCCCAGCTCTACACCCGGGCCGTGGAGCCGTCGATTCCCCGGCCCCGCCGGGAACTGGTCGCGCACCGGCGGGTGACCCTCGCACCCGGCGAGGTCACGGAGATCACCTTCCACGTACCGCTGTCGGCCTTCGCGTTCTGGGACGTGGCGCTGGGACGTGAGCGGGTGGCACCGGGCCCGTACGAGTTCCTGCTCGGAGCGTCCAGCGAGGACATCCGTCTGGCCATGACCGTCGACCTCGACGGCGAGCCTTCCGTCCCCCGGCCGGTCATGGTGGGCGGCCTGGAAGCGGCGGACTTCGACGAGCAGAGCGACACGGAGATCGTGGACCGCACGAAGTCGTCGGGGGACTCCGTCGCCCCGGCGGTCGACCGGACGGGCCGACTGGTGTTCCGCGACTGCGACTTCGGGAAGGGGGCCGCCGGGATCACGGTGGAGGCCGCGGGCGAGGGCACGGTCGAACTCTCACTGGGTGACGGCCCGGTACTGGCCACGCTCACGCTTTCCCCGGGCGGCACGGCGGGTCCCTACGACTACACCACGGTGAGCGCTCCCGTCGCCGTGGCAGCCGGTGCGCACGAGGTCCGCCTCGGACTGCGCGGCCCGGTACGGCTCGCACGCGTCACCTTCTCGGCCTGAAAGACACCTCGCCCCCGGGGGTCGCGGGGGTCGGGGGCGCGGCACAAAGAGTCCGGCATCATATGGCTTCGACCGGCTTCGATCGGCTTCGATTGATGTCAATCGGCTTCGACGGGCTTCGATGCCGGACTCGGCTTCTTCTTGTTCACGGTCGGGCACACCGCGCTGGGCCGTCCGGTCCCACGGTCAACTGGGCCGATACCGCCGACCGGCGGGGGCCGTTACTGCAACCTGCCGTGCCTGCCCCTGTGCTGCGGCTGCGGGCCCAGACGCTCGCGACCGTGGCACTGGCCCAACTGGTGTGGCTGCGGCGGATACTGGCTCCGGCCGCCACCGTGGACACCATGTCGCTGCCGGCCTGCGTCGGCCCTTCGCTGTGTCCGGCATGCGGTGGGGGCACGGGAGACGCCCGTGCCCCCACCGCACCACTGCTCTGCTCACCCCTCGCCCCTCACCCCTCACCCAGCGACGGGAGCCGGGCCGCTGCTTCCACGAACGACGAGTTCGGGTTCGAGGAGGAGGACCTCGTCGTCGGCCTGCCCCTCGATCTTGCCGATGAGACGCTCGACTGCGAGACGTGCCATCTCGCGCGCCGGGATGGTGACGGAGGTCAGCCGGACCGAACCCTGGAGAGCCACCTGCTCCGGACAGACGGCGACCACCGAGATGTCCTCGGGCACGGCTCGCCTGTCCTGTCGCAGCAGGCTGAGCAGCGGTTCCAGCGCCTGCTCGTTCTGCACGACGAATCCCGTGATGTCGGGGCGTTCGGTGAAGATCTGGCCGAGTGCACCGGCCATCGCGCCGTAGGTGCCCTCGCACGGACGGTAGAGCACGCTCAACCCGAGCTCGCGCGCGCGGGAGCGCAGACCGTCGCTGGTGCGCTCCGCGAAGCCGGTCTTCCGCTCGTACACGGACGGCGCCTCACCGATCACCGCGATCTGACGGTGCCCCAGCTGTGCCAGGTGCTCTGCGCACATGGCCCCTGCCTCGGCGAAATCGAGATCGACACAGGTGAAGCCGGTGGTCTGAGCAGGAAGGCCGATGAGCACCGCAGGCCGTCCGCTCTCCCGCAGAAGGGGAAGCCGGGCATCGTCGAGCTCCACGTCCATCAGGATGATGGCATCGGCAAGACCGCTGCCGACCACCCGGCGCACGGCGGCGGGCCCCTCCTCACCGGTGAGCATCAGAACGTCGTACCCGTGCTCCCGTGCGTGGGTGGCGACGGCGATGGCGATCTCCATCATCACGGGCACGTACATGTCCGTACGCAACGGCATCATGAGCGCGATGATGTTGGACCTGCTGCTCGCCAACGCCCTGGCTCCGGCGTTCGGATGGTAACCAAGCTCCTGGATGCTGTGCTCCACCCGTTGCTTCGTCACCTCGGAGATGGTCCGCTTGCCACTGAGGACGTAGCTCACGGTGCTGGCGGAGACTCCGGCATGCTGCGCTACTTCGGCAAGGGTGACCATCGGAATCTCCATTTGATGAAGCGCTTCGAAAACGCCCGCTACGTCTATGATGCCTGTTTGAGCGCACGATAGCCGGAGCGAATAACGCCTGTCCAGTACATTCATCGAAGCGCTTCGAGGCTGCGTCGGCATCGGTACGAGGCGTAGCCCCGAGCCCCGGCTCACCGCTGATCAACGTCCGGGCCGGACGCTGATCAGCGACAGGAACTACTTCGCGAGTTCCTCACGGCCCTCGCAGAGTGCCGTCCGGACGGCGGACGTGAGGTCGTTGTCCTGGGCGGCCGTTTCGCCCGGGTAGACGTTCACCATGACCGTGGCCCGCCTGCCGTCGACCGTGGCGGCGCCCGTCGTCTGGTAGCCGAGGATGCCGCCGTCGTGCCCCCAGGCGAGGCCGCCGCAGGGCAGGGGGTGGCTCTCCAGGCCGAGGCCGTAGGCCCCGCCGTCCGGGCTGCCGGTCGGGCGGGTCCTCATCATCTGGTGGAGCTCGGCGGGGCGGAGCAGCTTGCCGCCCAGAAGTGCGCCCAGGAAGCGGTTGAAGTCGGCGCCGCTGGAGATCATGGAGCCGCTCGGGCCCGCGAGGGTGGGGTTGATCGCGGTGAAGTCCTTGAGCGGCGCGTCCTTGCCCGGCCGGGCGTAGCCCCGCGGGTGCGGCCCGCCGATCTTCGGGCTGTCGCCGGGGACGGACGTCCGGCGCAGGCCGAGCGGTGTGATGACGCGCCGGCGGATCTCGTCGCCGTACGGGTGGCCGGTCACCCGCTCGATGAGCAGGCCGGCCAGCAGGTAGCCGGTGCTGGAGTAGCTCCAGCCGGTGCCGGGCTCGAAGGTCGGTCGGTGGGCGAGCGCGAGGTTCACGAGGTCACGGGTGTCGTGGTGGGCCAGCGGGTCGCCGAGGACGTCCTCCAACTTGAGGTCGTCGAGGTAGTCGGGGATGCCACTGGTGTGCTGGAGGAGCTGACGGACCGTGATCCTCCTTCCGTCGTTGCCGTGGCCGCGGACGACGCCGGGCAGGTAGCGCTCCACCGGCACGTCGAGGGCCACCCGGCCCTCGCCCACCAGCTGGAGCACGACGGTCGCCACGAACGGCTTGGTCATGCTGCCGATCCGGAACCGGCTGTCCCCGCGCACCGGCGCGCGGCTCTCCACGTCCGCGACGCCGCTGGTCAGCACCGTGCCGCCGGACTGGTCACGGAGCGAGACGAGCGCACCGGGACCGCCGTCCTTCGTGGTCAGTCGGTGCAGGAGCGCGCGGAGCCGGGGGTGGTCGGTGGTGGCGTGTGCGGCGATGGCGTGCGCGGCGGTGGCATGCGCTGCGAGGACGTGTGCGGCGGTGGCATGCGCCGCGATGTCGTGTGCGGCGTTCTGCCGCGCCGAAGTGTCGTCGGTTCGCGCGCACGCCGTGCCGCCGGCCGTCACGGCCAGTGCGAGCAGAGCGCCCCACGCACGCTGGTACGGGGTCATGTGTGGCTCCTCGATGGTGAGTGCCGTCATGGTCCGGCGCCGCGCGTCGCACTCGGGTTGACGTCGCATCAGCCTGCGCCGCCCCCATGGTGTGCCGGGTGTGCGGGGCGGCGTAATGGGTCGACCGTCAGGATCGGACGTGGGGACAGCTCCAGGGCCCGGGGTTCACCACCGTGCGCGGCGCCGCGCGGCCGGCGTCGTCCGTACGCGTTCCGGGTCGGCCGACAGAGCAGGAGGCAGCGGTGGCGAGGCGTCCGTCCGCCGTTGGCGGCCAAGCGGGCCGAACCCGGCCCGGGAGCGGATCCTCCCCTGAGCTGCACGTGAAGGAATCCGGTCTCCGGCGGCTTCCTCGTTCCGTTCCGGTTAATCGTTAGGAAGGTTTCCCAACACTCTTGACGCCACCTGTGCGGAGCCCTAGCTTTCACGCCAAGAACGCAAGCCCCCACCCCTCATCTGGAGCCCGTGATGCACCGATCGTGTCGATCTGTCATGTCCATGGCTGCCGGTTCCCTTGCGGCTGTTCTCCTCGCGCTGTCCAGCACCACCTCGGCAACCGCCGCCGGACCCCACCCCTCCCCCGCGGGGTCCCGGGCGATCAACGGCCCCCTGAAGGTCTGCGGCACTCAGCTCTGCGACGGCACGGGGCAGGCCGTAGAGCTCAACGGGATGAGCACGCACGGCACGCAGTGGTTCCCGAAGTGCGTCACCAGCAAGTCGGTCGGCGCGCTCGCCACCGACTGGCGCGCGGACGTCCTGCGCATCTCCACGTACGTCCAGGACGAGGGCTACCAGGACGACCCGGCCAAATTCACCGCCCGTGCGCAGAAGTTCGTCGACATGGCTCACGCCCGGGGCATGTACGCGATCATCGACTGGCACATGCTCGACCCGGGCGACCCCTACTTCAACCTGGAGCGCGCCAAGACCTTCTTCACCGCCATGGCGAAGAAGTACAAGGACCACCCCGGCGTGCTCTACGAGATCGCCAACGAGCCGTCCGGAGTCAGCTGGTCCCGCATCAAGTCGTACACGGAGAAGATCATCCCGGTCATCCGCGCACAGGACCCCGACTCCGTGATCCTGGTGGGGACCCGCGCCTGGTCGTCCTTCGGGGTCTCCGAGGACTCGGACGAGTCCGAGGTGGTGAACAACCCGGTAAAGGCCTCGAACATCATGTACACGTTCCACTTCTACGCGGCCTCGCACCGCGAGGAGTACCTGTCCGCCCTCGACCGGGCCTCCGACAAGCTGCCCGTCTTCGTGACCGAGTTCGGCACCCAGAACTACGAGGGCGAGGGCGCCAACGACTTCGCGATGGCGCAGAAGTACCTCGACCTCATGAAGCGCAAGAAGATCTCCTGGGTCAACTGGAACTACTCCGACGACCACCGCTCGGGAGCCGTCTTCAAGAAGGGCGTCTGCGACACCGACGACACCTGGACGGGCACCTCGATCCTCAAGGAGGCGGGCGTCTGGATCCGGGACCGGATCCGCGCGTGAGCTACTTCCTCACCACGTGAACCACGTGAACCACGTGAACCACGTGAACCACGTGAACCACGTGAAGCGCTTTACGCCGTCACAGGGTGCGGGGCCGGCTGACGAGGGTGGGTCGGCTTCGGTCCGCTGTCGTTCGCGGGTTGGCCGGCCGCCAGGTCCGCCACCGTGTGCGGACGCTCCTCCCCCGGCCCGGTTCCCGCGGCCGGTAACGCCCTCAACACCCGTCCCCACAGCCCCAGTTGAAGCACTGGTAGGAAACCTTCCTACCCACTAGTCTCCCTGACGGCGGCTTGGCGCGGTGCCCCACTTGCCATGGGCATGACGCGCTCAGCGAGAGCTCTGACCCGGCCGCCGTGCCGACGCCCCTTCCCGGGGTGCGGCAATCCGCACCTGTGTCCAGCTCTCGTCACCCCCACGCCAGGGAGTCCAGGTATGCACCTGAACATCTCAGCCCACCTCCCCAAGTCCCACGGCAGACAACCCACCCTCCTCCTCACCCTCGCCGCCGTGCTCGCGCTCGTCGGCGGACTGCTGCTCGCCTCGACCGGACGGGCCGGGGCCGCCGCCGACCCGATCGTCTCGAACGGGAAACCCGCCACCGCCTCCTCCGCCGAGTCCTCCGCGTTCGGCGCCGCGTACGCCTTCGACGGCGACCCCGCCACCCGCTGGGCCAGCGCCGAGGGCGCGGACCCGCAGTGGGTCCGGGTCGACCTCGGCGCCACCGCCTCCGTCTCCCGGGTCAAGCTGATCTGGGAGGACGCCTACGCCAAGGCGTACCGCGTCGAGATGTCGGCGGACGGGGTGACATGGACCCCGATCGCCCAGGAGACAGCGGGCAACGGCGGCACCGACGACCTCACCGGCCTCACCGGCAAGGGCAGGTACCTGCGCGTGTACGGCACCGCGCGCGGCACCGCGTACGGCTACTCGCTCTTCGAGGCCGAGGTGTACGGCACCCTCGACGGCGGGCCGCCGCCGACCGGCGCCTTCACCGTGGTCGCGGCCGGTGACATCGCCGCCCAGTGCACCGCTTCCGACAGCAAGTGCGCCCACCCCAAGACCGCCAAGCTCGCCCAGCAAATCAACCCGAAGTTCTATCTGACGATGGGCGACAACCAGTACGACGACGCCCGGATCAGCGACTACCGCGCCTACTACGACAAGACCTGGGGCGCCTTCAAGGCGAAGACCCGCCCGGTCCCCGGCAACCACGAGACGTACGACCCCGCGGGATCCCTCGCCGGATACAAGTCGTACTTCGGCTCCATCGCCTACCCGCAGGGCAAGAGCTACTACAGCTACGACGAGGGCAACTGGCACTTCGTCGCCCTCGACTCCAACTCCTTCGACAAGAGCGCCCAGATCGACTGGCTCAAGGCCGACCTGGCCGCCAACAGCAAGAAGTGCATCGCCGCCTACTTCCACCACCCGCTCTACTCGTCCGGCGGGCACGGCAATGAGCCGGTCTCCAAGCCGGTGTGGAAGATCCTGTACGGCGCCAAGGCCGACCTCGTCCTGGGCGGGCACGACCACCACTACGAGCGGTTCGCCCCGCAGGACCCCGAAGGCAAGGCAACCGCCGACGGGATCGTGCAGATCGTCGGCGGGATGGGCGGCGCCGAGCCCTACCCGATCGAGGAGGTCCAGCCCAACAGCCAGAAGCGGATCAGCGGGCCCTACGGCGTGCTGAAGATGGACTTCACCGACTCCGGATACGGCTGGAGCTATGTCGGTGTCGACGGACAGGTGAAGGACACGAGCCCGAAGTACAGCTGCCACTGATGTATCTGGCAGCCAACGGCCGCCCGGAAGCGCCGCCCAGCCCCTCAGGGGTCGGGCGGCGCGTTCCCGGCACCGTCCTCGCGCTCGGCGCGGTCAGCCTCGTCACCGACGTCTCCTCCGAGATGGTCACGGCGGTGCTGCCGCTCTACCTCGTCCTGGGCCTTGGCCTCTCCCCGCTCCAATTCGGCTTCCTGGACGGCCTGTTCAACGGTGCGACCGCGCTCGTGCGGCTGCTCGGCGGGCGGCTCGCCGACCGCGGCGGCCACCACAAGCGTGTCGCGGGGGCCGGCTATCTGCTCTCCGCGCTCTCCCGGCTCGGCCTGCTCCTCGCGGGCGGCGCCACCGGGGGGATCGCCGCCTCGCTCGCCGCCGACCGGCTCGGCAAGGGCATCCGCACCGCACCGCGCGACGCCCTGATCTCGCTCAGCGGACCGCCGGAGACACTCGGCCGTTCCTTCGGCGTGCACCGTGCGATGGACACCACGGGTGCGCTGCTTGGCCCGCTCGTCGCCTTCGCCGTGCTGTGGGCGACCGCCGACGCCTACGACGCGGTGTTCGTGGTCAGCTTCTGCGTCGGCCTGCTCGGCGTGCTGCTGCTCGTCGGGTACGTCCCGGGCGCCGCCTCCGCACCGCGTACGCCCTCAACCACCGTCAAACACAAGGCACTTCGCGACCCCGCCTTCCGGCGCATCCTGTACGCGGCCTCTCTGCTCGGCGCCGCCACCATCGGCGACGCCTTCCTCTACCTGCTGCTCCAGCGCTCCCTCGACCTCTCGCCCACCCTGTTCCCGCTGCTGCCGCTCGGCGCCGCCGCCGGCTATCTGCTGCTCGCCGTCCCGGCGGGCCGGATCGCCGACCGGGTCGGACGCCGGCTGCCGTTCCTGTTCGGGCACGCCGCCCTGCTCGGGGCGTACGCCATGCTGCTCGCCCCCGTCTCCTGGACGACCCTCGTGGTCGTCCTGGCACTTCTGGGGATCTTCTACGCGGCCACGGACGGCGTCCTGATGGCGCTCGCCGGCCCCCTGCTGCCCGCGCACGGCCGGGCGAGCGGGCTGGCGATCCTGCAGACCGGCCAGGCGCTGGCCCGGCTGGTCGGCGCTGCCGGGTTCGGGGCGGCCTGGACGTTCTGGGGGCAGGGGCCCGCCCTGTGGGTGGCGGCATTCGCACTGGCCGGGGCGCTGGCCGCCGCCTGGCGCGTACTGCCCTCCAGGGACGTCACCGCGCAGTCCCCTCCTTCATCCGCCCCGGAGGCGTCATGAATCTCCGTTCCCGGCAGCTCCGCCTCGTCCTCGTCGTGGCCGCCGTCATCCTCCTCGGGGGCGGTTCCGTGGGCTACGTACTGCATGCGCGGCAGCGCGAAATGCCGCAGCAACAGGCCCACGCGGACGCCTCGTTCACCCTCTCCCAGCCCGGAATCTACTTCCGCGACGCGGCCACCGGACGGGTCGCCCGGCAGCCGGGGCGGGCTGCGCCGCGCGTGAGCGGCGGCCCCTCCTGCGACCGGTTCTACGCGGCGGGGCAGCGCGCCCTGTGCCTGCGGAAACTGCCCGGGGTGCCCGCCCGCACCCAGGCCCTCGTCCTCGACCGGCAGCTGAAGGAGATCCGCCGGGTGACCGTCGCGGGGATCCCCAACCGGGCCCGCGTGTCCGCCTCGGGGCAGCTCCTGTCCTGGACGACGTTCGCGACCGGCGACTCCTACTCCACCTCGGCCTTCTCCACCCGTACGTCGATCCTGGACCTGCGCACCGGCTATCTGGTCAAGTCGATGGAGGAGATCCCGCTGACCGTCGACGGGGCCCGCTACCACGCCCCCGACGTCAACTACTGGGGTGTGACCTTCGCCCGTGACGACAACCGCTTCTACGCCACCGTCTCGTCCAGGGGCAGCACCTACCTCGTCGAGGGCGACCTGCGGAAGTGGTCGGCCAAGGCGCTGCGCAAGAACGCCGAATGCCCCTCGCTGTCACCGGACAACACCCGGCTCGCGTTCAAGAAGAAGGTCTCCGACGACCCCAAGGCACCCTGGCGGCTCCACGTCCTCGAACTGGCGACCATGCGCGAGCACCCGCTGGCCGAGACGCGCAGCGTCGACGACCAGGCCGCCTGGCTGGACGACGCGACCCTCGGCTACGCACTGCCGGGGCGCGACGGCCGCAAGAGCGACATCTGGTCGGCCCCCGCGGACGGCACCGGCGTCTCCCGCCTCACCGTCCCGGGCGGCTCCTCACCGGTGGCCGTGGGCTGAGGCGCTTCGCCGGGCAGAGTGTGTGAGCCGTTCGGCGAGGGCTTCGACGAGGCCGCGGAGCTCGGCCGGCCGTTCGATGGCGAACGGCCGGTCCAGCGAGGCGAGTACAGCAGGCAGCCAGTCGAGCCGGTCCACCCGCAGTTCGACGCGGGACCAGGGTTCGGTCTCCGAATCCGCGCTGCTCGGCGGAGGGAGTTCTTCCACGACCGCGACGCCGGCGGGCAGCCGGGTGTGGATCTGCTCGGCCGTCCCCTGGATCCGCAGGGTCACCTCATGCTGGTACGGAGCTGTGGCGAGCCCTGTCAGCACGCGCTCCGCCGGGTCGGCTCCGGCGGGGGGTTCGAACGAGCCGGGCAGGGTCCGCACCCCGGTGATGCGATCCAGCCGGAACGTCCGGTCCTCGCCGGCCGTGAGATCCGCAGCTGTCAGGTACCACTTGCCCGAGTGGGCGACGACCCCGTGCGGGTGCAGGGTGCGTTCGCTGCGCCGGCCGTCGGCAGCGGTGTACCGGATCGAGATCGGCCGGTGGTGGCTCACCGCGTCGGCGACCGGGAGCAGGACCCCGGAATCCGGGGCGGCTGCCTCGCCGGGCGGAGCCGTGAAGGCGAGGGAGCCGAGCACGGCATCGAGTCTGCGGCTCAGCCGCTCGGGCAGCGCCCGCCGGATCTTGGCCGCCGCCGTCTCGCTCGCCGTGGCGGTGACCGTGCCCGTACCCATGGCCGCCGTCGGACCGGCTCGCCGACTCGTGAGCAGGCCGAGCAGCACGGCGAGCGCTTCGTCGTCGCTCAGCATCAGCGGGGGCATCCGGTAACCGGGGCCGAGCCGGTAGCCGCCGTGCCGGCCGCGCACCGATTCTACGGGTACGTCGAGGTCGATGAGGTGGCCGGCGTAGCGCCGCACGGTGCGTTCGTCGACGTCGAGCCGGTCGGCGAGTTCGGCCACGGTCCGGATGCCGCCCGACTGCAGGAGTTCCAGCAGGGCGAGGACGCGGGCAATGGGGCGGGGCATACCCGAAAGTATCCCGCACATACCGGGCGGGTCCGGCCCGGTATTCGTCACTCAGTGCCGGTTGCCGGTTGCCGGTTGCCGGAATGTCATATCCGGCGCGGTGCGGCTCCGTCCTGCCAGCGGTAGAGGTCGCGCAGCAGGGAAATCTCGGCGCCGTGATGGATCAGCTCCCTGTTGACGTGCAGGACCATGCCCTCCATGGGGAACTGCTCGGGACCCACCGCGGGCGGATTGTCCAGGTCGGCGTCCGAGAGTTCACGGACCCCCGCGTTCCATCTCCCGTACATCTCGTCGAGCTGCTTCAGCGCCTCGTCGGCGGTCCCCGCGTAGGCGAATGTCTCGGACTCGACGTCCTGGCCGCCGAAGTGCCAACCGACCCGATAGCCCAGGACGGAGACGATGACGTGCGCCAGCCGCCAGGCAATCGTGGTCACCGGCGCCGGCTCCGGGCCGGGCCACGCGAAGTCCATCCTCCACTCCCCCGAACCTTCCGACCCCGGTGCGACCGACGTGCCCCGGGGGCGGATGCTCCAGCAGTCACGCACCGGCTCCCAGAAGTACTCTTCATCGGTAAGACCCTGCAGCCGCGGCCGCAGATTGTTCTGCCAGTGCCGGTCCAGCTGGTCCGCGATCCGCTCACTTCTTGTCATGTCCGCACACTACCTAGAACGGAAACCCGGCACGAAGGCTCACTGGGCGCACAGCCGGTCCAGTGCCGACTGGCTCTCGTCGTCCGCGGCGCGGTAGATCACCAACCGCTGGTCCGGATCTTGAAGTGGCGTCAGCACTTCGAAGTGCACCGCGATCTCACCGACGTCAGGATGCCGCACCACCTTGCGTCCGCGGCCGTTGACCTTGATGTCCCGTTCGGCCCACAGGCGTGCGAACTCCTCGTCATGGGTGGTGAGTTCGGCGATGAGGTCGGTCAGTGCCCGATCCTCCGGATGCGCGGCCCACGCAGCGCGCAGGTGGGCGATTCCCTCCCGTACGACGCGTTCGCGGTCGACGTAGAACTCACGCGTCTGCGGATGCATCAGGCACAGCCGCATCGCGTTGCGCTGCGAAGGCGGCAGGGTGTCGAAGTCCAGGAGCAGCCTCGCCATTTCGCCGTTCCAGGCCAGGATGTCGTAGCGGTGGTTCATCAGCATGGCCGGCAGCGGGGACAGGTCGGCGACCAGGCGGGCCAGTGGCGGCGCTGCGGTGGTGGCGGGCCTGTCTGCGGTACGGGGACGCTGCTGGGTCAGGTTGAAGAGGTAGGCGCGTTCGTCGGGGGCCAGGCGCAGGGCCCCGGCCAGCGCCTCCACGACGTTCGCCGAGGGTCGCAGTCCGCGGCCCTGTTCCAGCCGCACGATGTAGTCGATGCTGACCCCGGCCAGTTCGGCGACCTCTTCACGGCGCAGTCCCGGGGTCCGCCGGGCCTGCTGACGCGAAGGCAGGTGGAAATCGTCCGGGTCCAGGCCTTCGCGCCGGGTCCGCAGGAACACGGCCAGCTCCTGTGTCGTATCCACGGTGCGAGTCGTCATGCCCGGTCCAACAGCCCGGGTAGGACTGGTGTTCCCAGGAACTTCTCTCCCTTATCCCCGGCTCGCGGCGGTCGCAGAGTGGTTTTCGACAACGGATCACACGCACAGACGGATCGCACACACAGGAGGACACGATGTCGCTCACCCTCGACACCTACCGGCTGCTGGGCCGTTCCGGGCTGCGGGTCTCACCGCTGGCACTGGGCGCGGCGACCTTCGGCACCGAGTGGGGCTGGGGCGCCGAGCAGGACGAGGCGCGCAAGCTGTTCGACCTCTACGTCGAGCGCGGTGGCAACTTCATCGACACCGCCAGCACCTACACCAATGGCAGCTCCGAGCGCCTGCTGGGCGAGTTCACCCGCGACAACCGCGAGAGCCTGGTGCTGGCGACGAAGTACACGACGCTGCGCCGGCCCGGCGATCCGAATTCCGGTGGCCCTCACCGCAAGAGCCTCTTCGCGTCGGTGGAGGCCAGCCTGCGGCAGCTGAATACGGACTACATCGACCTGCTCTACCTGCACGTGTGGGACTTCACGACGCCGGTCGAGGAGATCCTGCGCGGCATGGACGATCTCGTCCGGCAGGGCAAGGTCCTGTACGTGGCGATCTCCAACGCCCCCGCCTGGCAGGTGTCGCGCATGCAGGCGATCGCCGACCTCCGCGGCTGGTCGCCGCTGGTCGCGCTGCAGATCGGATACAACCTGATCGAGCGCACCGGGGAACGTGACCTGATCCCCATGGCACGCGAGATGGGGCTGGGGGTGGTCCCGTGGTCGCCGCTGGCCGGCGGGGTGCTCACCGGCAAGTACAGCCGCTCCGACCTGACCAGGGCGGACGTCGTACGCGACGACGGCACCCGCAAGGCCGTCACCCTCGCAGGCGGCACGCTCACCGAACGCAACTTCGCCATCGTGGACGTCGTGAAGGAGGTCGCCACGGAGCTCGGCCGCACCCCCGCCCAGGTCGGGCTGGCCTGGACCCTGCAGAACCCGGGCGTGACGGCACCGGTCGTCGGCGCCCGCACCCCCGCGCAACTGGAGGACAACCTGGGCGCCCTGGAAGTCGACTTCACGGCCTCCCAGCTGACCCGCCTCAACGAGGCGAGTGCGATCGAACTCGGCTTCCCGCACGACCTTCTGGCGGGCGACGCGATGCGCGCGGTGACCCGTGGCGACCTGGTGGTCGAAACCCGCCGCTGACAGCGGAATTGCTCGTCCAGGTCGCCACCGGGACAGGCGGAGCTCCTCCTGGTCGCCACCGGGCCAGGCGGAGCTCCTCCTGGTCTTCACCGGGACAGGCTGAGCTCCTCCTGGTCCCGCGGCCACCGCATCAGGGCAGGATCTCGACGTACCCGTCCGTTCCGTGCACGCGGATCCGCTGTCCGTCCAGGATCAGCCGGGTGGCCCCTTCCACGCCCACGACCGCCGGCAGGCCGTACTCCCGGGCGATCACCGCGCCATGGGTCATCAGGCCGCCCACCTCCGTCACCAGGCCCGTGATGCCGACGAACAGCGGTGACCAGCTGGGGTCCGTGAAGGTCGTGACCAGGATGTCGCCCGCTTCGAGGTCGGCCTCCGTCATGTCGAGGATGACGCGGGCCCTTCCCTCGACGGTCCCGGCGGAGACCGGCAGGCCGACCAGGGCTCCGGCCGGCACGTCGTCGCGCCGGTACGCCCCGGTGACGGCCTCGCCGTCCGAGGTGAGCACGCGGGGCACAGTGAGCGCGTGGTAGGACCGGAACGCCTCCTTGCGCTGCCGGACGAGCTCGTCGTCCACCTGGTGCGAGCGCACGACGGCGTGGAGTTCCTGGAAGGTGAGGTAGAAGATGTCCTCCCGGTCAGGAAGCACACCGGCCCGAACGAGGCGTTCGGCCTCCCCCATCAGGGCCTGCTTGTAGATGAAGTAACGGCTGACGATGCTGTACTTCGGGTACTCCCGGTACCCGGCGAAGGCCCGGACCTGGTCGATCATCCGCTTGGCCGTGTCGGCCTTCCGGTCCCCGTCCGGCAGGGCCCGCAGGCGTGCCAGCACGTCCTGTTCCTTCTTCTGCGCCCTCTGCCTGCCCTGCTCGAAGCGCCGCCCGGCGGCGCCCGGTTCGGAGTTCCTGACGTTGTCGAGGATGACGGGCACGAGTGTGGCGGGGCGCTCGCGCCAGCGTGGCCTCGTGATGTCGATCTCGCCGACGCAGCGCATGCCGTACCGGTCGAGGTAGGACTGGACGGCGTCGCGCGCTTCGGGCCCGCCCGCGAGCTTCGCCAGCCCGTCCAGGAAGCCCTCGTCGTCGTCGACGCCCTGCAGGTACGCCACCACCTCCGGGTGCGGGCGGATCACGTCAGCGACGTCGAGCAGCTCCAGTCCCATCTCCGAGGTGATGTTGTCGGGGGCGGAGAGCGTGAGGGTGTCGGCCGCGTTCTTCTCGCCCAGCCACTCCTGCAGCTTGTCGTTGAGCCACCACGTGGCCTCCATCCCCGCCATGATCGCCTGCATGTTCAGGGGATCGCTGAGGACTCGTTTGTGCTCCTCGAAGGCCTCCAGCAGGAAGTCGAACAGCGCCGGCCCTGTCTTCGTCCGGATGTCGCGCTCCAGGGCGGCGACGGACTTCCGGCTGCGCTCGATCAGCTCGGTGACGATCTCCGGATCGGTCTCGGCCGGGGCGGACGCACCGCCGGCCGGCGGCCCGGCGGGACCCGTGTCCGGGAGCGAAGGGACGAAGTCGCCGCGGTCGAGGACTGTCTCCAGAGCGTCCCTGACCAGCGGATCACCCCGCCCTATGACCTCCAGGAGGGCGGCGCGGCTCGCGGGCGAGGCCAGCCGCCCGGCGACGTCGACGAACAGCCTTCCGCCGGCCTCGTACATCTGCGCCATGGCCGTCAGCTGCCACATGGAGAACCCCAGGGGCTTCATGGGGTCGGTCATCATCTGCTGGTGGCCGACGGAGACGTAGACGTGGTTCTCCTGGTCGTCGGTCTCCGGGACGGGGAACAGTGTGGTGATCGGCCGGCTCTGGACGATCTGGAAGTCGTCGTCGACCAGGCACCATTCGATGTCCTGCGGGCGGCCGAAGTGCGCTTCGATCCGCCGCCCGAGCTGTACGAGCCGTACGGCCTGCTCATCCGTCAGCGCCGGCTGCTCCTGCCGCTCGGAGTCGATCGCCACTTCCTGCGTACCGCCGGCCGGCAGGGCCTGGACGGCACGCTGTTTGGCGGCGATCACCCTGTCGACGACTTCGCCGCCGCGCACCTTGAAGACGTCCGGGTTCACCAGGCCGGAGACCAGGGCCTCACCGAGACCGAAGCCGGCGTCCACGGTGGCGACCTTCCGGTTGCCCGTGACGGGGTCGGCCGTGAAGAGGATCCCGGACGCGTGCGGGAAGACCATCCGCTGCACGACCACCGCCATGTGGACCGTACGGTGGTCGATGCCGTTCCGCATGCGGTAGGTCACGGCCCGCTCGGTGAACAGCGAGGCCCAGCACCGGCTGACGTGCTGGAGGACTGCCGTCGGCCCCACCACGTTCAGGTACGTGTCCTGCTGGCCGGCGAACGAGGCCGTCGGCAGGTCCTCCGCCGTCGCGCTGGACCGGACGGCGACGGCGGCCTCCTCGCCGAGCGGGGCGAGCGCGCGGGTGATCGCCGCCGCGAGATCGGCCGGGACGGCAATCCCCTCGATGGTGCGGCGGATCCGCGCGCTGAGCGTGTGGATCGCCTCCCGGTCGTCCGGGTTCACCCGCGACAGCTGATCGAGCCGGTCGTCGAGCGAAGGCGCCTGCGCCATGATCCGCCGGAAGGCGTCCGTCGTCACGCAGAAGCCACCCGGCACGCGGACACCATCGATCCGCGAGAGCCCGCCCAGGTGCGCGGCCTTGCCGCCGACGAGCGCGACCTGCGTCTCGTCGACCTCTTGCAGATCCCTTACGTACTGCTCACTCACTGCGAAACCTCCGGGGCGGCTGTGCTCCGTTGCACTGAGGCAACCGTGCCAATCTCCGGCGCAGACCTCTGCGCACTTTCAGCACCGTAGCGGGATGCCTTCGTCCCCGAAGCGGGAGGTACGCCGTGACAGCCACGGGCCGGGTGACCGCACTCCCCCTCAACGAGTCGCCTCCCACGGAGACTTCGGCAACCGAAGTGCCGGCCTGTCACAGGCCGACCCTGGCCGATGTGGCGCACCGCGCGGGCCGCAGGAGCGAGGCCGCTGCCTTTCTGGAGGCGTGCCGCGAGCCGGCGGGTGACGATCCGCTGCCGTCGTCTCGCTGAACCGCGCGCAAAGCCTGTCGGACGCGGGCGAACCCGTGCACCGCACCGCAGGTGACTACTCGATGACGAGCTCGACGGGGATGTTGCCGCGGGTGGCCTTGGAGTAGGGGCAGTACGCGTGGGTCTGCTCCAGGAGCGTCCGGCCCGTCTCGCCCTCCAGGTGCTCGGGCAGCTCGACCCGCATGACCACGGAGAGCCCGAAGCCGCCGTCGGTGTCCTTGCCGATGCTGACCTCGGCGGTCACCGAGACGTCCGCGACGTCGAGCTTCTGCTGGCGGGCGATGGAGCCCATCGCGCTGGCGAAACAGGCGGCGTATCCGGCGGCGAAGAGCTGCTCGGGGTTGGTGCCCTGACCGTTGCCGCCGAGAGCGGCGGGGAAGCCGAGCGGCAGGTCTATCTGGCCGTCGGAGCTGACGGCACGGCCCTCGCGGCCGTTGGCAGTGGCGACAGCGGTGTACAGCGCGTCCATGGGGTCCATCTCTCTTCGGTGGTCGAGCCGGAAAAAATCCTGAGATCAATAGAGCACACAATTCAGTTGTGCACAACTGAATGGTGCACGGTATGCTGTCGCCATGGCAAAGGAACCGGTGGACACCATCGCCGAACGAGACACGGGAGACGTACGGGACGAGGACTTCCTCCGCCTCGACCACCAGATCTGCTTCTCGCTGCACGCGGCCACGCGCGCCCTGAACGGCGTCTACCGCACGGCGCTGAAGCACCTCGGCCTCACCTACCCGCAGTACCTGGTGATGCTGGTCCTCTGGGAGGACGGTGAGCTCCCGGTGAAGAAGATCGGCGAGCGGCTGAGGCTGGACTCCGGCACCCTCTCCCCCCTGCTCAAGCGCCTGGAGGCGGCGGGCCACGTGGAGCGCCGCCGCAGCCCCGACGACGAGCGCTCGGTCACCGTCAGGCCCACCGCCGAGGGCGTCGCGCTCCGCGCGCGGGCCCTGGCCGTGCCGCGCGCCATCGCCTCGTCCACCGGCCTCTCCCTGGACGAGATCAGGGACCTGCGCGCCCGGCTCAACACCTTGACCGCCACCCTGGACGGCACGGACCCCGGCACGCTCGCGGAGAGCTGCGCGGCCGACGAGAACGAGAAGGCGTAACCACATGGAACTGTCACCTCAGGCGTACGGGGCCGTGACCCCCGCCGTCCACCGCGAGGCCGTGGCGGCTCAGACCGCCGCCCTCGTCGCGCTCACCCGGGGCGCGGACCTGGCGACACCGGTGCCCGGCTGCCCCGGCTGGACCCTGCTCGACCTGGTCAGGCACACCGGAAGCGTGCAGCGCTGGTTCGCCGCCCTGCTGCGCCGGGGCGTCCAGAGCCGGCCCGAGAGCCGCGAGGTGGACCTGCGGCTGCCGGAGCAGGAAGAGGATTACCCGGACTGGCTGGTGCAGAGCGCGGACGAGGCCGCCGAGGCGTTCGCCACCATCGACCCGGACGCCCCGATGTGGGTGTGGGGCGCCGACGCCCACGCCAGGTTCTGGATCCGCCGGATGCTCTTCGAGACCCTGGTGCACCGCGCCGACGCCGAACTCGCCCTCGGGCAGCGGCCCGTGATCGATGCCGCGCTGGCGACCGACGGGGTGGACGAATTCCTGGTCAACCTCCCCTTCGCCACACCCTTCGCCCCCAAGACCGCCCAGCTGCGGGGCGCCGGCGAGACCCTTCGTTTCCGTACCACGGACACCGGGGCCGACTGGCTGGTGCGCCTGCACCCCGACAGCTTCGGCGTCGAAGAGCAGGGCCCTGCGGGGGGCGCGGCCGACGCCACGGTGGAGGGAGCGGCCGCCGATCTGCTGCTGCTCATGTACGGCAGGGTGCGGCACGACGCGGACACCTTCGTGACCTCGGGGAACGAGGAGCTGCTGAAGCGGTGGTTCGCCCACTCGGAGTTCTGAGGCCCGGCCCCTTGCTGGGGCCCGACCCCTTGCTGGGCCCAGCCCCTCGCTGATCACGCGCACCGGGTGCGACCGGCCTTGCCGTTGTCATGGCAGGCGTAGCCGGTGCGCCACCCGCCGGTAGATCGCCTCGTGCCCGGCGTCGTTCGGGTGGTAGCCGTCCGTGGTGTAGCCGCCGAACGCCGGCCTGCCCGCCGGCAGCCGGTTGGCGGAGCGGCTGTAGAGGTCGGCGCAGGGAACGGAGACGATGCCGTTCTCCTCGCAGCACTCGCCGATGAGTTCGTCCCAGTACTCCACCCTGGAGACCGGATGTACGGAGCCGCCGGCGGTCCACTGAACGCTCCTGTCGCCCCACACGCCGAGACGGACGATGACCGCGTCCGGGTTGGCGGCGGCCAGCGCCGCGAACAGGGTTCGGGCGGCGGCGTAGGTGTCGCGTGGTGTGTAGACGTATCTGCCGTTGCGCTGTGCGAGGCAGTCGTTGCTGCCGAGCCCGACGACGACCAGGTCGCACCCGAAGGGGACGCTGTCCACGGTTCCCAGGCAGGTCACGCCCTGCTCGTCCCGGGAGGTCGCGCCGTTGACGCGCGTGAGCTGCCAGGTCTTCGCCAGCCTGGCCTGCAGCAGGGCTGCCCACGGCCTCGTCTCGCCGGAGGCGAAGCTGCCACGGCCGGTGATGCTGTCGCCGAGGACCCCGTATCTGAGCGGCAGGCCGGGGGCCACCAGGCCGGGCACGTGCGTGGCGGGGACGCCCGCGCCGACCGGGAGAAGCGTGGCGGAGGCGGTGAGGGCGGCGGTGGTGAGCAGAGTACGGCGATCAAGGATCATCGGACGGTCCTGACAGAGAGAAGGACGGCACACCCGGCGCGGCTCGTGCGCCGCAGCAGCACAGGTCGAGGGCGTGCCTGACGGCCCGTCACGGGGCGCTTTCCGAGAGGCAGGCCCGGGGCCGCCGTCCGGACAAAGACGCAGGACGCCGCCGAAGCCGCGCCGGAGGCCGCCGGGCGGGAGCCGGTCGGAGGAAGCACGAGGATCTCAGCGGCGGCGCAGGTCCGGGAAAGGGAAAGGGAGCAGGAGCGGGAACGCGGCCACATGTGAGGAGGACCTGGCAAGGCGTTGCCCTTCGGGACAGGAAGCGAATTTCGGCTCCCCACCTCTTCCCTTGATCGCCGTCCGGTTAATCGCCCCCTCAGGCATATGGGTGGCCAAGTCGGTCTGCCTCGGGACGCTTTGGCGACCGGCGCGACAGCGCTCAGGCCCAGCGGCTGCGTGCCGCTGGGCCTGAGCGAGTTCGCCGGAGCGCCGGTTTCACCGACGGGGCTCCGTCGGGGTGGCCGTCAGCGCGTCGGGCACTTCTTCCAGGAGAAGTGGTACTTGGTGTTGAAGCTGCCGTCCGAGGAGTCCATCGTCATGAAGCTGTTGGTCTTGCTCGTGTCGGAGCTTCCGGCATTCACGAGGACTTCGGTGTTGATGTTGAAGTTCCGCGTGACGCCGCACGGCGCGAAGATGAGCGCTTCGAGGCCCGTACGGTCGCTGGCCTGCCAGTCGCCCTTGTACGGGCCGCGGAACGCGTGGCTACGACGGTCCGTCCCCGACGTCCCCTGGAAGTAGTAGCTCGCCTTTTGCGTGGCCGACGCACCGCGCTCCAGGTCGGCGAAGCCCCGGTAGTCCGCCTGGACGACCGCGTACGTGTACCCCTGCGGGACGTTGACGCGCAGCCCGAGCTGGCAGTTCTTGCGGAAGTCGGTCGGCTTCGCACCCTGCCCCACCTGCGCGAGGTACTCGCTGTACGTCACGGTGAACGCGGTGTTGTCCGGCGCGACGGCCACGGTGGCGCTGCCCGGCCGGCAGCCGGAGCCGTTGACCTGGACGAGGTTGATGGTGACCCGGCCCTGCGGGTCGGCACCGGCGTCCGCCGGGGCGGGAGCGGGGGCGGTGGAGGGGGCGAGAACGGCGGCCGTGAGCGTGGCAGCCGCGCCGATGAGTACCGCTCTGAACACGGGAGGTTCCTTTCGGTCCCGGCGCCCCGGCCGAGCCGTTCGACGGGGTCGGCCGATTCCCGAATTCGACCATAGCGTGACGATTTGTGCACATTGAGTGAAGGAATGCTGGCGACCGGTCAGATGGCCATCGCCTCCTGGGTCCACCTGCTCACCCGGTACGGAACCCACCAGGCCAGCGGGCCCAGCCGCAGGACGAGGTTCTCGTCGGTGAAGTCGTCCAGGGCGTCCCTGGGGACCGATTCGGCCAGGGCCCCGTAGGCAAGTGCGTCGACAGCGGTCCGGTAGTGCGGTTCGTCGGCCGTGAAGCGCTGGAGGTTGCCCCAGCGGCGGTCGCGGATCTGGAAGAAGCCGGGGCCGTTGCGCCACAGGCACTTGCCCAGGTAGTGGCCGTTGCGCCAGGTGGCGAGATCGCTGTCCGCGTCGGGTGTGCCGTGCAGGGTGCGCGGGGGCTGGAGGTGGCTGAGGACGCGCGGGTCCTGCGGGCGCGCCGGATCCAGGTGGAGGTCCCACTCGACGAGTACGGCGCGGGCGGTGAGGTCACGGACCAGGCTGAGCGCCCGTACGGTGCGGCGGGCCGCGGCGAGGTCCCCGGTCTCGGTGAGATCGACGGCTTCGGCCAGGGCGACGCGGCGGGCGCCGAGTTCCCAGAGCCGGTCGCTCTCCTCGGCCACGGGCCCGGTGAGTGAGATGTCCCCCAGGAACATGCCGGGCAGGGCGCAGGCGGCCTCGTCGTAGTCGCGCCAGACGGCGACGCTCAGAGGGGCGGTGTCCTCGGCGTTGGCGGGGGCGAGGGCTGAGTCCATGGCTGGGTCCTTGCGTGTCGTCGGGGTGCGGTGCAGGGCGGGCGGATTCCCGGTGTGCGGAGGGCTCAAGCCGGTACGGGAGCCCGGCCGGGCCCGGCAGCCACGGCGGCGTGCGTGTGCCGCATGAAGTCCAGCCGGAGGAGGTCCTCGTTGACGGCGGCCGGGGCGAGGTGCACGTACTGTCCGGCGTCGGTGAACACCAGCCCCTCCCCCACCCATTCGGCGAGCAGCGCCTCGGTGTCCGCCTCGGTGCGTGCGTGTCCGGGGACCCTGGCGGTCGCCTTGCGCAACAGGGCCGCAGGAGCGTGCGGTTGGTCGAGCAGGCGGAAGAGGGCGAGCTCGAAGGGGTCGGTGAGTTCCTTCGTACGCCAGCCGAAGGCGCGCCGCCTGCTGACCAGGACGATCCGGTCCCCGAGGTCGGTGTGGGTGAGGCGGGCGTCGGCGTGGTGCTTCTTCCACAGGGCGAGGGCGTCGTTGAGCGCGGAGACGGTGGGTTCGGTGATGCCGCGCTCGGGAGCCTCGAAGACGTACGCGAGGTCGTAGAGCTCCTGCTCGGGGAGGTCGTAGGTGAATCGGTAGTGGGCCTCGGGGCGCAGGCCGTCGAAGCCGAGCTCGGGGCGGTTGAAGTACGGGCTGAAGCGTTCGATGGCGATACGGGCGGAGAGGTCGACGGGCGGGTCGAGGTGTTCGAGTGCGGCGAGCTGGCCGATGACGCCGTCGTAGTCCTCGGCGCTCTCGCCGGGGAAACCGTGCAGGTAGTTCCAGGAGACGGAGAGGCCGGTCTCGGCGCCGTCGCGGAGCATCCGTACGTTCTGGCAGCCGCTGACGCCCTTGTCCATCAGGTCCAGGACCCGGTTGTTGAGGCTTTCGATGCCGGGCTGGACGTAGATGAGGCCGGCGTCGGAGAGGGTGCGCAGCTGGCTGCGGCGCATGTTGGCCTTGATCTCGATGTGCAGGCGCAGGTCGTAGCCGCTGTCGATGATGCGCGGCAGCACGGTGTTGAGGTAGCCCATGTCGAGGATGTTGTCGACGACGTACATGTCGAGGACCTTGTGCTTGCGGGCGAGGTCCATGATCTCGTCGTAGAAGACGTCCGGGCTCTTGCTGCGGAACTGCATGAAGGAACCGTTGAGTCCGCAGAACGTGCAGTGGTGCTTCTCGCCCCACCAGCAGCCGCGCGCGCCCTCGACGACGAGTTTGGGCTCGACCCAGTTGCGGGCGACGGAGGCGGCGAGGCGCTCGAAGTAGCCGCTGTAGTCGGGCGGCAGGATGGTGGCGGGCGGCAGCGGGCTGGTGGCCATGGCGTTGGCGACGGACGTCCCGTCGTCCGTACGGCGGCACAGTCCGGGGACCGCGCTCAGCTCGTCGCCGGCGTCGAGGGCGTTGAGCAGCTGCGGGAAGGCGGCCTCGCCCTCGCCCCGTACGACGAAGTCCACGAAGGGGAAGTTGCGGTGCAGGGCCGCGCCCTGCTCGGCGTCGCAGTTGGCGCCGCCGATGACCGTCCTGATGTGCGGGGCGAGCCGTTTGACGTGCTTGGCGGCGGCGAGGGCGGCGGTGTTCTGCTGGAAGGTGGAGGTGAAGCCGACGACGTCGGGAGCCTCGGCGACGATGCGCCGGGCCATCTCGTCGACGAACTCCGGTACTACGGCGTGCAGTTCGTGGGACATCTTCATCCGGGCCTTGTTCAGCCGGGTCCGCATGGTCCGGGTGAACTCCGCCTCCCGCCAGGCCGGGTCGTCGTACAGGGCGGAGGAGAACACCCAGTCGCCGCAGCCCATGAAGTACGAGGACAGCGCGTAGTACTCGTAGTCCTCGGCGGTGAACTCGGTGCGGGCGGTGATCCAGTCGGTGAACTCCAGGTTGGCGTGCAGTACGGACGCCGACGCGCCGGGCACGCGCTCGTCGACGCTGCGCTTGAGTATCCCCAGGGCGAGCGACGGAAGGTCGATGGGCGACCAGGGCATGTTGACCAGCAGTACACGCACGGGGGCTCCTCTGCGGCGGCGGAGACGGAGATCAGGACGGAGACGGCGACGGAGACAGCGGGAGGCGGGGGAGCGGCGCCGGTCCGGGGCGCGGGCGCCCCGGACCGGTCCGTCAGAACGGGAGTGGCGGTGTGCCTACTCCTCGTCCTCGCCCTCCTCGGTGTTGCGGAACGGGACCGTCACGGTGATGCCGACGCTCGGCTTGCGGTTTTCCTCGTCACCCGCGAGCGGGTCGTTGTGAATGATGTCCTTCTGCATGATCTGTTGTCCTTTCCGTGAGGTGCGGTGGGGCCTTTCCGGCCGGTACGGGCGCGTGGTGCGCCGTGCGGCCGGACTCCCCCCGCCGGGTGGCGGGGGGCGCTGTGGGGGTGGTGCGCCGTCGGCCGCGCAGTTCGCGGTCGAGGAAGACGACGGCGCTGCGCAGGACGTGGACGTGGTCCGCGCCGTCGTAGCCGTCGTGGCCCGTGTCGAGCCAGAGCACCTCGTGCCTCTTGCCACGGGCCGTCAAGTCGGCGGTGTAGTCCATGACTTGGCCGGGCGGGCACTTCGCGTCGTGCCGGGCGGCGACGACGAGCAGCGGTGCTTCCAGGTGCGGGAGGAAGGTGTGCGGGGAGCTGCGCGCGTATCGCTCCGGGACCTCTTCGGGGGTGCCGCCGAAGAGCCGTTCGTCGAGGGCGCGCAGTGCCGGGGTCGTGGTGGCGTGGGCGTGGGCGAGGTGGGCCACGGGTTTCACGGCGACGCCGGCCCGCCACAGTCCGGGGCGGCTGCCGAGCGCCAGCAGGGTGAGGTAGCCGCCCCACGAAGTGCCCCACAGGGCAAGGGAGTCCGGGTCGGACCAGCGGCGGGCGACCAGCTCCGCGCGGGCGGCGGCGAGGTCGTTCACCTGGGTGAGTCCGACGCCCTCGGTCATCGCGGCCCGCCAGGTGGGGCCGTACCCGGTGGAGCCGCGGTAGTTGACGCGGGCCACGGCGAATCCGGAGGCGACGAGTGAGTGCACGGTGCCGTCGTAGGCGTCCCGGTCGTGGTCGGCGGGCCCGCCGTGGACGAGGAACACGGTGGGTACCGGGCCGCGCGCACCCTCCGGAAGGGTCACGAGGGTGTGCAGGTCCCCGTCGGGTCCCGGCGTCCACAGGTCGTGCTGTACGCCGGGTACGGGATCGGCGAGCCGCGGCAGGGACGGCAGCGGGGTGCCCGCACTGGAAGCGGTGCGCGGCGGCTGGGTGGTGCTGGTCCAGAGCGTGTGTACGTCGCCGTGGGCGTGCTCCGCCGCGTCGAGCAGCGTGCCGGGGGCGGTGGGCAGGACACTCAGGGTGCGGGAGCTGAGGTCGGCGCGGTGCAGGACGCTGCGCCCGTGCCGGTCCTGGCGGATCAGTACGGCTTTGCCGTCCGGGCACCAGCGGGCGGTGATCTCCGTGTCGAACGCGCACCAGGTGTGCGTGCGCACGGACTCCCCCGGCCGCCAGGTGGCGAGGAGGTACCGCTCCGCGTCCTGCCGTACGAGCAGCAGGTCGTGCTGCCCTGCTGCCGGGCCGAAGCCGAGGGACCACAGCGCGCCGCCCTGCGGGCCCAGTGCGGCCGCGCGGCTGCCGTCGCGGGTGCGGAACACGGTGACGGCGTGCGCCGACCGCGCCTGCCCGCCGACGGCCAGCAGTTCGCCGTCGCCGCTGATGCCGGTCAGGTGGGCGTGGCGTGGCAGGCGGGTCACCGTACGGGCCTCGCCGCCACGGGGGCCGCCGTACACGGTGGTGCCGCGGTCGTCGCCCAGCGCGAGGGCGACGACGCCGCTTCCGCCGACCGCCAGACCACGGGCCCGCCCTGCGGGGACGCCGCGCAGACCGTCGCGCACGGGCCCGCCCTCGAAGGCCTGGAACCGCCACTTGCCGACGGCATGGGCGTCCTCCTCGAACCACCACACATGGGCGTCGGCGTCGATGGAACAGTGCAGGGTGCCGCCGGGCCTGTCGGTCACCTGCCGGGCGGTGGAGGTCCCGGCGTCCCAGGTGAAGACCTCGCAGCGGCCCTGGGCGTCGGCGGTGAACACCATCCGTGCGGGGTCGGTCGCACACACCTCGGGCAGCTCGGGGCGGAAGACCCGGTAGCTCGGCGCGGAACCGTCCTCGGGGCGGGGAGTCACGAGGCGCCTCCGGGGTGCGCCGGGGTGCGGAGCCTGGCCCAACTGACGTACAGGGCAAGGACGGTGAGGACCCCGGCACTGCCGAGCGAGGGTCCGCCGCCGCCCACCCGCGCGACGAGCACACCGGCCATCACCGGGCCCACCGCGGCGGCGGCGCCCGCGGCAGTGGCCAGGACCGCTCCGGCGCGGGCCTGGAGGTACGGCGGGGTCGCGGCGATGGCCCGGGACTGGAGGACGACCGTGGCCACCGGCATGGTCAGACAGATCCCGCCGAACAGGGCCGCCTGGGCCCACGGCGAACGGGTCGCGGCGAGGGCTGCCGCAAGCGGTACGAGAACCCAGGTCACGGCGAGGACGCTGCGCGTGGCGCCGAGCCGGGCGGAGAGAGCGGGGGCGGTGAGGGCGCCCACGATGCCCGCCGCCCCTGCCACGGCCAGCACCGCGCCGGTGGCGGTGCCGCTGTGCCCGTCGCGCTGGAGGGTGAGGAGCATGCCGAAGTAGAGGGCGGCCAGCACCCCGTTGACGACGGAGGTCCACAGCAGGACCGGTCGGAGCACGGCCGAACCGGCGACGAGGCGCAGCCCGGCGGCCAGTTCGGTGCGCAGGCCGGCCATGACGCCGGGAGTCTCGGCGCTCTCGGCGTAGGCAGTCGTGGCACCAGGAGCCTCAGCGCGGGGAGTCGTCGCACCAGGAGTCTCCGCAGTGGGAGTCGTCGCACCGGGTGCGCTCAGGTCCGCACGCATGGAGCGAATGCACCAGGCGGTCGCGGCGTACGACAGGGCGTCGGCGACGAAGGGCCACGCACGGCCCACCTGGTAGAGCGCGCCGCCGAGCACAGGACCGAGGACGAGTGCGATCCGGTCCCCCACCTCCAGGCGGGCCACCAGCCGGGGGTAGCCCGCCGGCGGGCAGATCATGGCGACCGTGCCGCGTGACGCCGCTTCGTACACGGCCGTGCAGAACCGCTCCACCAGCACGCCGCCCAGCACCAGCGCCAGCGGCGGACGCCCCGAGGCGACCGCGGCGGCCACGCCCGCCATGGCCAGCGCGGCCACGCTCGCGGACCACACCATGACCGGCTTTCGCGCACCCCGGTCGGCGGGTACGGCAGCCAGCGGACCGAGCAGCAGACCGAGGGCCGCGGAAGCACCCACGATGACGCCGACGGCCGCGGGCGGATACCCGAGGGCGAGCAGCAGCAGCGGGAGCACCACACCGGAGGTCTGACTGCCGAGGGCGTCGGCCGTGTTGGACCACCAGAAGAGGCGTACGTCGCGGCGCGCGGACCCTGTCGTCGCCGGAGCGGGCAGGGGCGGGATGTCGCCCGCCCGGGACTCCGCCGTCTCCGTCATCCCCGCCCCCTCCCTCTCCCCGGCACGCAAATCCGTTCACGATTAATCCAAGAACTTGCAGAAAATAAGAAGGAATTGAAACGAGCCGGAGCCTAACCAGGCGCTGTCGCGCGTCACAAGGGCCCGTCGGCACCCGGAACCACCCCCTCGGCGGCTCAATTCCGCTGGTGCACAAGGGAGTTGTACGAGTCCACGGGGAGGGCCGCCACTTACCCGCCGACGCGGCCGGAGCCACACCCGCCCCGGCCCGGCCCCTCCGCCCCGTACGACAGGAGGATTCGCGCGGGCACACCCGTACCACCGCACCACCGGGCGAGTCCGCCCACATGGGGTCCCGTACGCCCCACACGCCTCAGAGATCACCCGGCTCACGGAGTTTCCGCGCGGCGTTCGTTCCCGGAGGCGAACGGCGTCGGTGTCGTGCGCGGCCCGGCTCGCCGCTTCCGGAAGCACGGAGCGGTCAGTCCACCAGCAGAGGCGTTTTCGCGCGGGGCTCCGGACGCGGGCTCTTCCCGTCCGAATCATTGGCCTGAAGAGGCTGTTGGCGCGGGAGCAGGCGAGGGGGCCGAAAGGGGGAGCGGGATCGGGATCGAGTCAGTGGTGGACGGCGCCGGCCGCCTCGCCGTACCCCTCCGGTTCCAGCTGGATCGTCGAGTGCGCGATGTCGAAGTGGTCGCCCACACATGCCTGCAGCCGGCCGAGCAGCTCGGCGTAGCTCTCGGAGCCTTCGGCCAGTGCTTCGGGGGACACCACGACGTGTGCCGTCAGGACCGGCATTCCGGAGGTCACGGTCCAGCCGTGCAGGTCGTGCACGGCCAGCACACCGGGCTCGTCGAGCAGGTGCCGGCGCACCTCGCCCAGGTCCGTGTCCTGCGGGGTGGCTTCGAGCAGGACGTGCAGCGCGTCCCTGAGCAGTCCGTAGGCCCTGGGCACGATGAGGAGTCCGATGACGATGGACGCGACCGGGTCGGCGGCCTGCCAGCCGGTGAACAGGATGATCAGGCCGCCGATGATGACCGCGACCGACCCCAGCGCGTCCCCGAGCACCTCCAGATAGGCACCGCGCATATTGAGGCTGTCGTTCTTGGCGTCGCGCAGCAGCCACATGCCGACCAGGTTCGCCGCGAGTCCGCCCAGGGCGACCACGAACATCAGCCCGCCCTTGACCTCGACCGGCTCACTGAAACGCCGGATCGCGGACCACAGCACCCAGACGAAGATCGCGAGGAGCAGGAGGGCGTTGAGGACGGCGGAGAAGATCTCCACCCGGTAGAAGCCGAAGGTGCGGCGCGGGGTGGGGGCACGCTGGGCGAGCGTGACCGCGCCGAGGGCCAGGGATACACCGACGGCGTCCGTCAGACTGTGCGCGGCGTCGGCGAGCAGGGCGAGGCTGCCGGAGAGCAGTGCGCCGACGACCTGGATGACGGTGATCGACGCGCTGATGCCGATGGTCCACAGGAGCCGGTTGCGGTACCCGCCACTGAGGGTTCCGGACGTGGCGGCCGGCGCGCCGTGATCGTGGCCCATGCGTTCCTCCAGCCGACCGTGGGTGCCCGCGCGTTCTCCTGTCCTCCTGCTTCAGCGGATCACGACTCGCCGCCTCCGGCGAGCGGGGTGCGGCATCGGGATACGGGGTCGCTGGTACGCCTCCGCGAGGCCGGGCCCTGACTGCGCACAACGATGTACCCCCGTTTCGTCCCCCGGGACGAGGAATGTCCGGTACGGGGCCGGAAGCCTGGAGAGAGCACAGCAGGTCTGTTCCTCTCCCCGGAAGGAAGCGTCATGCCGAGCACGCCCCTCCACCCACGTACTCGCACCGCATCGGCAGTGCTCGTCGCGCTGCTGGCCGGAGCGGCCGTCCCGCTGGCCCCCGCGTCGGTCTCGGCCTCGGCCTCGACCTCGACCTCGGCTTCGACCTCGGCCTCGGCCGATGCACCGCTGCCGGTGCCGCTGCCGGATCTGCGTGCCGACGTCAATCAGGACGGCCGCGTCGACACCGTCGGCCGCTCCGACGAGAGCGGCGAGGAGGAGTGGCGGCCGGGGCGAGGGGCGGTGTTCCTGCCCAACCTGGACGACGACGCCCGCCGCTGCCGGACGACCCCCGGCGATCTGGACCGTGTCGACCCGGCCGTGGACGAGCGTCTCGCCGCCTGCCACGACGCCGCCGACGAGCAGGTGAACGGGGCCCAGGACGCCAAGGACCTCGCCCCGCTGCGGGTGCGGCCGATGCGGGTCGGCGACGATGCGGCCGGCCGGGTCGAGATCGCGCCGCCGGGTTCTCCGTACGTACGGATCTTCATCCGGCGGGGCGGCCGACTCATCCCGCTCAAAGGCACGTTGACCGCCGATGAGCTGCGGGCCGGAGCCGAACTCGCCGTCGAAGGGCGGGACGTGGTGCGCGACACGCGTCGCTGGAACGGTGCGGTGGACATCGTCCTCACCGTGCGCCAGGGCACAGGAGCGGGCTCGCGCGCCGCGTCCGACCGGGTGCGGATGAAGGTCGCGCCCGTACTCGTACAGCACGATCTCCAGCGCGCCGAGTCCGTGTTCGCCGCCGCGCCGGGGGAGGGCAGCGGCATCGTGCCGAAGTGGATCGGCTCGCGGTACAGGCCGACCGGGTGGAAGCCGTTCGCCGACTCGCTCCGCAGGGCGGCCGAGCGTGCCGGGCTGCCGCGCGGCAAGGTGACGTTCACGCCCGGCACTTCGCAGTGGTGGCGGGACATCTGGCGGCAGGACACGGTCGAGCCGGGCACGGTGAGCATGCCGGCCGCCGACGGGGTCCGCCGCATGCGGATCCTGCTGCGCGCGCCGGTGCTGTGGCCGGTGAGCGAGCTGGGGCCGAGCACGCTGAGCCGTTCGGCGCGGCTGCTGTTCCGGGAGCTGCGCGGGCCGGACGTCGGCGTCGTCCAGCAGTTCACCCGCGACCGCCCGGCGAACGTGGACGATCTCCAGAACCTCGCCGGGAACTTCGAGTCCGTACCCCCGTATCCCGGCCACCCCCAGGGCCGCATCGTCTACGGCACCAGTGCGACCCGCGCACCCGACCCGTCCTTCGTACGCATGCTCGCCGCCCAGGGACAGCAGCAGCCCGTCGCCATCGACACCTCCTGGCTGCTGGTCGGGCACACGGACGAGACCGTCCATGTCGTACGGGCCGACAGCGCGCGCGGCTGGACGCTGATGGTCTCCGACCCCCGGCTGGCGACGCGGCTGCTGCGCGAGGCGTCCGCGCGGGGCGAGGGCGGCGGGCGGCTCTTCGAGGGGACGGGCGTCAAGGACCGTCCGACGGTGGACGCCGTGCTCGGCAACGCGAAGTTCCTCACCGGGAACGAGAGCGCCGCCCGGCACATCGACGGCCAGCTGGCGACGCTGCTGCGTGAAACCGGCCTGACAGAGGGCGAGTTGGTCAGGGTGCCGGTGCTGTACGCGACGGGCAGGTTCGACCCCTCGGTGCCGGAGGAGCGCGCCATCGCCTTCTCCCCCGGCCTCGCCAACGGTCTGTCCCTCACCCCCCGGGACTATGCGGCCCCGGACCCGCACGGACCGAGGGTGGACGGCGAGGACCTGTTCCGTACGGAGACGGAGCGCGTGCTGCGCCGCCGAGGAGTGCGCGTGCACTGGGTGGAGAACTTCAAGTGGGCGCACTTGGCGGGCGGCGAGGTGCACTGTGCGACGAACGCCCTGCGGGACACGTCCGGGGGCACGCCGTGGTGGCGGGCGGAGTGAGTCCGGGGGCGTGGCGCAGGGCCCTGGCGGGGCGGTCAGCTCAGGTCGGGCCAGCCCAGCAGGTTCTCCAGCGTGGCGCGGTCGCCTTCGCATCGCAGGCGGTCCAGGGGCAGGCGGCCGTGCAGGGTGAGCAGCAGGTCGCCGGCCGGTCCGTGCAGTTCTGCGGTCGTCCCGGGCCGGCCGTCGACGGTGTGCGGGCCAGGCCCCGTCAGGTCGAGCAGCCACGACTCGCCCTCGCCGGCGTGCAGACCGATCCGGGCCCGCTCGTGCGGCCAGGGCCCCGCGGTGCCGTGGCTGACGCCGATGAACTCGGCGATGCCGTCGAGTGCGACAACCACCGGGACGGGCCGGGGAGTTCCGGTGGCCAGCTGGGCGTCGAAGGCGTGGACGGCAGCCTCCTGGACCTGGTGGCGGGCCACGGCGCCGCTCGTCGTCGGCTCGTCGGACTCGCCCCACCAGGTCCAGCAGCCCGCCGTGGGACCGGCGGCTCGCAGGGCGGCGATCAGCTCATCGGTGGCCGCGGCCGAGCGGGCCAGCAGGTCGGCGGAGAGCGTGTCGCCGACCGGCGCCCCGGCAGGTGTCACGGCCGGTGCCGGGCCCGGTGCCACGGCCGGGGGCTTGTCGCTGGGGCCGGCCAGGACCACCGCCGCCCAGGACCGGTGCACCTCGGCGAGGTGCTCGACGAGGTCGCGCAGTGACCAGTCGGGGCAGCTGGGGACGCGGACATCCAGATCCGGTGAGCCCGCGACGCTGTCGCGCAGGGCGGCGGAGCGGTCCTGGATCAGGGCCAACAGGTCCTCGAAGACAGGTGTTTGGGTCATCGTGAATTCCTATCACCCGGCACTGACAGCGGCCTCCGGGTTCTGCGAAGTACCGGTTGCCCCTGCCGGATGTCGTCCGGACGTCTGCCGGGTGTGCTGTCGGGTGTGCTGCTGTCCGGTGTGCTGTCGGGTCGGGTGTGCTGCCGCGCACGACAGGCTTCCGCGGGGGAGCAGCAAGCCGGTCGTCGGGGCCGCGGCGGGTTGTTCCACCGCGGTGATCAGCCGGTCGACCAGCGCGTGGGCGATGGCGGGTAGGGGCAGGCGCACGCTGGTGAGGGCGGGCTGGAGAAGCGTGCACAGCGGGAGGTCGTTGAAGCCGGTGACGGCGAACGGGATGCGGGCCCCGGTGAGCACGGGTCGGCCCCGCCGTCCGGCTGTGCGTGTCCGGCCGGGCAGGGCTCAGGGCCACGGGAACCGGGCTCCTTCGCCCGCTCGGCTCCCTCGAAGGTGTGATGTGCGCACCGGCCGGCCCTGCACCACCCCGGATGGGCGCCCGCCGGACCTCGCTTTACGCGCTCAATGGAATACGTTGCGTAACGAGCGTCCATGATCGCCATGGCCGCCGCGCATCCATGGAGATTCTCGTGCGACACCTGTTCACCAAGCTCGGAAGCCTCGCCGCCGTCGCGATGCTCGCCTGCACCGTGGCTCAGCCCGCCCAGGCCGAGCAGCACAGCACCGGCACCGCCCGCGCGGCGGCCCAAGGGCCCGCGTACTTCGAGATGAGGGAAGGCACGGGCGAACACCACACGTTCATTCTGAAGATCGAGGACGAGCAGAAGATCCAGCACGCCCGGGACCTGGTGAGCGGCGCCACCCGTGACGAGCCGCACGTCGTCGGACGGCTCAGGAAGCAGCGGGCGGAGTACAACCGGGACTGGAGCTTCCACTACATCCCGGAGACGATCAGCTTCTTCAACTACGCGCCCGAGTTCTGTGACGCCGAGCTGCGGTACGTCGAGGACCACCTCGACGAGGTCGGCGGCGCCTTCCTGCCGAGCCTCCACTACTGTCCGTGGAGGTCGCAGCTCGTGCGCGAGGTCCCGGCCCCGTAACACCACGGTTCCTCCCCCGGGCACCCGGGCCGCGCCAGGTCAGGGTGCCCGAGGGAGGGCTGTCGCGCTCAGCGCGGCAGCAGCCCCTCCCAGTTGATCTCCGCGACGTGGGCTCTCCGTACCAGCCCCGGCGGTGCCGCCCGGACCGCATCCGGCGGGCAGTCCCACTCGGCCCCGCCACCCGGGGGCCGCAGTTGCACGTACGGCCCGACGCGCCCCCATCACGCGTCCCACCCGTCCGTCCCGGGCATCCACGGCGAACGTCCCCGGCTCCGGGTTACACGGCTCCAGCACCTCACCGGTCATGGCCGACCGCCTTCCCCTCCAGGGCCTCGCACAGCCGCTGCGCCGTATCGAGGTTGCAGCAGCCGAGGCCGACCAGCGGCGAGCAGCGTCCTCCGCCATCCGCACGCTGACCGCCGCCGCCCGGCGCCGCTCCGTCGCGGGCAGTGGGAGGCAGGGGCACGGCGGATGCCACTGGACCAGGCGGAGAAGTCCGACGAACTGCTGGGCACGGACGGATCAACAGCCGGTCGGGCCCGAGGGCTTCCTTGAGCGCGGCGAGCGGAGCCAGGGGTAGAGGTTGGCGGGAACTCGCCGCGCGGCACGAGAAGGGTGCCGAGCAGCCTGGCCGCCGAGGGACCGACCCTGGCGTGGCCGAGGTAGCCCGCCCCCGGCCCCGCCCCGGCCCCTCCCCGACCCCCGCAGTCCCTGCCTCCGCCCCCGCCTCCTGTTTGACGCTCCGTCACGGCTTCGTTGTCGCAGAAGTACCGGTAGTTCAAAGCTAGTTGCCAAAGTGCGAACGAAATATGGAACAGGTGGGCTTCTTGACCTGGAACCTGTCCACCATAGGATCGCTTCCTGGCGACGGACCGGACGTGCCGGACGTGCCGGGGACACCAGGCAGTCCGGTGTGGCCACCCGCTCACTCGACTTGCTGATCTGCCCAGTTGCGAGAGGACCCCCATGGCTGACAACCACGACGCGATCGTCACCGACGCGAAGACCGATGAGACAGGTGCAGCGGGCAGGACGGAGGGATGCCCGGTCGCGCACGGACGTGCCGCGCACCCCACGCAGGGCGGCGGGAACCGTCAGTGGTGGCCGGAGCGCCTCAATCTGAAGATCCTCGCCAAGAACCCCGCCGTGGCGAATCCGCTCGGCGAGGAGTTCGACTACGCGAAGGCGTTCCAGGGCCTGGACCTCCCGGCCGTGAAGCGCGACATCGCGGAGGTGCTGACGACCTCGCAGGACTGGTGGCCGGCCGACTTCGGCCACTACGGCCCGTTCATGATCCGGATGGCGTGGCACAGTGCGGGCACGTACCGCATCAGCGACGGCCGCGGCGGCGCGGGCGCCGGCCAGCAGCGGTTCGCCCCGCTCAACAGCTGGCCGGACAACGGCAACCTGGACAAGGCGCGCCGACTGCTGTGGCCGGTGAAGAAGAAGTACGGGCAGAGCCTGTCGTGGGCCGACCTGATGATCCTCACCGGCAACGTGGCCCTGGAGTCGATGGGCTTTGAGACCTTCGGCTTCGCCGGCGGCCGGGCGGACGTCTGGGAGCCCGACGAGGACGTCTACTGGGGCCCGGAGACCACCTGGCTCGACGACGAGCGCTACACCGGCGACCGCGAGCTGGAGAACCCGCTCGGCGCCGTCCAGATGGGTCTGATCTACGTCAACCCTGAGGGCCCCAACGGCACTCCGGACCCGATCGCGGCGGCCCGCGACATCCGTGAGACGTTCCGCCGGATGGCGATGAACGACGAGGAGACCGTCGCCCTGATCGCGGGCGGCCACACCTTCGGCAAGACGCACGGCGCGGGCCCCGCGGACGCCGTCGGCGACGACCCCGAGGCCGCCCCGCTGGAGCAGATGGGCCTCGGCTGGGCCAACAGCCACGGCACAGGCAAGGGCGGCGACGCGATCACCAGCGGTCTTGAGGGGATCTGGACGGACACCCCGACCGCCTGGGACAACACCTTCTTCAACATCCTTTTCGGGTACGAGTGGGAGCTGTTCAAGAGCCCCGCGGGCGCGCACCAGTGGCGTCCGAAGGACGGGGCGGGCGCAGGCACCGTGCCCGACGCGCACGACCCGTCGAAGTCGCACGCCCCGACGATGCTGACGACCGACCTGTCGCTGCGCTTCGACCCGGCGTACGAGGCGATCTCGCGGCGCTTCAAGGACGACCAGGCCGCGTTCGCGGACGCTTTCGCCCGCGCCTGGTACAAGCTGACGCACCGTGACATGGGGCCGGCCGTACGGTACTTGGGCCCTGAGGTGCCGAGCGAGACGCTGCTGTGGCAGGACCCGCTGCCCGAGCTCGACCACGAGCCCGTCGGTGCGGACGAGGTGGCCGCCCTCAAGGAGCAGGTGCTCGCCTCCGGTCTCTCGGTGTCCGACCTGGTCTCCACCGCCTGGGCCTCGGCCTCCTCCTTCCGCGGCAGCGACAAGCGGGGCGGGGCCAACGGCGCCCGGATCCGTCTGGAGCCGCAGAGCGGGTGGGAGGTCAACGAGCCCGACCGGCTCGCACAGGTGCTCCGTACCCTCGAAGGCATCCAGGAGTCCTTCCACTCGGGGCGGACCGACGCCAAGCGGATCTCGCTCGCCGACCTGATCGTCCTCGCGGGCGGCGTGGGCGTCGAGAAGGCCGCCAAGGACGCGGGCTCCGACGTGCAGGTCCCGTTCACCCCGGGCCGGGTCGACGCTTCGCAGGAGCAGACCGACGTGGAGTCGTTCTCCGCACTGGAGCCGACGGCCGACGGGTTCCGCAACTACCTCGGCAAGGGCAACCGGCTGCCGGCCGAGTTCCTCCTGATCGACCGGGCGAACCTGCTGAACCTGAGCGCTCCGGAGCTCACGGTCCTCGTCGGCGGGCTGCGCGTGCTGGGTGCCAACCACCAGGGCTCGCAGGCCGGTGTCCTCACGAAGTCCCCGGGGACGCTGACGAACGACTTCTTCGTCAACCTCCTCGACCTGGGCACGACGTGGCAGTCGGTCTCCGGCGACGCCGACACCTTCGAGGGCCGCGACGCGTCCTCGGGCGAGGTCAGGTGGACGGGCACCCGGGCGGACCTCGTCTTCGGCTCGAACTCCGAGCTGCGCGCGCTCGCCGAGGTCTACGCGAGCGACGACGCGAAGGCGAAGTTCGTGACGGACTTCGTCGCGGCGTGGCACAAGGTGATGAACCTGGACCGGTTCGACCTGGTCTGAGCGCACTGTGCGGGCCGGCCGCCGGTGCCCTGCCGGCCGGCCCGCACGAGCCTGCCCCCCCCCGGCCCCAACTCCCCTTTTCCCACCACGAGTTCCTGGCTTACGCCACAGGTAATGGCCAGGCCGCCCGCCGGATGGCAACGTGAGCGCCGCAGGGGCAGCCGATCAGGGGCGGCCCGCACGGGAATCGAAGGAGCGGCCACCATGGGGCATTTCACGACCGGCGACGGCACCCGCCTGTACTACAAGGACTGGGGGTCGGGCACGCCCGTGGTGTTCACGCACAGCTGGTCCCTCAGCAGTGAGATGTGGAACTACCAGATGGCCCATCTGGCGGACCGGGGCCTGCGCTGCATCGCCTACGACCGGCGCGGGCACGGCCGGTCCGAACAGCCCTGGGGCGGCTACGACTTCGACACGCTGTCCGACGACCTGGCAGCCCTGATGGAGCACCTGGACCTGACGGAAGTCACCCTGGTCGGCCACTCGACCGGCACCGGCGAGGTCGCCCGCTATCTGACCCGGCACGGCTCCGCGCGGGTCGCCAAGGTCGTCCTGGTCTCCACCCTGACCCCGCTGCTGAGACAGGCGCCGGACTATCCCGAGGGTGTCCCCGGCAGCGTCTTCGACGAGATGCGCGCCCGGATCGGCACCGACCTGCCCGGCTGGGTCGACGAGATCGCGGGACCGTTCTTCGGGGCGGGGACCCCCGGCGTCACCGTCTCGCAGTCGCTCGTGGACTGGTCGGTGTGGGACACCCGCGCGGTTTGCGTACCGGCCATGCTGGGGCTGAGCCGCACGATGTCCGAGACCGACTTCCGCGAGGAGCTGACCCGCGTCACCGTGCCCACCCTGGTCGTCCACGGCGGCGCCGACGCCTTCAACCCGGTCGACCTGTGCGGGCGGGGCACGGCGAAGCTGGTCCCCGGCAGCGTACTCAAGGTGTACGAGGACGGCCCGCACGGCCTGCACCTGACCCACATGGACCAACTCAACGCCGATCTCTGGGAGTTCATCACGGGGGACGCCCCCGGCCCCGGGATCGCCGCCGAGCCGTCCGAAGCGTGAGAATCCGATGTCACCAACCCCACCCCGGGCCGGCTCTTCGCGGGGCTCGCACTGCTCGGCGTCGCGGTGGAGTACACGGCGACGGGCCCGCCGGCACCACCCGCACCGGCGCTGCCCGAGACCCTCAGGTGACGGCGGCGAAGACCCAGAGGTGGGGGTCGGCGCCCGTGAGGATCGCGTAGTGGACGAGGGCGGCGGGCGTGGTGATCACGCGCACCGTGTCATCCAGTTCGTACTTGTCGGCCTGCGGCCAGGACCAGGGATCGCCGCACGCCCGCAGGACGGCGGCCCGGAGTTCTTCCCTGGCCGGGGCGGGCAGGTCCTTGATGGTCCGACCGACGTGTGCGGCGAACCGGGCCTGGATCACGGTCACTCGCCGAAGACCTCGTCCATGCTCATCGCACCGGACTCCGGCTGCCCGTCCGCCATCCACCTCCGGTACGCCGCGGCCGCGTGCATCCGGGCCCGCGCCTCGCGAAGCTCCTGGCCGCCCGAGGCCGCCGCCTGGTCCGCCTCCAGTACGGAAGCGACGTAGTCCCCGATGCTCATCCCGGCCCTGGAGGCGGAGGCCCGCACCCGCACGGCCAGTTCCTCCGGCACTCGCGCGTTCAACTGAGTCGTTGGCATAGCGGAATCCTAGCGATCCGCTACCGGTACGGGAACTACGGACGCCGGTCCGGCCGGCCCACCACTCGCGCGGCGGCCGGGTCACTCGTGGCGGGCACGCGCCAGTCTGATGCCGACGGCGGCCACCGCGACCGCTCCGGCGAGCGTGAGCACCTGGGGCAGCCGAGCCATGCCGAGCCGTCGCCGCTCCGCCGCCCGTGAGTGCCGCGCCTCATCGGCCCGGGTCGCCAGTCGCTCCACGAGGCAGACGAATCCGAGATCGTGCATACGTCCTCCCACACCGCCGGCACCGTCACTGCTGACGGCTGTCACACGGGCACACCTGGGTGCGTTGTGCCCCTTGGTTTTCACGGATGCCCAGGTACGGCGAATTGAACCACCGCAGGACGGGCCCGGCCCGCCTCCTCCCTCGCGGCCGGCGGCGACGGCATGGCCACCGGGGCCAGGTCGGCGGCGCCGAACGACACCGAGAAGCGTGCGCACCAGATCACGACGCTGCGGTAACCGACCGGATCGGTCCCGGCGGGGACGGCGTAGTTCTGGTTCCCCCGGTTGCCCTTGAGCCTGCCCAGTTCCACGGCCCCTTGCCCGAGCCCCGCTTCTGCCGCCCCTGCGTCACGGCGCGAGAGGTAGACCCGTACGTCCGGCCCTTCCGAGGTCGCGAGGTCTTCCAGCCGCAGCACCGTCCGCCCGCCGTCCGCGAGCCGGACCGTGCGGGCGGTGCCGCTGGTGGCGTGCTCGTGGCTGACGAAACCGCCCCGGGCCAGGTCCGTCGGCCCTGCGGGGGGTTCGGGCACCGTGGACGGTCCCGTCGCTCCGACGGCGGGGGAAGCGGCGGCCGAGGGGGAGGCGGCGGGAAGCGATTCGTTCACCGTGGTGGTGGTGAACGCCTTCCAGGGCTGGAAGGCGTAGAGCCCCGCACCGGCCGCCACCACGAGGGCGAGCAGCAGGGGCAGGACGATACGGCGGGGCAAGCGGGACGGGCGGGGCTTGCGGAACTCGGACACCGGGGCCTCCGTGGGGTGGTCCTCGGGCCGGCCGTGGTCGGCCGGCCTTCAGATGTCCAGCAAAGCGGCGACCGTACCCCGGCGGCCACCAAGGCGGCCCTGCCGTAAGCAACCGGTAATACCTCGCTGACCCGCACCGTCCTGGGGGCAGGTGTTCCGGAGCTGTTCACCCGGGCGTGGCCCGCGCCTCCCCCGGCCCGGCGGGCGGGCCCTGTCGGATGGGTGACGCAGAGGTCTGGACCAATTGAGTCACGCCAATTCTGTGTCTCATTACCGGAATTGACACCTCGTTGTTCGATTGGTCTATACCTTTGACGCTAGGCTGTCCTCCAGATAAAGGCAGATACACAGCCGTGGGGGGCTATATGACCGTTCATCACCTTCCGCAACCTCCGTCCGACGAAGAGCTCTACTGGTACTTCGGACCGCAGCACCGCTGGGTCCTGGTCAGCAGCTCGCTCGCCTTCGTGTTCACGGCGGCGACCATGTTCACCTTCGCCCTGCGCACTCCGGCTCTGTGGGCCTTCCTCGCCGTCCTCGGCCTCAACGTGGTGGCGCTCGTGCTCTCCTCCGTCAACAGCCTGCGCCCGCGCCGGCTCACCCGGCAGTCGCACGAACTCCTCGTCCGCGCCTGGCAGCCCGCCCGACCGCCGGGCGTGGACCTCTACCTGCCCACCTGCGGCGAGCCGCTCGACGTGCTGGCCAACGCCTACCGGGCGGTCTCCGCACTGGACTGGTCGGGCCCGCTGACCGTCTGGGTCCTGGACGACGCGGACCGGCCCGAGGTCGCCGCGCTGGCCGCCTCGTACCACTACGAATACGTCGTACGCCCCGACCGGGGGCACCTGAAGAAGGCCGGCAACCTCAATCACGCGCTGACCCTCAGCAGCGCCGAGGCCGTCGCGATCCTGGACGCGGACTTCGCTCCCCGGCCGGACTTCCTGCGCCATCTCGTCCCCTATCTGGCCGACCCCTCCGTCGGCATCGTGCAGAGCCCGCAGTGCTTCGACACGGACGAGGCCATGAGCTGGATCCAACGGGCGGCGGGCTCGGCCCAGGAGTGGTTCTTCCGCTGGATCCAGCCGTCCCGGGACGTGAGCGACGCCGCCATCTGCTGCGGCAGCAACGCGGTCTACCGCCGGGAGGCCATCGACCTGGCCGGCGGCTTCGCCCGGCTCGACCACAGCGAGGACCTGTACACCGGACTCGCCCTCCACGCCCAGGGGTTCCGTACCCTGTACGTGCCGGTGCTCGTCGCCAAGGGCACCTCGCCCGAGTCGGTGACCTCCTTCGTCAACCAGCAGTACCGGTGGGCGATGGGCAACCTCCATCTGCTGAGCAAGCCCGTACTGAAGCAGATGGGCGCGCCGTGGCGGATGCGGCTCTGCTTCGCCGAAGGCATCGTCGGCTACCTGACCACGGCGGTGAACACCTTCGTCGCGCCGTTGCCGCCGCTGGTGATGATGTTCTGGTACCCGGACGACGTACGGCCCTGGCACGTGCTGCCGCTGCTCGCGCCGCTGTGGCTCTGGCACGTACTGCTGCCCCGGGTCAGCCGCACCCGCTGGCGCGTGGAGGTGATCCGGGCGAACGTCCTGACGAGCGTGGCCGCCGCGACGGCTTTCGTGCACACGCTGCGGGGGCGCAGCGCCGCCTGGGTGCCCACCGGCGCCCGGGGCGCGGGGAGTTCGGGCGGCATGGCCCGCCGGGTGGTGGCCGTCTCGCTGGTCTGGCTGCTGCTGTCCCACGCGGCGGCCGCCGCGGGACTGGCGCTGGTCGTGGCCCGCAACGGCTGGGAGCCCAGCTGGGGCCTGCTCCTCTACTTGGCGGTGCAGTGCCAGATCAACGTGCCGCTGATGCGGCACCTCTTCGCGGAGCTCCGCCCGGTTGTCTCCCGGCGTACGCATGCCGATACGGGTGCCGAAGCTCCCGACGCCGCAGAGGCGCCCGGCACCGTTGCCGGCATGCTGCCCCGCCGCTGGCCCGAGACCCTGGCCGCCACCGCCCTCCTGCTGCTGACCGGCCTGCTGGCGTCCGGCTGGGTCAACCCGATGCTCCCCTGGCTGAGTTGACCGATCTGAAAGGCGTTCTTCCCATGTCGTCCCCCGTGGCCCCCGGCCAACGGCAGTCCCACAAACACGCCTCCGCACCCCCTGGAGCCCGCAGGAAACCCGGGAACACCGAGTCGGGCCCCAGCCCGCACCGTTCCACCTTCCGGCCCGACATCGAAGGACTGCGCGCCGTCGCCGTGCTCGCGGTCCTCGCCTTCCACGCCCAGATACCGGGCGCGCAGGGCGGCTTCGTCGGCGTGGACGTCTTCTTCGTCATCTCCGGCTATCTGATCACCGGTCTCCTGGTGCGCGAGGCGATCACCACCGGCCGCATCAGGCTCGGTGACTTCTTCTCGCGGCGGGCCAGGCGGCTGCTGCCGTCCGCCGCCGTGGTCCTCGTCGCGGTGGCGGCCGTCGGCGCCTGGCTGACCGTGCCGCTGAGACGTACGGACCTGGAGCACGACGTCGTCGCGGCGGCGCTGTCCTTCGCCAACTGGCGGTTCGTCTCCCAGCAGACCGACTACCTGGCCGCCGGGCACGACCAGAGTCCGCTGCTGCACTTCTGGTCGCTCGCGGTCGAGGAACAGTTCTACTTCTTCTGGGCTCCACTGCTGGCGGTCGCCGCGCTGTGCGTCAGGCGGGCGGTGCGCAGGGGGCGTGCCGTGCGGGCCACCGTGGCTCTCGTCGTCGCGCCGCTCGCCGTCGGGTCGTTCGTACTGTCCCTGTACTGGACGCAGGGGTCGGCTTCGCTCGCGTACCTCGGAACTCCTTCGCGGGTCTGGCAGTTCGGGGCCGGGGCGCTGCTCGCCCTGCTGCCCTGGCACCTGATGCGCGGGCCCCGGCCGCTGCGGCTGCTGTGCGGGTGGGCCGGGGCGGTGGCCATCGGCTGGTGCGTCGTGTCCTACGACGGCTCGACCCCGTACCCCGGAATCGCGGCGCTGGTGCCGACCCTGGGCACCGCCGCCGTCATCCTGGCCGCGATACCCGGCCGGGGCGAGCGGAGCGTCCAAGGCGCTTACGGGGTGGGGCGATTGCTGGCGCTGCGGGCTCCCCGGGCGGTGGGCCGGCTGTCGTACACCCTGTACCTGTGGCACTGGCCGGTCCTGGTGCTCGCCGAGGCCGGGCTCGGCGCGCTCGGCTGGCCCGCGAAGACCGCTCTGACGCTGGCCGCCGTACTGCCCGCGCTCGCCACGATGTACTGGGTCGAGCGGCCGCTGCGCCGCAGCCGTACCGTCTCGGCGCACGCCAGGCGCGGGCTTTCGGTGGGTGTCACGGCGATCGTGCTGCCGGTCGCACTCGCCCTGGTGGTGGGGTCGGCGACACTCCAACTGCTCGGTCCCGACCGGCCGGTGGGCCCGCGGGGCCTGCCCGCGGGTGCGGCCGCGGGACCGCATCTTCTCGTACGTCAGCCGGGCGTGCCCCTCGCGGACAGTCCGGTGACGCCGGGGCCGGCCCAGGCGCGCAAGGACTTCCCTCCGGACGGGGAGTGCCAGGTCGCCCCGGCCGTGACCCGCAGCCCCGCCTGCCTGTTCGGGGCGGTGAACAGCCAGGACCGGATCGTGCTGCTCGGCGACTCGCACGCCGGGCAGTGGTTCTCCCCGCTCCTCGGGCTCGCCGCCCAGCGGGGCTGGGCGCTGCAGGAACTGGTGAAGCAGGGCTGCCCGTTGCCGCAGATCACGGTGCGCAGCCCGCAGCTCGGCCGCGCCTACCGGGAGTGCGACACCTGGCGGGCGGACACCCTGGAGCGGCTGCGACAGCAGCCGAAACCACGCCTCATTGTGATCTCCTCGCTCAACCGCTACACCGACGACCAGAAGCTCCTGGCCGGGGGCTGGGAGAAGACCCTGCGCCCGCTGCGGGAGCTCGGGGCGCCGATCGTCTACATCGAGGACACCCCCGTGCCCGGCACGGACGTCCCGGCCTGCGTCTCCGGCCACCTGAAGGCGCCCGCCGCCTGCGCGTTCGACCGCCGTCTGGCGCAGCAGCCCGATCCGCTGGCCCGGCGGATCGCGTCCGGCGCACTGCCCGGCGTACAGAGCATCGGCGTGAACGGGGTGCTGTGCCCGGGTGCGGGACCGACCTGCCCCGCCGTACTGGACCAGGTGCTGCTCTACCGGGACGACGCCCACCTGACGAACGCGGCGGCCGTCGTGCTGACCTCCCGGCTGGAGCGGCTGCTGACCGAGGCGGGTGCGCTGCCCGCCGCGAGCGCGGCAGGGGGTACGGATGGGGGCGCGGCGGGACAGGGCCCGGCGGCAGGCAGGCCGGGGCCCGACGGCTGGACCCGGTTGCTGCGCGACGACTTCGACGGCCCGGCGGGCAGCCGTCCGTCTCCCGCCAACTGGCTCCACGACATCGGCACCTGCTATCCCGGCTGCCCCGCGCCGCAGTGGGGCACCGGCGAGATCGAGACGATGACCGACTCGACCGACAACGTCCGTCTGGACGGCAGGGGCGCGCTGGAGATCGTCCCCACCAGGAAGAACGGCAAGTGGAGTTCGGGCCGGATCGAGACCCGGCGTGCCGACTTCGCCGCGCCGCCCGGCGGAACCCTGCGGATCGAGGCGTCGATCGCGTTGCCGGACGTGACGGGGCCGAAGGCGGCGGGCTACTGGCCTGCGTTCTGGACCCTGGGCGCGCCGCTGCGCGACGGGTACACCGGCTGGCCCGGCATCGGGGAGCTGGACGTCATGGAGTCCGTCAACGGGCGGGACACCGTCTTCGGCACCATGCACTGCGGCGTCCTCAAGGGCGGCCCCTGCCAGGAGCCGGCCGGTCTGAGCTCGGCACCTCAGCCGTGCCCCGGCTGCCGCACGGCGTTCCACTCGTACGCCGTGGAGATCGACCGTTCCCCCGGCGCGGAGGAGGTGCGCTGGTACCTGGACGGCCGGGTGTACCACCGGGTGGCCGCGAAGCGGATGGACCCCGGGACCTGGAAGCGGGCGGTGGACCACGGGCTCTTCCTGATCCTCAATGTGGCCGTCGGCGGCGAACTCCCGCGCCAGGACGGCGCGTCACCCGGGCCTGCCACCGAACCGGGCCACCCGATGCGGATCGACCACGTCACCGTGTCGGCCCGTGCGGGAGAAGGGCGCGACTGACGGCCGAATTCCCGATCACGTATTCGCGATGACTGAAAAGAGCAGGATCGCGGTTGACAACATTCTGCGGGATCCATATTTTCATCCGCAGTTTGGGCCGGGACAGCGAAATCGATCAATTCACTGATCGAATTCGGCTGATCAATTCACTGATCAATTCACTTCCCCCGTCGCGAATATCGGTTTCGGAGGGTGCCTCCATGACGTATGTCATCGCCCAGCCCTGCGTCGACATCAAGGACAAGGCATGCCTGGACGTATGCCCCGTGGATTGCATCTACGAAGGGAAACGCAGCCTTTACATACATCCCGACGAGTGCATCGACTGCAAGGCCTGTGAGCCGGTCTGCCCGGTAGAGGCGATCTTCTCGGAGGAGGAAGTACCGGCGGAATGGGACCCCTACACCGCCGTGAACGCCGAGTTCTTCGACCTCACCGGCCTGGGGTCACCGGGCGGAGCCCTCCGTACCGGCCCCCTCGACACGGATCACCCGCACATCGCGTCGCTGCCCCCAGCTCCCGTACTCACGCCCGCCCCCACGGAGGAGAACCGGACATGACCGCACCCGCATGGCAGCAGAACTCCTATCCGGCCCGGCTGGAGGAGCGGCTGGACGACGGAGTCGTACGGTGCCACCTGAGTCCCCGCAACTGCCGCATCAGGCCCGGCCAGCACGGATTCTGCATGGTGCGGGCGAACCGGGACGGCAGGCTGGTGAGCCTCAACTACGGGCGTTCGGTGCACGCGACCGAGGAGACCATCGAGACGGAGGCCGTCTTCCACTACGCGCCGGGCGCCCGGATCCTTTCCATGGGCAATGTCGGCTGCATGCTCAACTGCGACTACTGCCACAACTGGAAGACCTCGCAGGCCCGTTACGTGGAGGACAAGGACGTCTACCACTACACGCCCGAACAGGTCGTGGACATCGCGCTCCGCCACGACATCAAAGTGATCTCCTGGACGTACAACGACCCGGTCGTCTGGCACGAGTTCGTCGTGGAGACCGCGGCGCTCGCCCGCGCGGCCGGGATCGTCAATCTCTACAAGTCCGCATTCTTCATCAGTGAAGAGGCGATCGACGAACTCATTCCGGTGATCGACATCTTCTCGATCTCGATCAAGTCGATGGACCCCAAGTACTACCGGAAGATCACCAAGGGCTGGCTGGAGCCGGTGCTCGCCGGTGCCGAGCAGGTGTTCCGGGCCGGCCGGCACGTCGAGGTGTCGACCCTGATGGTCACCGACCTCACCGACGACGAGAAGACCGCCCGCAGCATGGCCGAGTTCGTCGGCGAGCGGCTCGGGCCCGAGGTCCCCACCCACTTCGTGCGCTTCCACCCCGACTACAAGATGACCGACACCATCCGCACCCCCGTCGACCGCCTGGAGCGGGCCCGCGACGTCGCCAAGGGCATGGGGCTGCACCACGTCTACCTCGGCAATGTGTACGACACCGATTCGACCACCACCCGATGTCACCGCTGCGGTCTGCTCCAGGTGACCCGCTACGGGCTCAACGCGCGGATCGTCGGGCTCACCCCGGAGGGCCACTGCCAGAAGTGCGGCACCGACGCCCGCTTCGTCCTGCTGCCGGGCGCGGAGACCCGCAAGTCCGTTCCCGCCCTCCCCGAGGGGAGCCTCGACGTGGCGTCCTTCGCCTGGCACGGCGACGTCCGCGCGTTGCACGTCCAGGTCAGCAACCCCACCGAACAGCCCAGGACCGTCTACCAGCGCAGGTTCGGCGACGCGGCGGTGCCCGAGTCCTGGGCGGTGATCGCGCTGGCGCCCGGCGAGAGCTTCCGGTTCATCGCCGCCAAGTCGACGGCCGACGAGACCGGGGTGCGGGTCGCGATCCCCGAGGGCTGTACCTCCAGCCTGCACGAGGTCTTCGACCGCGCCCACTTCCCCACCGTGGAGGTGGCGGCGGGCAGCAAGAACGAGGACGTGACCCCGTTCCCCGCGTACCTGCCCATCGTCCGCTGACCGGGACGTCAGCTGGTACGCCGGCCCGTCCGCCGACCGTGAGAGGAGCCCGCTGATGCCCCGGTACTCGGTCCTGCTGATGGTGCCGCCACAGCAGTACGGCTACGGCTACATCAATGACTTCTTCTGGCAGGAAGGGCTCCTCTACCTCGCGTCGTACCTCCGGCAGCGCTTCGGCCCCGACCTGGAGCTGGAGATCTGCGACGGCAACCACCGCACCATGGAGGAGTGCCGGGAGGTACTGCGGCGGCGACGGTACGACCTGGTCGGCTTCCACTGCATCGACCACACCCGGGACGCCGCGTTCGAACTGCTGGGGCTGGCCGCGGAGAACGGCTGCCGGAAGATCGTCTTCGGGGGTGCGGGCGCCATCTTCGGGCCCGAGCAGTACCTGCGGGAGGCCGACCGCATCGGCCTCACCGGGGAGGCCGTCGTGGGGGCCTGCACCGACGCGGGCGAGTACACCGTCGAGGCCATGCTCCTGGGCACTCCCCCGGCCGAGATCCCGAACTTCGTCTATCTGGAAGCGGTGGAGGGAGTACGGAAGGGCCCGGGGCCCGCCGCGCGTCCGCCCAGGCTGCGACGCTCCCGGAAGGTCGCGGGGCGGCCGGACCGTCAGGAGTACCTCGACCGGCTCCCCTTCGAGTCGTACACGGAGATCTTTGAGTACTTCGCGCTCCAGCTCGACCGCCCCGACTACCCCTACCGGCCGCTCACCTACAGCGGTCTCAGTCACGAGGGCTGTCCGCACCGGGTGTGGCGCGACGACAAGCTGGTCAAGAGCTGTTCCTTCTGCGCGATCCCGGCCCGCAGGCTCGCCTACCGGCCGGCCGGTGAACTCTGGGAACGGGTCCAGACCCTGGACCTGCTGTGCCGTGCCCGGCTTGACACCCCGCTGAACTCGATCAAGGACTGGGGCGACAGCCTCACCCCCCGGCTGCTCAGGGACCTCATCGACCTGCGTCCGGCCGCCCATGCCTCGATGACCTATTCCGGGTACCTCAGCGTGGCCGACCTGACTCCCCGGATGCTCGACGCGCTGCGGGAGATGAACTGCTGGAGCCTCTACATGGGCGTGGACGGCACCAGCGACACCGGCCTCGAATTCCTGGAGAAGGGGTACTCCGTCCCGACCCTCTGGGAGCGCCTGCAACTCCTCCGCGACGAGTACGACTTCAGGATCGAGGTCGGTGTGATCCTGGGCGTGGAGGGCGAGACCCCGGCGAGCCTGCGGCGCAGTGTGGACGCGGTGCACCGGGTCAGTGAGATGTTCGGGGAACGGGTCATCGTCGTACAGGGCAACATGCTGGTGCCCATGCCGGGCAGCTTCGTCTTCAGCAGCCTCGCCCGCCGGGCCCGCGAACGCGGCCTCGACGACCCGCTGCGGCTGGACGTCCAGGGCCGGATCGGCATGTGGCTCCGGGAGTTCACCCGGGTCGGTTTCGACGAGTGCGCGGCAGCACAGAACTCCATCGAAGCCATCTCACCGCGCAGGCACTCGTACTCGATGCCCCGCCCATGACGGAGTCCCCAGCCACATGACCGAGGCCGCCACCGCCGCGCTGGTCGCGGGTCTGCTCGCCGGATACGGCATCGCCATGCCCGTCGGCGCCATGTCCGTACTGATCGTGACCCTCTCCTCGCGCGTCTCCTTCCGGCACGGGCTGGCCGCGGCGCTGGGAGTCGCCCTCGCGGACGGGCTGTTCGCCCTGGCCGCGGTACTGGGCGGGGCCGCCCTGGCCCGCGTCATCAGCCCGCTGACCTCCGTGCTCCAGAGCGCTGCCGCGGCAGTGCTCGTCGTTCTCGCGGTACGGGGCACGGTGACGGCCCTGCGTGAACACCGCCGGATCCGGGTGGGGGGCGGGGGCGGGGCGGTCGCTACGGAACGGGACGTTCCGGTCCCGGCCGACGGGGTGCGCCCTCCGCTGCGTACCTTCGCCGGCATGGTCGGGCTGACCCTGCTCAACCCCGTGACGCTCGTCTACTTCGGTGTGCTGGTGGTCGGCCGCCGGCCCGGCGACGACTCGCTCGGTCCGGGGCTGCTCTTCGTGCTGGCGGCCTTCGTCGCGTCCGCGAGCTGGCAGACGCTGCTCGCCTCGGCGGGCGCCCTGCTCGGCCGCGCCCTGACGGGCCCCTCCGGCAGACTCCTCACCGCCCTCGTCGGGAACGGCGTCATCCTGCTGCTCGCCCTCTGGCTGGCCTGGAAAGCGGTGACCGGGACCTGATACGGCGGGCTGCTGCCGCGGGTCGGCCGGATGCGTACGGTCGGCTCCGATCTGCGACGCTCCCTGCGGACGGCCATCGAGTCGGCCGGTTGCGCCAGTTTCGGCTCAAGCCCGCCGCGCCGGCGGACCCGGCCCGCCGAAACCCCGGCGGTCAAAGACCGCCGGGGCCGGATCGCGCCGTGCCGTACTGCGCTCTGCCGTGCCGTGCCGTGCCGTGCCGCACCCTGCTCAGGCGGTGGCGCGGTGGATCTTCCAGTCGGCGACATTGGCACTGCGGTTGAAGTACGCGTTGGTGCAGAGGTCGTACTTTCCTCCCGTGGCGGCGCTGTGGCCGTTGGTCTCCAGGAAGCCGCCGTTGTCGCCGTAGAGGTTGCAGAAGTGGACGAGGTCGCCGAGGCGGACGTTCTGGTCGGCGGGCGAGGAGGTCTGGGCGAAGATCCTCCATCGGCCGGTGCCCGTGGCGCGGTCCCTGGACTGGGAGGTGGAGACGTCGTACCTGGCGCCGGCGTTCTTCTGGTCGGCGGTGGCATGACCGTTGGTGTCCAGGTAGCCGCCGTCGCCGCCGTAGAGGTTGCGCAGGTAGACCACGTCGCCGCTGGTGACCGGCTGGCCGGCCGTCTTGCCGGAGGCGGAGAGGATCTCCCAGGTGCCGGTGCCCTTGCCGCGGGTGGGCGAATCGGCGGTCGACACGCTGTACTTGGCACCCGACGCGGCGCTGTGGCCGTTGGTGTCGAGGTAGCCGCCCTGCCAGCTGTTGTACCCGTTCTGCAGGTGAACCTGGTCGCCGTACTTGAGCTCGTTCGCCATGTGACTTCCCCTTGGTTGACGACGCGCATGCAGCCCCCGCCCCGGCCAGGACCGACCGTCGGCGAGGACAAGGGCAATCCTGGTACCGGCGGCCCGCTCTGCACAGCCTCACCGCGAACTTGTCCAAAAGGCGCTTAAACCACTTCAGGCCAGGTAGCGAACAAAAATGGACGCAACACCCTCGCACCCTCGCTGTGTCAGTGCGGCGTGAGCACGCAGAACTCGTTGCCCTCCGGGTCGGTGAGGACCGTCCACGGGACGTCGCCCTGGCCCACGTCGATGTCGGCGGCGCCGAGAGCCCTCAGCCGGACCGCCTCCGCCTCCTGAGCTTCACCGGGGTAGGGCCGGAGGTCGAGATGGATGCGCGGCCGAACTGCCGGGTCCCACCCGGGATTCACGCCGGGCGTGCGCAGGAACTCGAGATACGGGCCGACCCCCTTGGCGGACCGCAGCACCGCATGGTCGTCGGTCACCTCGTGCAGGGTCCAGTCCATCGCCCCGTCCCAGAACCCGGCCATGGCCCGCGGGTCCGCACAGTCGACCACCAGCACGGCGATCGGCCCGGTGTCCCGGTAGACCTCCCGGGGCTCCAGCACGCAGAACTCGTTGCCCTCCGGGTCGGCGAGGACCGTCCACGGGACGTCGCCCTGGCCCACGTCGGCGGGCGTCGCGCCGAGTTCCTGAAGGCGCGCGACCAGCTCCGCCTGATGGGCGGCGGAGGTGGTGGCGAGATCGATGTGCACACGGTTCTTCACCGTTTTGGGCTGCGGATCGGCGACGACGTCGATGCACACGGCGGCGGCGTGGGGATAGACGAAGCCCTCGGGTTCGAGGTTGGTCACGCCGGGTCCTTCGCTGTCGACGCCCCAGCCGAGCGCCTCCGCCCAGAACCGGCCGAGGGCCGAGTCGTCCTGAGCCTTCATGTGAATCTGAACCAGCCGTGTCGTCATGCCGCAGATCCTATGCACGCCACTGTGCACTGCCAAAGGCATATGCCGTCGCCAAAACGAAGATCGACCAGCTCGCCACGCATCCGGTGAGCCCCGCGGGCTCCAGCGGCCCGCACCCCCTCGCCGCCCACCCTCAGCCGGAACGCCTCGCCCTGAGACGCACCCCATCTTCCGCCGACCGGAGCCGACTTGCCCTGACACGCTCACCTTCGAGTGAGTTCCACGGCCCGCCGCCGCAGGACCGCGATGGTGTGCTCCATGACCACACTTCGTCCGCGGCGGCGGACCGCCGTCCTGCCTGCCGCCGTCCTGTCCCTGGCCGCCCTGCTCACCGCCCCGGCGGCCGCCGCCGACGTCACCGCAGCCCCCGCAGCCGCTCGTGCCGCCGCCCCGTCCTCCTGCCCGCAGGTCTTCGACCCGATGACCGCCGCGGTGGACAAGACCGTGCAGTTCTCCCGCATCACCCCGGACCCGGTCGTCCGCAAGAGCTGCGGCACGCTCTACCGGGCCGACGGCCGCGGCCCCGACGTCATCTTCGTCGAAGGCTTCCGCCCCAAGGAAGCCGTCAACGGCCAGTACGACGTCGAGAAGTACGTCCTGAAGAACCAGCCGTCACCCTTCGTCTCCACGTCCTACAACCACGACCTCTTCAAGCAGTGGGTGCCGTGGATGAAGGGCGGAGCCTTCAACTACTACATCGACGCTCCCGGCGGCATCGACGTCAACAAGACCATCGGGGACCAGCACAAATACGCCGACCAGGTCGAGGTCGCCTTCCCCGGCGGGATCAGGTCCGAGTTCATCATCGGCGTCTGCCCGATCGACAAGGAGACCAGGGCCGAGATGATGTCGGCCTGCAAGAGCAACCCCAAGTACCGGATGCCTGAGGCTGTTTGAGTCTTCGGCGGCCACCCGGGCGCCCCGGACCAGATGGGGACGCTGTTGGTAAATCCGCCCCGTTGGAGCTATCCGGCGGGGCGGAGGGCTGCGAAGGGTGAGGTGCGGGTCGGGGCAAGCGGGGTGTTGGT
>NZ_JBEZKB010000015.1:0-213397 GCF_040651475.1 Streptomyces sp. NPDC048442
CGGGCTTTCCTCCGGACGTTTTCGTTCGGTGTTTCATTTTGTTCTGTTCTTGCGTTTCCGACTCTATCAGACCGTTTCCGTTCCGACTTCCTCGGCGCTTTCCAGGTTCTTCGCTTTCGCGTTTTCCCTTTCCGGCGGTTCCGACTCTATCAGATCCTTTCGGGCCTGATTCCCAGTCAGTGGCCACCCGGCGAAGCCGGATGTTTATGCCGTGTCTTTGCGGCCGTGGGGCCGTTCCGACGAGTGAGACATTAGCGGATTCCTGGGCCCCGATGCCAATCGGGGCTCGTCCTCGTCGAACTCATCGAACGCGGATTCCTCATTTCGCAAATGTGCATGGAAATGAGCACGACTGACGTCGGTCACATTGATCATGGTTTCTGCGGAATGGCTGTCACTTGCCCGGTCAGGAACCGGTACTCACATAGGACAACCCGCAGAACCTTACGGAGGCACCGGCTCCGCGTCAAACCGGTGGCGGGTCGGGCCGGGTGTGGGGTACGTGACCCACCGCTCATCCCCTGATCGCCCACCCGACGCTATTGTGCAACTAGTTGCATAAGTGTTGTCGCGTGAGCGCATGGACCTGGAGGCGTCGGATGAGCCAGTCGAGCCCGTCGAGTCAGTACCCCCACCTGTTGGCCCCGCTGGACCTGGGCTTCGTCACTCTGCCCAACCGCGTGGTCATGGGATCCATGCACGTCGGTCTGGAGGAGGCGGAGCACGGGTTCGAGCGGATGGCTGCCTTCTATGCCGAGCGGGCGCACGGCGGGGTCGGGCTCATGGTCACCGGGGGCATCGCGCCGAACGACCGCGGGCGCCCGTACCCCGGCGGCGCCAAGCTGACGACTCCCGAGGAGGCCGCGCAGCACCGCGTCATCACGGACGCCGTGCACGGAGCCGGCGGGCGGATCGCGATGCAGATCCTGCACTTCGGGCGGTACGCCTACCACCCCGAGCTCGTCGCGCCGAGCGCTCTCCAGGCGCCGATCAGCCCGTTCGTACCTCATGCGCTGACGGACGCCGAGGTCGAGGAGACCGTCGAGGACTTCGTACGGGCGGCGGGGCTGGCCAAGGAAGCTGGGTACGACGGTGTCGAGATCATGGGGTCGGAGGGGTATCTGATCAATGAGTTCATTGCCTCCCACACCAATAAGAGGGACGACCGGTGGGGCGGCTCGTACGAGAACCGGGTGCGGTTCCCGCTGGAGATCGTTCGGCGGGTGCGGGAGCGGGTCGGGCCCGACTTCATCCTGATCTACCGGCTCTCGATGCTGGACCTGGTGCCGGGCGGGTCGACGTTCGACGAGGTCGTGGAGCTGGCGAAGGCGGTGGAGGCGGCCGGGGCAACGATCATCAACACCGGGATCGGATGGCACGAGGCGCGGATTCCCACCATCGCGACGTCCGTGCCGCGCGGTGCGTACGCCTGGGTGACGAAGAAGGTCATGGGGTCGGTGGGGATTCCGCTCGTCACGACGAACCGGATCAATACGCCGGAGCTGGCGGAGGAGCTGCTGGCGGGCGGGTTCGCGGATCTGGTGTCGCTGGCGCGGCCGTTCCTGGCGGACCCGGAGTTCGTCGCCAAGGCGCGGGACGGGAAGTCCGCGTCCATCAATACCTGCATCGGGTGCAACCAGGCCTGTCTGGACCACACCTTCAGCGGGAAGATCACCTCGTGCCTGGTGAACCCGCGGGCCTGTCACGAGACCGAGCTCGTCCTCTCCCCCACCCGGCTGCGCAAGCGCGTCGCCGTCGTCGGGGCCGGTCCGGCCGGGCTCGCGTGTGCGGTGACGGCTGCCGAGCGGGGGCACGCGGTGACGCTGTTCGATGCTGCTGATGTGGTGGGCGGGCAGCTGAACGTCGCACGGCAGGTGCCCGGCAAGGAGGAGTTCAACGAGACGCTGCGGTACTTCCGCAACCGGCTTCAGGAGTACGGCGTCGAGGTCAGGCTGTCGACCGCGGTGACGCGTGAGGTGCTTGAGGCGGGTGCGTACGACGAGGTGGTCCTTGCCACCGGTGTCACGCCGCGCATCCCGGAGATCGAGGGCATCGGCCACCGGAGCGTCGTCCGCTACCTGGAGGTGCTGCGCGGTGAGGTCCAGGTCGGTGAGCGGGTCGCGATCCTCGGGGCCGGCGGGATCGGCTTCGACGTCGCGGAGTTCCTGACCGACGAGGGCGAGGAGGCGTCGCTCTCCCCCGAGGTGTTCTTCCGGCAGTGGGGTGTGGACATGGAGTACGAGGGCCGGGGCGGGCTGCGGGCTCCGGAGCGGCCGAAGTCCACGCGGACCGTGCACCTGCTCCAGCGCAAGGAGACCAAGGTCGGCGCCGGGCTCGGCAAGACCACCGGGTGGATCCACCGCACCGAGCTGGCGCAGCGCGGCGTGACGATGGTCGCCGGGGCGACGTACGAGCGCATCGACGACGAGGGGCTGCATGTCGTGGTGGGCGGCGAGCGGAAGGTGCTGGAGGTGGACACCGTCGTTCTGTGCACGGGGCAGGAGCCGCGCCGGGATCTGTACGAGGAGTTGGTGGCCGGTGGCGTGCCGGTGCATCTGATCGGCGGTGCGGACGTGGCCGCGGAGCTGGACGCGAAGCGGGCGATCCGGCAGGGGACGGAGCTGGCGGCCGGCTTGTAGGGCCCCGGCCCTTCCTTCCGGGCCTTTGCTCGGTCCGGCCGGGCGGGCGTGCGGGGCGGGGCCTTTGCTCGGTCCGGCCGTGCGTGCAGGGCAGGGCGGGGCCCTTGCTTGGTCTGGCCGTACCTGCTGGGCGGGGCCCCTGCTTGGTCCGGCCGCTACCTGCGGGACCGGGCCCGTGATCGGCACGACTGTGCCCGCTGGGCTGGAGCCTGCTTGGTCCAGACCGTACCCGCTGGGCAGGAACCTGCCGGTCCGCCCGAACCCGCGGGGCAGACCCTGCCTGGTCTGCCCGAACCCGGCCGGGGCAGACCTGCCTGGTCCCACCCGTGCCGGCTGGGCAGGAACCTGCCGGTCGGCCCCAACTCGCGGGGCAGACCCTGCTTGGCCTCGCCCCGTACCCGCCGGGGCAGGCCTCTTCCTGGCCCGCCTGTACCCGCTGGGCAGGCCCTGCCTGATCCCGTCCCTACCTGCTGGGCCGCCCCCCCTGATCGGCACGACTGAGCCTGCTGGGCCGGAGTCTGCTTGGCCCGCCCGTACCCGCTGGGCAGACCCCTTGGTCGGCACGGCCGTAACTGCTGGGTCGGAGCCTGCTTAGTCTGGCCGTGCCTGCTGACCAGCCCCCTGATCGGCACGACCGTGCCCGCTGGGCCGGCCCTGCTTGGGGCGCCCGTGCCCGCTGGGCCGGCCCTGTTTGGGTCGGGTCGGGCTCGTTGGGGCGGGTCCTGATTGGTCTGGCCGGGGCTGTGTCGCTGCCTAGGATGCGCTCATGTCACTCCCCCACGCGATCCTCACCGCCCTGCTGGAGAAGCCCTCCTCCGGGTTGGAGTTGACTCGGCGGTTCGACGTTTCCATCGGGTACTTCTGGTCGGCGACCCACCAGCAGATCTACCGCGAGCTCGGCAAGCTGGAGCAGGCCGGGCTCATCCGGGCGCTGCCGCAGGACGTGCCGACCCGGGGGCAGAAGCGGGAGTACGAGGTCCTGGACGCCGGGCGCGAGGAGCTGGTCGCTTGGGTGGCCAGGGCCGAGGATCCCAAACCGCTGCGGGACGCGTTCGCGCTGCGCCTGCGGGCCGCGGCGATGGTGGGCACCGGGGAGCTGCTGGCGGAGGTGGAGCGTCATCTCGGTCTGCACCGCGTGCAGTTGGCGACGTACCAGGAGTTCGAGAAGCGGGACTTCCCGGCGCGGGCGAGCGGCCGTGAGGAACGGTTGCAGCATCTGGTGCTGCGGGCCGGCATCGAGATGGAGCGGTTCTGGGTGGGGTGGCTGGAGGAGGCCATGGTGGAGCTGCGGGAACTGCGGGAGCTGGACGGGTAGGCAGAGGTCAGAGGGCAGAAGTCAGAGGGCAGAAGTAGGGAGGGCCGGAAACCCTGGCGGGGTTCCGGCCCTTCCCGTGCTTCGGGCCTCAGCCCTGGCGGGAGGTCCAGAACTCGTTGAAGTCGAGCCGGCCGTCGCTGTTGCCGTCGTGGGCGTTGATGATGGCCTGGGCCACGGTCTCGGTGACGGTGAAGTCGCCGAGCTCCGCCATCACGCTCTTGTACTCGGCAGCCGTGATCGTGCCGTCGCCGTTCTTGTCGAACTTGCCGAACGCCTTGCGCGCCGACTCGATGTCGATGTCCGCCATGTGGTCCACCCCTTGGTGCAGTCAGGCCGGTCGCTGTCGTCGATGTGTCGTCACTGTCGGCCGGGCCAATTCGATACGGCGACAGGTTAGCGGCCCTGGTACGCACCGAGGTGGGGAGGGTTCGGGATCCGGTTGCCGAAGTAGTCGCGGGTGACGCCGTCGGCCTCGGGAGTGCCCGCGCCGCGCGCCGGGGAACCGGGCTTCAGCCGTACGTCGCCGGGGGTGGCCGGAGCGGGGACGCTGAACAGCGGGTCGGCGTTGACCGCGTACGGGTCCCGGGGCTGGGCGGTGTTCAGGTAGAGGTTCCCGGAGAAGGTGGAGAGGGTGTCGACGGTCGGGGAGCCGGTGGGGGTCGGTGCGCCGACGAAGACGTTGTTGCGGAAGGTGGTGCCCGTCTGGCCGTTGTTGCTGACCATCCGGGTGTGGGGGTGCTTGGTGACGATGGTGTTGTGGTGGACCTGGGTGTCGGTGGTGGGGCCGCAGACGACGGCGACGACGCCGTAGGGGGCCTCGGTGTTCCGGTCGTTGATGCTGATGTTGTGGCGGACCTTGTTGCCCTTGCTGGTCATGCCGGCGCCGTTGCAGACGAGGAGGAAGCCGCCCTCGTTGTCGTGGCTGTAGTTGTACTGGAAGACGTTGTCGGTGTTGCCGCCGTCGATGTCGAAGGCCTCGGAGTCGCGGGTTCCGTGGCCGCCGGTGACTTCGTTGTACTGGGTGAGGACGTTGTCGGAGTTCCAGGACCAGACGCCCGCGTTGTAGCCGGCGGAGCGCATGTTGAAGCCGTTGACGTAGTTGTGCTCGACGCGGGCGCCGTCGGCGTTGTGGGTGACGATGGCGTCGCCGCCGACGTCGCGGACGTCGTTGCGTTGGATGCGTACACCGGTGAGGGGCTCGAAGGACGTACCCGGGCCGTCCGGGTATGCGGTGCGGCGGCCCCAGGTGGACATGGTGCCGATGCCTGTCCGGTCGACGTGCTTGACGGTGGAGTCCTCGATGCGGATGCCGTCGAAGCGGGTGGGGGTCCTGTCGCCCTGCACGACGAAGAGGATGCCGCCACTGGGGTCGGGGTCCTTGTGGTCGGAGCCGTTGACGTCGTGCACGTCCACGTGGCCGACGACGTAGTGGCGGCCGACGCCGAAGTCGGTGAGGAGTACGAGGAGGCCTGCGCGGCGCTGTTCGGGGGTGGGGGCCGGGCCGGTGTTGGAGAGGTCGAGGTTGCGGATCTCCCAGCCCTGGGAGTTGCGGAGGAGGAGTGCGGCTCGGGCGCCGGCGCCCTCGATGTGCGGCTTGGCGCCGGTGCCGTACGCGTCGAGGCGGATGGGGGAGGTGGGGGTGCCGTTGCCGGTGGGGGCGAGGGTGCCTGTGCAGGTGGTGCCGCGCTTGAGGAGGAGGCGGTCGCCCGGGCGGTAGGCGGTGGAGGCTTTGGCGAGGGTGCGCCAGGGGGTGCGGACGCTGGTGCCGTTGGAGGTGTCGTTGCCGGAGGTGCAGTCGAGGTAGTGGGTGGTGGTGGGGCGGGGGCGGGTCTCGGTGGTGGTGGGGCGGGGGCGGGTCTCGGTGGTGGTGGCGGGTGTGGCGGTCGCAGTGGTCGCGACGGTCGCAGTGGTCGCGGCCGTTGCGGCCGTTGCGGTGGGCAGTACGGCGGTGGCCAGGGCCAGGAGGAAGGTGGCGGCTCGCGGGGTGGGGCGGTGGGGTACGCGGCGGCGGGGTGCGGGGGTCGACATGGCCGGACGGTAGGCGGTGCGGGTGGGGCGACGCCATGGACGGAACACGCCGGTGCTTGGATCTCTCCATGAGAGATCAAGTCACCGCTCCCCGCGGACCCAACTCGCTTGCCCAGTTCCTCGATTCGGCCGCTCGCGGGGTGTTTCCGCCGCCGGACGGCGGCGTGACCGTCGTACCGCAGGCGGATCAGCGGGTGGCGGGGGTCCTGTCCTTCACCGCCCACTCGGTGATCTTTACCGACCAGGATCCGGAGTGGGTGCGTACGACGCTGGCGGCGACGCCGTGCGATCCGCTCGCGGCGTCCATGAACCCGCTCTTCCTGGTGGCGCTCGCGGAGCGGGCCGGGCGTCGGATGAACGACACGATCGACCTGCTGACCGTGGCGGGCACGTTGCCCGGCCGCCCCGATCCGGAGCTGGGGCTGAAGGAGATCGACGACCCTTCGCATCCGCGGGTGGCACGGGCGATGAAGTTCCGGGACGGGGTGCGGGTGTGGGCGGCGGACGCCGGCGGCGTGCTGGTGCTGGGGCGGGGAGTCGCTGGGCGGTGGGAGGCGGCGATTGAGGTCGACCCGGGGGTACGGGGGCGGGGGCTGGGGCGTCAACTTGCGGTGGCTGCGCGGCAGTTGGTGCCAGGTGGGGTGGTGTGGGCGCAGCAGCCGCCTGGGAATGCACGGAGTGTGCGGACTTTTCAGGCGGCGGGGTTTCGGCCGGTGGGGTCGGAGGTTTTGATGGTGGGGGTGTAGGGGCAGGGGCCTGGGGCGGTCGGCGGGAGGGGCTTGGGGCGGGGGCATCGTGCGGGTGCGTGGGGGCTGATCGCGCAGTTCCCCGCGCCCCTAAAAGATTGCCCCGAGCTGCCTTGGGGAGCGGGGCCGGCGCCCCTGAAGGGCGCCCCCTTGCCTGTCGCGCCCCTATCGGAAGATTCCCGTGTGGCCCAGTGAGTAGCGGCCCGGTTGGGGGTAGACCGCGAGGCCGTGGGGGCCGTCGCCGACCGGGATGCGGGCCAGTTGCTTTCCGGAGGTCGTGTCGATCGCGTACACCTCGGAGTCGTAGCGGCCGGCGAGCCAGAGGACCTTGCCGTCCGCCGAGACGCCGCCCATGTCGGGGCTGCCGCCGTCCGGCAGGTGCCACTTCTTGGTGAGTTTGTTCTTCGCGAAGTCGAAGACGGAGATGGAGCCTTCGCCGCGGTTGGGTACGTACATCTCCTTGGAGTCCCGGGAGATGTAGAGACCGTGGCAGCCCTTGCCGGTGGGGAGGAGTTTGGGGGCGGTGAACTTCTCGCCGTCCAGGACCCACATTCCGTGCGCCATCATGTCGGCGATGTAGAAGGTCTTGCCGTCGGGAGAGATTTTGACGTCCTGCGGCATGGCTCCTTCGAAGGGGAGCTTCTGCTGGCCGACAACCTTCATCTGCTCCGTGTCGACCTTGAGGAGTTCGCCGGAGAACTCGCAGGAGACGACGAAGTAGCGGCCGTCGGCGGAGAAGTCGGCGTGGTTGACGCCCGCGCAGGTGACCGGCACGGTCTTGACGCGGTTCATGGTGTGCGGGTCGCGGAAGACCAGTTCGCGGTCCATGGACGCCATGACGATCGCGTGCTTGCCGTTCGGGGTGAAGTAGAGGTTGTACGGGTCGTGGACCTCGACCGGCTTGCCCGCCACGCCGTCGGCGGGGTTGATCGGGGTGAGGGTGTGGCCGCGGTTGTTGTTGACCCAGAGGGTCTTCAGGTCCCAGGACGGGACGACGTGCTGCGGCTGGATGCCGACCGGGATCGTCTCGATGACCTTGTACGTGGCGGGGTCGATGACCGAGACGGTGTTGGACTTGGTGTTGGGGACGTAGACGCGGGAGGGGAAGTTGCGGGCCACCGGGGCGATGTTGCCGGGACGGTTGGCCGCGTAGATGTCCTGGGGGTTCTGCACCGGGGGCATCCCGGGCAGGCCCGGCGGGGCCGCCTTCTTGAGGTGGGCGGGCGGGGCCTCCGCGTTCGTGCCGAGGGCCTTCACTCCGGTCTTGTCGGACGGCTCCGCGCAGCCCGTGAGGGCGGAGAGCAGGACGGTCGCCGCGCAGAGGGCGCGGGTGCGGGGGGACAGGCGGGAGGACAGCGGCAGCGGGGTCATGTCGTCAGCAGCTCCGTGGTGGTCACCGCGCGCAGCTTGCGGCGGTGGAGGTCGTCGAGGAGGGCGGGCAGCGCGGCGACCGTGTCCGCGTAGCCGAAGTGCAGGCTCACCACGGATCCGTTGCGGATCTCCCCGGCGACCTTGCGGGTGACGGCCGTCGCGCCGGGCGAGGTGAAGTCGAGGGAGTCCACGTCGTACGAGAGGACGTGGGGATAGCCGGCCCGGCGGGCGAGCCGCTGCACGAGCGGGGTCGCGTACTGGGTGCGGGACGGGCGGAACCAGGTGCCGATCGAGCCGGTGAGGCGGCGCAGACGCTGGGCGCAGTCGGTGATTTCGCGGTACGCCTCCCACTCGGGCATCTCGGAGACGGTGAGGTGCCGCTGGGTGTGGTTGCCGAGGTCGTGGCCGCCGTCGAGGATGCGGCGGGCCATGTCGGGGTGCTCGTCGAGCCAGCTGCCGACGGCGAGGACGGTGATGCGGGCCCCTGCGCGTTCGGCCTCGGCGAGTACGGCGCGGGCGATCGCGGGGTCGCCCTGGCCGTGGAAGGTGAGGGCGACGCGGGGGCGGTCGCGGGGGCCGTGCTCGACCTGGGCGGGGTGGCCGGGGAACCGGCGGGGGGCGGGCGCGGAACCTTGGCCGGGCCTGGCGTGCCCGCGGCCCGGTGCGGCGCCGGGGGTGTCGGCAGAGGCGGAGGAGGCGGAGGAAGAGGCGGGGGCTCGGCCGGGGGTGCCCGGGGATGCGGCCCCGGCGGGGCCGTTCGTGGTGGCGGTGCCTCCGGTGCCGGTCATGCCGTCGCGCCCCGCTTCGGCGCCCGGGTGCGTGGGGCCGGGGGCGGTGGTTCCGTCGCCCGCCCCGCGTCCCGACGCTCCGGAGCCGCCCGGCCCCTCGCACCCTGTCGCGAGCACGCCCGCGAGTGCGGCGGCGGCCCCGGCCCGCAGCAGGGCGCGGCGGCCGGACCGTGGGGCGGGACCGCCTTCCCCCGCGGCGGGGACCGTTCCGGATTCTCTGCACGGCGGGCTGCGGCGGTCGGTCGGTGGTGCGATGGGGCTCACCTCGCCAGGTGGGGTGGGGGTGGGGCAGGGCCGGCCCCGGTGAGCACCATAAATGTGAAAAGAGCAGAATGTGCCGATTGCTCCTTCGGGGGCGTTTCGGGTCCGGCACGGACACGAGCCACCCGGCACCCGAACATGCCTCTCGGGTCAATGAATCACGCAGCGAATCCCATAGTTATGCAGTGAATGCGAGGCCAGTGGTCCACCTCACCAACGATTCACTTCTTAAGTGAGAGGGTTTGCGGCGGTTTGCCCGAGTAGGGACTTTTGGCTTGAAGCCGCCCGTCTGCCATAGTCGGAGACACGAACCCCATTGACCCGGGCCAGTTCGTCATCCAGGCCCTGGAGCACACCCCTTTTTCGCTCCACGGCCCTTTCGGAAGCCCCCGCAGTGCGCCCCACCCCGGCGCCTGGGGGCTTCTGGCGTTTCCGGGCCCCGCAGCCCTGAACCCCAATCCCGAAAGCCCCGGCCCCCGGCCCCGTAAGACCTCTAGCGCTCGCGAGATCTCCAGTGCTCGCGAGACCTCTAGCGCTCGCGGTCGACGACCCGCATCTCGAACCACGTCGTCTTGCCGCGCGGCAGCAGGTCCACGCCCCACCTGTCGGAGAGCTTGTCCACCAGGAAGAGGCCCCGGCCGCTGACGTCCGTCTCGCTCACCGGCATCAGGCACGGCAGGCCGCGCGACGGGTCGCGCACCTCGATGCGGATCCAGCCCCTGCGGCGCAGCATCTTCAGCCCGAAGACCCGGGCACCGGTGTGCCGGACGGCGTTGCCCACGAGTTCCGAGACGAGCAGCACCGCGAACTCCGAGACCTGCGGGGACAGTCCCCACTTCCGCTGTACGACCCACAGGGCGAGCCGGCGCGCGGTGCCCGCGGACTCGCCCAGCGAGGGCAGCTTCACCTCGCCCTCCGCCGGGTCCCCGAAGGTGTCCAGCTCCGTGCGCGTCCGTTCGTCCTCGACGGCAGGCGTCCACCGCGCGGCGGTCAGATGCCCCTGCTGCCGCGGTTCCTCCACACCCTCCAGGCCCGCCATGCCCTCCATCATGGCCGCACCCGGTGCCGTCCGGAGCCGTTCCGGGGGAATCAATCCCCCGGAACGACTCCCCCACAGGGCGGCTCCCGGCATATGTCAGAGCCAAAAGCAAGGGCCTGTGCCCGTACTGACCTGCGGCTACCCGCTGCGTGCGACTGATCACCCGCAGTACCGCGCAAGGTCGGCTTAAGGTCCCCTTAAGGCTGAGCTAAGCCGGCGAACCCCCCACATGGATGATCCTCCGTCAATTTGCGGCCACTCAGAGGAACTTGGCCTTGCCCGGACCCTCCTCCACGAAGCTTCGCATGCCGCGCTCGCGGTCCTCGGTGGCGAACAGGGCCGAGAACCAGGTGCGTTCGACGGCGAGGCCGGTCTCCAGGTCCGTCTCCAGGCCGGTGTCGACGGACTCCTTGGCCGCGCGCAGCGCCAGCGCCGGGCCCTGCGCGAGCTTCGCGGCCCATGCGTGTGCCTGCTCGTACACCTCGGCGGCCGGTACGACCCGGTCGACCAGACCGATCGCGAGGGCTTCGTCCGCCTTCACCATGCGGCCGGTGAAGATGAGGTCCTTGGCCTTGGAGGGGCCGACGAGGCGGGAGAGGCGCTGGGTGCCGCCGGCGCCCGGGATCACACCGAGCAGGATCTCGGGCTGGCCGAGCTTGGCGTTGTCGGCGGCGATGCGGAAGTCCGCGCAGAGCGCCAACTCGCAGCCGCCGCCCAGCGCGTAACCGGTGACGGCGGCGACGACGGGCTTGGGAATGCGGGCGACCGCGGTGAAGGACTCCTGGAGCGCCCTGGACCGTACGACCATCGCGGCGTGGTCCATCGCCTGCATCTCCTTGATGTCCGCACCCGCCGCGAACACCTTCTCGCCGCCGTAGACGACGACCGCGCGCACGTCGTCGCGGCGGGTGGCCTCCTCGGCAAGCTCGCGCAGGCGGTCCTGGGTGGCGACGTCGAGGGCGTTCATCGGGGGACGGTCGAGGCGGATCGTGCCGACGCCGGAGGTGACTTCGAGAGTGACTGTCATACGGGCGAGGTTAGCGCTCGTTCACGAAGAAGGGACCGGAGCACATGTACGGGCCCGGTGCACTTGGTCACACAGTGCGCCGGGCCCGTACAGGTGAGGCAAGGAGGGTTACTTGGTCCACTCCGCCCACGACATGTTCCAGCCGTTGAGGCCGTTGTCGGGGGCGATCTGCTTGTCGTGGGAGTTCTTGACGATGACGACGTCGCCGATCTGCGAGCTGTTCCAGAACCAGGCCGCCGGGGTGCCGCTGTCCCCCGCGCCGCGCTGGTCGCGCAGGCCGACGCAGCCGTGGCTGACGTTGGCGGAGCCGAAGGTGTCGGAGGAGGCCCAGTAGTTGCCGTGGATGAAGGTGCCGGAGTTCGACAGGCGCATGGCGTTGGGGACGTCCTTGATGTCGTACTCGCCACCGAAGCCGACGGTGGCGCCGTTCATCCGGGTCACCTTGAGCTTCTCGCTGATGACCATCTGGCCGTTGTACGTCGTCGTGGACGGGGCGCCCGCGGTGATCGGGATCGTCCTGATCAGCTTGTCGTCGCGGACGACCTTCATCGTCTTGCTCTTGGCGTCGACGGTAGAGACCTGGCTGCGGCCGATGGTGAACTTCACCGTGCGGTTCTGCTTGCCGTAGACGCCCGGGCGGCCCTCGACGCCGTCCAGGTTCATCTTGACGGTGACCTCGGTGCCCGGCGCCCAGTACTTCTCGGGGCGGAAGTCCAGGCGGTCGTTGCCGAACCAGTGGCCCTCGATCGGCACGGACGGCTCGGCCGTCACCTTGATCGCGTTCCGTACGGCTTCCGGCGAGGTGATGCCGCGGGTGAAGTGGAAGGACACCGGCATGCCGACGCCGACCTTGGTGCCGTCCTCGGGCCGGAACTCACCGATGAAGGTGTTCTTCGGGACGAGGGTCGTGAAGGAGGTGTCCTGGGCCGACGCGCGGCCCTCGGAGTCCTTCGCGATGGCGTGCACCTTGTACGTCGTACTGGCGGCGAGGTGGTGGGAAGGCTCCCAGCCGCGGCCGTCGGCGGCGAGCTTGCCCTCGATCTCGTTGCCCTTGGAGTCGGCGACCTTGACCTCGGTCAGCTTGCCCTTGTCGGCGGATATCTTCAGGGTGCCGCTGGTCGCGACGTCCTTGGCACCGTTCTTCGGGGCGACGGTGACGACCGCCTGGGACGCCTTGGTGTCGGCCTGGGCCGCGCCCGGCTTGGCCGTGTCCGGCTTGCCCGTGCTGTCCGATGCGCCGCCGCCGCAGGCGGTGACCAGAAGCAGCAGGGCGCCCAGTGCGGGCGCGAGCAGTGCCCGGCCGCCGCGCGGACGTGTTCCCCTGGGCCCGGAAGTGACCGGGATCGGCTGCCTGTTCAATGTGGAATTCTCCCCTCGCGCACGGCCCTGACCAGGCCCGCACCCCCGCACGCAACTACCGCGCACTGTGCGCTAGATAATCACATCGGGTGCGCTCGGGACTCCCCTGGAATGTCACCGTTCAGTCCCAAGGTTCAGCCCCGCCGTTCACCCCCAAGACGCAGGCCAGGACCGTCGCGGGGCCCTCAGCGCAGGGCGGAGCCCGCCGTCCATTGGTCCCAGTCCATGTTCCAGCCGCCGAGGCCGTTGTCGGGAGCGACCTTTCGGTCATGTGAGTTGACCACTTCGACGATGTCGCCGACGAGCGTGCGGTCGAAGAACCAGCCCGCCGGGGTGCCCCCGCTGCCGCCCTTCTCGTCGCGCAGTCCGATGCAGCCGTGGCTGGCGTTGCTGGAGCCGAAGACTCCGCTCGACCAGTAGTTGCCGTGCAGGAAGGTGCCGGAGGAGGTGAGGCGGATGGCGTGCGGGACGTCCGCGATGTCGTACTCGCCGCCGAAGCCGACGGTGCGGCCGTTCATCCGGGTCACGTCGTGCATCTCGCTGACCACCATCTTCCCGTTGTACGTGGGGTTCTTGTCGGTGCCCGCACTGATCGGCAGCTCGGAGAGGACCTCACCGTCGCGGGTGATGGTCATGGTGTGGTCCGCGGCGTCGACGAGGGAGCTCTGGTGGCGGCCGACGGTGAAGGACACGGTCTTGTTCTGGATGCCGTAGACGCCGGGGGCGGCCGGTACGTCGCGCAGCTGGATGTCGGTGGTGACGCGGGTGCCGGGACGCCAGTACGTACGCGGCCGGAAATCGAGGCGTTCCTTGCCGAACCAGTGGCCGACGACGGGTACGGCGGGCTGCGAGGTGACGCGGATGGCGCGCTCGACGGCGGCCTTGTTCACGATGGCCCGGTTGAAGGAGAAGGAAATGATCATTCCGGTGCCGACGGTGGAGCGGTTCTCCGGCTTGAAGTAGCCGATGAAGCGCTCGTCGGGGACGTGGGTGGTGAAGGAGGTCGTACGGGCGGACCGGTGGCCGTCCTCGTCGACGGCGACCGCGTGGACGGTGTACTTGGCGGCCAGCACCAGCTTCCCGGTGGTGTCGGCGGCGTCCGGCTGCCAGGAGGTGCCGTCGGCGCTGATCCGTCCCCGTACCTCCTGCTGCTCGGAGTCCTCGACGCGCATGACCTTGACCCGCTCCAACGTGCCCTCGGGGACGGTCACTTCGAGCGGGTCGGCGACCTTGACGTCCTTGGCGTTGTCGGCGGGGACGATCTGGATCGCCTCTTCGGGGGAGAGGGGCTCGGATTTGAACCAGGAGCCGATGCCGCCGCCGGAGCAGCCGCTGAGGGCGAGGGCCAGGGCCAGGGCGGTTCCGGCGCGGGCGAGGGTGGTGGCGAGGGCGGGGGTTCTTGTCACTGGGTGTCTCACGTTCGGGTCAACGGCCAGCGGCCTGCGGGGGAAACGTGAGTGCGAGCGCCACTCTGGGCATGACAGCAGGGAGGACCTCATGTGGAGAGCCTGGCGGCCGGGACGCCGTCGTGCCTCTCGACTCGCCGGTCCCCGACGAGTCGCGGGAGGCTTAACGGTGTCGAGCGCACCCGAACAGGACGTGCAGGAAGTACCGGGGGGCGATGTGCCCCACGGCCCCTGGGCCGGATCCCCGAACGGGGCCGCGACGGAGGCCGCGAGCGGCAACGGCCACCGCAAGCAGCCCGGCGAGAGCCCCCGGCCACCCGTGTGGCCGGGGGCTCCGAACCCCCTGGGGGCCCGGTTCCGGGTCGGCCCCGACGGGGTGGCGGGGACCAACTTCGCACTGTGGGCGGGGGGCGCGGAGGGCGTCGAGCTGTGCCTCTTCGACGAAGCGGGCGAAGAGACCCGCTGCCGGCTGAGCGAACTGACGCACGAGGTGTGGCACGGCTTCGTGCCGGGGGTGCGGCCCGGCCGGCGGTACGGATTCAGGGTGCGCGGGCGGTGGGACCCGTGGACGGGTGCCCGCTGGAACCCGGCGAAGCTGCTGCTCGACCCGTACGCACGGGCGGTCGACGGCGACTTCGTACTCCCGCCCGAGGTGTACGGGCACGTACGGGACTGGCCGCAGCAGCACGTCGCCGACACGGTGCGCGACGAGCGGGACTCCGCTCCGTACGTCCCGAAGGGCGTCGTCGTCCACGATGACGACGACTGGGTGGACGACCGGCGGCCGAAGACGCCGTGGGCGGACTCGGTGATCTACGAGTTGCACGTGCGCGGCTTCACGATGCGGCACCCGGGGATCCCGGAGGAGCTTCGGGGTACGTACGCGGGCCTGGCGCATCCGGCGGCGATCGAGCACCTGGTGCGGCTGGGGGTGACGGCGGTGGAGCTGCTGCCGGTGCACCAGTTCGCGCACGAGGGCCACCTGCTGCGGCGGGGGCTGAAGAACTACTGGGGCTACAACTCCATCGGCTACTTCGCCCCGCACGCGGGGTACGCGGCGAGCGGGACGACCGGGCAGCAGGTCGGCGAGTTCAAGCGGATGGTGCAGGCGCTGCACGCGGCCGGCATCGAGGTGATCCTGGACGTGGTCTACAACCACACGGCCGAGGCCGGTGAGTTGGGGCCGACGCTGTCGATGCGGGGGATCGACAACCGCGGGTACTACCGGTTGCAGGGCGATACACGGCGGTACGCGGACTACACGGGGTGCGGCAACACTCTGCATGTCGTACAGCCGCACGTGCTCCGCCTCATCACGGACTCGCTGCGGTATTGGGTCACCGAGATGGGGGTGGACGGCTTCCGGTTCGACCTGGCGGCGGCGCTGGCGCGGTCGATGCACGACGTGGACATGCTCTCCCCCTTTCTCGCGGTGATCGCCCAGGACCCGACGCTGCGGCGGGTGAAGCTGATCGCGGAGCCGTGGGACGTGGGGAGCGGCGGCTATCAGGTCGGCGCCTTCCCACCCCTGTGGACGGAGTGGAACGACCGCTACCGGGACGCGGTACGGGACTTCTGGCGGGGCGCGCTGCCGGACGTACGGGATCTGGGCTACCGGCTGTCGGGGTCGAGCGACCTCTACGCGTGGGGCGGCCGGCGGCCGTACGCGTCGGTCAACTTCGTGACGGCGCACGACGGTTACACGCTGCGGGACCTCGTCTCGTACGAGCAGAAGCACAACGCGGCGAACGAGGAGGGCAACCGGGACGGGACGAACGACAACCGGTCCTGGAACTGCGGGGCGGAGGGCGAGACCGACGACGCGTCCGTCCTCGCCCTGCGCAGGCGGCAGCTGCGCAACCTGGTGACGACGCTGCTGCTGTCGACGGGCGTGCCGATGCTGGTCGCGGGTGACGAGATGGGCCGCACGCAGGGCGGCAACAACAACGCGTACTGCCAGGACAACGAAATCAGCTGGGTGGACTGGTCCCTGCTGGAGGCCCCGGGCTGGCGGTCCCTGTTCGACCTGACGTCGCGGCTGCTGGCGCTTCGGCACGCGCATCCGGTGCTGCGGCGGCGGGCGTTCTTCTCGGGCCGGGCCCAGGGGGCGGACGGGCTGCGGGACTTGGCGTGGTTCACGGTGCGGGGTGAGGAGATGACACCGGACGACTGGTACGCGCCGGCGGCGACGCTCGGGATGTACCTGTCGGGGACCGACATTCCGGGACGGGACGCGCGCGGCGAGAAGGTCGTGGACGAGAGCTTCCTGGTGGTGCTGCACGCGGGGGCGGATCCGGTGGACTTCCGGCTGCCAGGGGAGCCGTGGGCGGCTTCGTACGAGGTGGTGGTGGACACGTCGGTGGAGGAGCCGGTTGAGGTGGCGGCGGTGCGGTACGCGGGGGGTGCGGTGGTTTCGGTGCCGGGGCGGGCGGTGGTGCTGATGCGGGTGGGGAGGTGATCAGGGGGTGAGGAAGTAACAGGTGTAGGCGCCCTTGAGGGTGTCTCCAAGGGTGCTGAGATCGCTCCGCTGGGTGTAGTACCCGTTGTCGATCGTGTCGGATCGCCAACCGGCGGGCATCGAGTCGTACTTGCGGCCGCACTCGTCCATGGCGATGCTGTCGGCCTGCTGCTCCTCGTCGCCGTCGGCCGGCTCGTCGATGGCCACCTGGCCGAAGACGCGCAGGTCGTGGCGCTTGCCGCAGTCCACCGGGCGGGCCAGCTGTTTGACCTTCATGCCGGTGTCCTTGGAGTCGGCGCAGGTACCGGGCTTCATGTCCTGGAGCGCGACGAGGAGCTTCTCGGCGTCGTCGACGGTCGCACCGACGGGCGCGGGGGCGGGGATCGCCCGGCCGAAGTGGGTGAGGGTGTACTGGGCGCGGAGGGTGCGGACGCCGGGGAGGTGGCTTGCCGCGTTCTTCTTCAGGACCGGCAGGACGCCGTCGAGGTTGGCCTCGATCCTGGTGACCCGGCCCTTGGCGTCGACGTCGACGGTCAGCGGGGCCTGCGTCGTGGGGCCGTCCTTGTTCTCCTGCCAGATCGCCGCGCGCAGCGCATCGGGCAGGAGTTGTCCGACCGACTGCCTGTTGATCTTCTCGGTGTAGCGGCGGGTGCCGTCCGGCTGCACCTTCGGGGCGTTCTCGGCGGACAGCTCGGCCAGGATGTCGCTCAACGGTGTGCGGTACGGGGCTGCTTCGCCGGAGTGGCTCAGCATCTCGTCCGCCTTCTTGGCGAACTCGCTGCCCGCCGCGCTCGAGTAGCGCAGCCAGCGGCCCGACGAGGTGTGGTGGAGCACGTCGCCGTCGGCGACGATCAGGCTCTGCCGGCTCTTCCGGGTGTCCTCGTTCAGGTCCTCCAGCAGGGACGCCGGGTGCGCGGCGGGCATCAAGAACGTGTGCTCGGCGGAGGCGGACTGCGTGGTGTAGTCCTGGTCGCCCTCGTCCCGTTGGACGATGTCGCCCTTGGCCGAGCCGTAGACGAGGGTGGAGACGAAGTGGGCCGAGCCGGTCTTCTCCGTCACGCTGTGGGCGGCGGAGACCTGGTCGCGCACCTGCTTCTTGAAGAGCGGGTGCGGGCCCGCGGGCGGCTGCGCCGCGCTCTGCCCCGTGCTCGGCGCCGTCCGCTCGACGCGGGTGCCCGTTCCGTCGTCGCATGCCGTCACCACGGCGAGCAGCAGTGCCAGGACCGGCACCGCTCTCCACTTCTTCCCCACTGTCCCCACCCCTTGTGTTCACATCGCTTCGCCCATGGTGCGGGTGGGGCGGGAGGGGTGAACAGCACGCGCTGATCACGAAGAACGGCGTCAGCCGAGGATGCCGCGGTCGTAGGCCGTGGCGACTGCTGCCGCGCGGTCGTTCACCGCCAGTTTTGCGTAGAGGTGGGTGAGGTGGGTCTTCACCGTGGCCTCGCTGATGAAGAGGATGCGGGCGATCTCTCGGTTGGACGTGCCCTTGGCGACGAGGGTGAGGACTTCGAGTTCGCGGGCGGACAGCGCCGAGGCCGAACTCCCTTGTACGGGGCGGGGGTTGCGCACCTGAGTGATCAGGCGGGTGGCGACGGCCGGGGAGAGGACCGTACGGCCGGCGGCAGCCGCTCGTACCGCTGTGAAGAGTTCGTCGCGGGGGGCGTCCTTGAGGAGGTAGCCCGTCGCACCCGCTTCGATGGCGGGGAGGGTGTCCGTGTCCGTGTCGTACGTGGTGAGGACGAGGACCTTGGAAGGGAGGGCTCGGCGGGTGATTTCGGCGATCGCGGCCACTCCCCCGCCGCCCGGCATGCGGAGGTCCATGAGGATCACGTCGGGGGCCAACTCCGCTGCCAGTTCGACGCCCTGCGGGCCGCTCGACGCCTCGCCGAGGACCTCGAAGCCGGGGGCAGCGGCGAACATGCCGCGCAGGCCGTCCCGTACGACGGGGTGGTCGTCGACGAGGAGGAGGGTGATCACGGAGGTGTCGGAGGTCTCAGGCATGGTTCACCAACGGTACGCGGGCGGAGATCGCCGTGCCGAAGCCGGGTTCGGACTCGATGTCGACGGTGCCCGCGAGGCGTTCGGCGCGCGCACGCATGCCGGTGAGGCCGTAGCCGATCGACGTGTCGGCGCAGAGGTCGAAGCCCCGTCCGTCGTCGCGGACGTCGAGGGTGATCTCGTCACCCATGTAGGAGAGGGTGACGCCGACCCGGGTGGCGCGGGCGTGCTTGGCCGTGTTGGTGAGGGCTTCCTGGGCGATGCGCAGGAGGGTGGCCTGGATCTCGTCGTGCAGGGGGTCGACTGTGCCGGTGACCGTGAACTCGGCCTGGGTGCAGGCCGATCGGGACCAGTCGTCGACGGTCTTCCTGAGCGCCGCGGGGAGGTCGTCGTGCTCCAGGGCGGCGGGGCTCAGATCGCGTACCGAGCGGCGGGCCTCGCCGAGTCCGGTACGGGCGAGGCTGGTCGCCCGGTCCAGGTGCGCCTGGGCGGCGTGGCGGTCGGCGCAGTCGGCGGCGGCCTGGAGCTGGGTGACGATTCCGGTCAGGGCCTGCGCGATGGTGTCGTGGATCTCGGCGGCGAGGCGGGTGCGTTCGGCGGTCACACCGGCCTCCCTCGCCTGGACGACGAGCTGGCCGTGCAGGGCGGCGTTCTCGGCGAGGGCCTGCTCCAGGCGGGCGTTGGCGTCTTCGAGGGCGAGGATGGTGGCGGCCTTGTTCCGCCGGTCCTTCTCCGACTTGTTTCCGAGGTGCTCGAAGGAGAGGGCGAGTACGGAGTGCAGCAGGAACAGCGCGACGAACAGCAGCCATACTCCGCCGGACTGCCCGAGCGCCATCGTCACCGCCGTCGCCAGCAGCCCCGCCCGCGCCCACCGGCCGCGCAGCAGATGCCCTGCGTCGAAGTATCCGAGCACCGCGTAGATCGTGAAGAAGGGGTTGAGCCAGGTGAGCCCGAAGGCGAGGAGCGTGCGCAGGGTGTAGTACGTCGCCTGCCGGGCGGTGCCGCCCTCGGGGAGGGCGGCACCCGAGCGCCCGGCCCACACGTGCAGGAGTACCGCCACCGCCACCGACGGGGCGAGGACGTGCAGTTGGGCCCGGGTCATCAGCTCGCCGACCGTACACAGGGCGATCCCGGTGCTGAGGGCCAACAGGCCGTACGGTCCCCAGCTGAAGATCCGCTCCCGCAGTTCGTCCTCGATGTTCATCGCCCGCTCCCCCGGTCCTTGCGCCTACTCCCAGCGGAACCAGCGCGACGCCGCACCGGTGAGTCCCGCCGCCCACAGGGCCATGATCCCCAGGTACGACCAGTTCGGCCAGGATCCGCGCATCGCCTGGTCGAGCGCCTGCGACGCGGCGCCGAACGGGGTGAGGCCGACGATCGTCCGCAGCAGGTCCGGCATCGCCTGCACGGGCAGCCAGACGCCCGAGGTGAACATCATCAGGATGAAGACGACGGAACCGATCGCCGTCGCCGCCTTGGTCGTCGCGGCGATCGCGGCGAGGGTCGCGCCGAGGGCCAGCGCACAGCCGGTCATCAGCAGCATCGACAGTACGTAGCCGGGCCTGGCGAACGGCAGCGGTACGCCGAAGGCGAGGCGGCCCACCGTGATCGCGAGCAGCGCGGAGGCGATCATCGCGGCCCCGTGCAGGGCGATCTGCGCGCCGAGGATGGCCAGGGGGCGTACCGGGGTGGTGGACAGGCGGCGCAGGATGCCGCGTTCGCGGTAGCTGGTGAGGACGGGCGGCATGGCCTGGACGGAGGCCATGATCATGCCGAGGAGTACGGCGACCGGGACGTAGAGGTCGATGACGCGGCGCCCGCCGAGGTCGGCGGAAGGCTCCCGGAAGGACGGGATCAGGCCGAGGATCACCAAAAGGGCGGTCGGAAAGCCGAGGATCCAGAAGAGGGCGCCGGGCTCGCGGAGGAAGAGGCGCCCCTCGGCCTTGAGAACCGCGGCGAGCGCGGGGCCGCCTGGGAGGGGGCGGCGGGCGCGGGGGCGGGGTCGGGGTCGGGGTCGGGGTCGGGGGGAGCCGGCGGGAGTGGGGGCGGTGGCGGGGGCTGCGGTGGGCATGGGTTCAGGCGGCCTTGTCTGTGCGCGAGGGAGTGGCGGCGACGACTGTGGATGCTGGGGCGTCCGGCTCGCCGGTGAGGTCGAGGAAGGCGTCGTCCAGCGTGGCGTCGGTGACGCGGAGTTGGCGGGCGGTGATCCGGTGCTGGGCGAGCAGGGTGATGACCGCGTTGACGGTGGCGTCGGTGCCGGTGATGGTGACCTGCTCGCCCCGGTGGTCGACGGAGGCGACCTCCGGCAGTACCGCGAGGTCCGGTGCGTCCAGCGGGCGGGACGGGGTGAAGCTGATGACCGTGGAGCTGGAGGAGCGGCGGATCAGGCCGGACGGTGAGTCCAGGGCGGCGACCCGGCCCTTGTCGATGACGGCGATACGGTCGCAGAGGCGCTGGGCCTCCTCCATGAAGTGGGTGACCAGGAGGACGGTGACGCCCGAGTCCCGTACGTCCTCGATGAGCTTCCAGGTGTCGCGGCGGGCGCGCGGGTCGAGTCCGGTGGTCAGCTCGTCGAGGACGACGACCCTCGGGTTGCCGATCAGGGCGAGCGCGATGGACAGGCGCTGCTTCTGACCGCCGGAGAGCTTGGCGAAACGGGTGGTCAGCTTGTCGGTGAGGCCGAGGCGTTCGGCGAGGGTCCGCCAGTCGGCGGGGTCCGGGTAGAAGGACGCGTACAGCTCAAGCGCCTCGCGGACCAGGATCTTGGGCTGGAGCTCGCTCTCCTGGAGCTGGGCGCCGAGGAGACGGGTGACCTTCTCGTGGTCGGTGACCGGGCTGAGGCCGGCGACGCGGACGGTGCCGGAGTCGGGGATGCGCAGGCCCTCGACGCACTCGACGGTGGTGGTCTTGCCGGCGCCGTTGGGCCCGAGGATCCCGAAGATCTCGCCCTCCTCGACGGTGAAGGAGACACCGTCGACGGCGGGCCGGCCGACGTAGGTCTTGCGGAGCTCGCTGACTTCGATGAGGGGCTTGTTCAGGGGCATGGGAGGAGCATCGCGGCGGCCGGGGCACGGCGGTATCGGCCATCGCGCTCGACCGGGGCATCAGCCGATCGGTTGAGGGGAACGCCGGTCGGGGGATCCGTCCCGTACGACACCCGGAGCCGACTCGGGGTGCGTACGGCGGCCTGCCGGCTCGGGGTGCGGACGGCAGCAGCCTGCCAGCTCGGGGTGCGTACGGCAGCAGCCTGCCAGCTCGGGGTGCGTACGGCAGCAGCCCGCCGGCTCGGAGGCGGCTCGGGGGTGTCGTACGGATGCCGCCCGGGAGGCGGGCCGGGGGTGCCGCACGGCTGCCGCCCGGAGGACACCGGGGGTTCCCGCACGGCCGCCGCCCGGGAAGCGGGCCGGGGAGGTCGCACGGCTGCCGCCCCGGAAACGACCCGGGGGCGCCGCGACTGCCACCCGGAGGCCGTCCGGGGGTTCCGCACGGCTGCCGCCCCGGAGGCGGTCCGGGGTTGCGGTACGACTCCCGCCCACGGCGGCAGACCGCGTCGCGCCCCGGAAACGGCCCGGGGCTCCCATACGACTGCCGCCCCGGAAACGACCCAGGGACGCCGCCCGACTGCCGCCCGGAGGCCGCCCGGAGGCCGCCCGGAGGCCGCCGCACGACTGCCGCCCCGGAGGCGGCCCGGGGCTCCCGTACGACTCCCGCCCACGGCAGCAGACCGCCTCGCGCCCCGGAAACGGACCGGGGTTCCCGTACCACTCCCACCCCGGAAACGACCCGGGGCGCCGCACGACTGCCACCCGGAGGCCGTCCGGGGTTCCCGTACGACTCCCGCCCACAGCGGCAGACCGCGTCGTGCCGCGGAAACGGCCCGGGGTTCCCGTACGGCTCCCGCCCCGGAAGCGGACCGGGTTGTCGTACGGCTGGCGCCCCTCGGCGTACGGCGGACCGGCTTCGTGCCTCGAATACTCACTGGGCTATGTCCGAGGCGGCTCGTAGGCTCGGGCCCGATGACCGATACACACACCTCCCCCGCGCCCAAACGATCCGCCGTACGTGCCCTGCTGCGGCTCTGGCCCTATGTCAGACCGGTCCGAACACGCTGGGGCGGTGCGGCAATTGTCGCGATCGTGGCCTCGTGTCTGAGTCTGCTCTTCCCTCTCGTACTGAAATGGATGGTCGACGGGCCGATCGCGGACGGCGATCCGGGCGGGGTGTGGCTGGGGGCGGGCATGCTGCTCGGGCTCGGCATCGTCGAGGCGCTGCTGTTCGGGCTCCGGCGCTGGATGATCGCGCGGCCGCTCGCCTCGGTGGAGGCGCAGCTGCGGGCCGACCTGTACCGGCACGTACAGCGGCTTCCGGTGGCGTTCCACGACAAGTGGGCCTCGGGGCAGTTGCTGTCGCGCAGTACGACGGACCTGATGCTGATCCGGATGTTCCTGGCGTTCCCGCTGACCTTCCTGATCGTCAACGGGACCACGATCCTGCTGGGGTTCGTGATCCTGCTGATGCAGGAATGGTCACTGGGGCTGGTGCTGATGCTGCCGGTGATTCCGCTGGTCGCCCTGTGTGCGCTCTTCGAGGTGAAGTACGCCCTGGTGTCGCGCAAGGCGCAGGACCAGGTGGGCGATCTGACGACGGTCGTCGAGGAGAGCGTGCTCGGCATCCGGATCATCAAGGGCTTCGGCCGGCACCGGGCGCAGGCGACCGCGTTCCGTGAGCTGTCGTTGCGGTTGCGCGGTACGGAGCTGCACAAGGCCCGGCTCCTGGCAGGCGTCCTGGGCCTGATGACGCTCGTCCCCGAGCTCGCCATCGGGGCGGCCCTGGTGCTCGGCACGGTCCAGGTGGCGGACGGCGGTCTGTCCGCGGGCACGCTGGTCGCGTTCCTGTCGACGGCGCTGGCGCTGCGCTGGCCGGTGGAGTCGCTCGGCTTCCTGCTCGCGATGAGCCAGGAGGCGGCGACGGCGACGGACCGGTTCTTCGAGGTGATGGATGTGGCGGAGGAGGTTGAGGGGGAGGCTGAGGCCGGAGTGCAGGAGGCCGGGGGCGGGGGGCTCCGGTTCGAGGGCGTCGAGTTCCGGTACCCGGACGCTCCCGCCGACTCCGTACCGCTGCTGGACGGCATCGATCTGCACATCCGGCCGGGCGAGACGCTCGCGCTGGTCGGGGCCACCGGGTCCGGCAAGACCACGCTGACCGCTCTGGTGCCCCGGCTGCACGAGGTAACCGGCGGGCGCATCACGCTCGACGGGCAGGACATCGCCGCGATGCCCCGCGAGGAGCTGCGCACCCTGGTGTCGGTGGCGTTCGAGGAACCGACGCTGTTCTCGACGTCGGTCGGGGAGAACGTACTGATGGGGGCGGGCGGAGCGGCCGCCGGTGACGACGAGCTCCGGCGTGCGCTGGGCATCGCCCAGGCCGACTTCGTGCACCACCTGCCCGAGGGTGCGGCCACCCAGGTCGGCGAGCAGGGGCTCAGTCTCTCCGGCGGCCAGCGGCAACGGCTCGCACTGGCCAGGGCGGTGGTGGGCAGCCCACGTTTCCTGGTGCTCGACGATCCGCTCTCGGCTCTCGACGTGCACACGGAGGCGCTGGTCGAGGCGGCGCTGCGGCGGGTGCTGGACGACACCACGGCGCTGGTGGTGGCCCACCGGCCGTCCACGGTGATGCTGGCCGACCGGGTGGCGCTGCTGTCCGGCGGCCGCGTCGCGGCGGTGGGCACGCACCACGAACTGCTGCGGGACAACGCGGAGTACGCGTGGCTGATGTCGGGCGCCGAGCCGGGTGCCGAACCGGGTGGGCCATCCGGAGCCGGGCCATCCGGAGCCGAAGCAGCCGGGAAGAGTCTTCACGAAAGGGCGGACGCGTGACCACCATCGATCAGGGCCGGCCGCCCGAGGCCGGGGAGGAGTCCGGCGGGCCGACGGAGTACAAGTCCGAGCCCGACGGGACCCTGCCGAAGTCCGGCCCCGGCTCCCCCGGCACCCCCGGCACCCCCAACTCCCCCGGCACCTCCGACTCCTTCGACCAGGACGACCTCCCCTCGCCCCCCGGCGCCACCTGGCGCCTGCTCGGTACGCTGCTGCGGCCGCGCCGTCCGTACGTCCTCGTCTCCGTCCTCTTCCTGCTCCTCCAGCAGGCCGCCGTGCAGGCGGGCCCGCTGCTCGTCGCGTACGCCATCGACCGGGGCGTACCCGCCTTCCGGCGCGAGGACTACGGGCCGCTGATCGCGGTCGGGGTCGGCTATCTGATCTGTTCGGTGGCCTCCGGCCTGCTCCAGTACGCCTTCTTCCGCACGTCCGCACGCGTCAGCCAGGACGTACTGCTCGATCTGCGCGGCAGGATCTTCCGGCACGCGCAGGCGCTCAGCGTGGACTTCCACGAGCGCTACACCTCGGGCCGGCTGATCTCCCGCTCCACCACCGACGTCGAGTCGCTGCGCGAGCTGCTCGCCGAGGGCCTCCAGGAACTGATCGGCGTCGTCCTCGCCTTCGTCTACATCTCGGCGATGCTGCTCTGGCTGGATTTCGGGCTCGGGGCGGTCGCGGTGGCCTCGTTCGTACCGCTGTACCTGCTGGTGCGGCTGTACCAGCGGCGGGCCGGTGTCGTCTTCGGCCGCCGGTCGACGGCGGTCGCCGCGGTGATCGTGAAGTTCGCGGAGACCCTGAACGGCATCCGCCCGGTGCAGGCCTTCCGCCGCGAGCAGGCCAACGACAAGGCGTTCGCCGCCCTCAACCGCAAGCACGAACTCTCCAACGGGGACAGCCTGTTGGAGATGGCGCGTTACGTGACCGGCTCCCGCCTTGTCGCGAACACCGCCGTCGCGGGCATCGTCCTGTGGGGTGCCTACCGGGTCGCCGAGGGCAGCCTCGCCCTGGGCGTGCTGGCGGCGGCGGTCCTGTATCTGCGGCGGCTGTACGACCCGATCGACCGGCTCGGCATGTTCCTCAACGCCTTCCAGTCGGCGGTGGCCTCGCTGGAGAAGATCGCGGGACTGCTCGCGCAGACGCCGACGGTGCCGGAGCCTTCCGAGCCGAAGACCCTCCCGGTCAAGGACTCCGAACACCCGGGCCGCGGCGTGGAGTTCGACGGCGTACGGTTCGCCTACCGCACCGGCGGCGAGGTACTGCCGCGCTTCGACCTGACGCTGGCCGCCGGGGAGACGGTCGCGGTCGTCGGCTCGACGGGTGCGGGCAAGTCGACGCTCGCGAAGCTGCTGGCCCGGTTCTACGACCCGACCGAGGGGCGGGTGCTGCTCGACGGCACCGATCTGCGCGACCTGCCGGTGCCTGAGCTCAGGCGCGGGGTGGTCATGGTCACGCAGGAGGCGTTCCTGTTCTCCGGCACGGTCGCCGAGAACATCGCGATCGGCCGCCCCGAGGCGACCCGCGAGGACATCGAGCAGGCGGCGAAGGCGATCGGCGCGCACGAGTTCATCGTGGGGCTGCCCGACGGCTACGACACGGACGTGCGCAAGCGCGGCGGGCGCATCTCCGCGGGCCAGCGGCAGTTGGTGGCGTTCGCCCGCGCACTGCTGGCGGACCCGGCGGTACTGATCCTGGACGAGGCGACCAGTTCGCTCGACATCCCCGGCGAGCGGGCGGTGCAGCAGGCGATGCACACGGTGCTGAACGGCCGTACCGCGGTCGTCATCGCGCACCGGCTGTCCACGGTGGAGGTCGCGGACCGGGTGCTGGTGATGGAGCACGGGCGGATCGTCGAGGACGGCGCACCGGCCGAACTCATCGGCGGCGAGGGCAGGTTCGCGGATCTGCACCGGGCCTGGCGGGACAGCCTGGTCTGAGCCCGCACCGTGACGGGCCCCGGCACGGGAGTGCGCCGGGGCCCGTCCGGCTCCCCTGCCACTGAGGGCCTACGTGCTACGGGGCTCCGGCTCAAGGCGCTCAGGGGCCCGTGGCTCCTTCCCGTCCGAGAGGTGCGTTACGACGATCTCGCCGATCTCCGCGTAGGCGGCGAGCTGCTCGGGCGTCAGCAGGTCGATGAAGCTGCGGCGCACCGACTCGACGTGCGGCGGGGCCGCCTCGTGGAGGGTGCGCAGCCCTTCCCCGGTGAGTACGACCTCCGCGCACCGCGCGTCCGACGCACACCCCTCCCGCACGATCAGGCCCCGCTGCTGCATCCGCTTCAGATGGTGCGAGAGACGGCTGCGCGACCAGAGCATCCGGTCCGCCAACTCGCTGATCCGGCACCGGTGTTCGGTGGAGAGGCCCAGATGGGACAGCACGTCGTAGTCGGCGTCCGACAGCTCGCTGTCCGCGGCGAGGTCGCGGGAGATCCGCCCGCCGAGCAGCAGGTGCATACGGCGGTACGCCTGCCAGGCGCGCTGCTCGGATTCGGTCAGCCAGCGGGGCTGCGGATCCGGGGCGGGATGCGGGGCCGAGTGCGGGGTGGCGTCCGGGGCGGGGTGCGGGGTGGAGGGGGTCACGTACCGCAGCGTACCGAGAAATGATTGACACGTCATCGAACTGACCCCTAACGTAATCGATGACACGTCAACCAAATGGGGGTGTGATGGCAGGCGACGCACGCGAACAGCAGGGCCGGCCGGCCCCCTCCATGACGCGCCGTCTGGTCCAACTGGCAGCAGGGCTCGCCCTGTTCGGCATCAGCATGGCCCTGATGATCGCCGCGGGCCTGGGCGCCTCCGCCTGGGACGTACTCCACCAGGGCCTCTCCCGTACCACCGGCATCTCGCTGGGACTGGTCGTCACCGGCACCGGCGTGCTGGTGCTCCTCGCCTGGTTCCCGCTGAAGGTGCGCCCGGGAATCGGCACGGTCTGCAACATTCTCGCCGTCGGGCTGGTCGCGGACCGGACGCTCGCCCTGCTTCCGGCCCAGCTCGACGGGGCGGCCGTGCGCACGGTCCTCCTGCTCTCCGGCATCGTGCTCAACGCGCTGGCGACGGGCCTGTACGTCGGCGCGGGGCTCGGCCCCGGACCCCGGGACGGCCTGATGACCGGCCTGGCCAGGCACCGCCTCTCCCTCCGCACGGCCCGCACCGGCATCGAGCTGACGGTCCTGCTCGCGGGCTGGCTGCTCGGCGGCACGGTCGGCATCGGCACGGTGCTGTTCGCGGCGGCGATAGGCCCGCTGACACAGCCGGCGCTGCGCCGCTTCACCCTCGACCACTGATCCCGCTGATCACACAAGCACTGATCACACAAGCACTGTTCACCCACACGCACTGTTCACCCACGCACGCGCTCTTCGCGTACTCACGAAGGAACTCCCGATGTCTTCTCGGCTGTACGTCCTCTCCGCCAGCACCCGTCCGACCTCGTCCGGCCGTCCGCTGGCCCGGTGGGTCGCCGAACTCGCCGCCGCCCGCGAGGAGTTCGAGGTCACCACGGTGGACCTCGGCGAGGTCGCGCTCCCCTTCCTGGACGAACCGGAGTACCCGTCGACGGGCCGCTACGCCCACCCGCACACCCAGGCCTGGAGCGAGCGGATCTCCCCCGCAGACGCCTTCGTCTTCGTGATGCCGATGTACAACGGCGGCTTCACCGCACCCCTGAAGAACGCGATCGACTCCCTCTACGCGGAGTGGCAGGACAAGCCGGTGGGCCTGATCAGCTACAGCGCGGGGCAGACGGGCGGCGCACCGGCGATCGAGATGATCCGTCCGGTACTGAGCCGGGTGGGCCTGCGCACGGCGGACCGCACCCTGTCCGTCCCCGGCATCGAGGGCCTGATCGACCGCACCACGAACACCTTCCCGCCCACCCCCGAACTGACGACAGGGGCCACGGCCGTCCTCGACGAACTCGCCTCCCTCGTCACCCTCGGCACCCCGGCCGCCGAGACGGCGGGCGTCTGACCCATGCCCACCACCACTTCCCCACAGCTCTCCCCCGGCCTGAAGCAACACCTGGACGCCTCACCGGCATTCGGCACGGTGGCCACCCTCCTGCCCAGCGGCCGGCCGCACCTGACGATGGTCTGGGTGACACGGGACGGCGACGACCTGCTCTTCTCCACCACCGTCGAACGCCTCCAGGGCAAGAACCTGTCCCGGGACCCCCGGGTCACCGTCCTCGTCACCGCCCCCCAGGACCCCTATGCGTACGCGGAGGTGCGGGGGACGGCGACCCTGACCCCGGATCCGGACCGCGCCCTGGCCAATAGGCTCTCCCTGGCCCACACGGGCCGCCCGTTCGCCGAGTTCAACCCGTCCTCGGCGGCCTCCGACTTCGTGTCGGTCCGGGTCACCCCCACCCACATCACCGGCCGCCTCTGACGCCGACAACCCGGGGGCAGCGTGCCGGGGCCGTCACCCACACCCCTTCACGCTGCCCCCACAACCTCACGAATAAGGTCGCGGCACAGATTCAACTTCACACCCCCGCAACACTTTTCGGCTCACAGGGCGCATGTTTTCAGCCATCCGCAGGCGATACGGCCAATGCGTGGAGGCCCTCCCTTTCCGGGCACCTTCACACGGGGTGGTACGGGCGGGCTTTGCGATGGCAGCGCGCCGCACACGGCTACTCGCCCGTAGGAACGTTCGAGGCCGGTTTTCTTATGCGGATTTCCTTACGCACAGGCAAACGATCCGGATACCGAACATGACCTTGCGAGCAACGGAAGGCTTCCGGCCAAGTTATTGACGGGGTCCTGACAGGGGGCGGGTCCGGCTGTCACTCTTCCGTCGTTCCACGCACCACCCGCTCTGCCTGCTCTGCCTGCTCTGCAAGCTCAGCCCGGCCGGCCCGACCCAGCCGATCGGTACCCCCCTCGCAGAAGGAGTTCGCGTGAGATCCACGCACCGCAAGCGTGCCACCGCGTCCGGCGCACTGCTCGCCGCCGCAGCGCTGCTCGCCGTCGGCGTCCAGTCCGGGACTGCCACCGCCGACAACGCCCCGAGCGCCGCACCCAAGGGTGCCGCCGCGAAGGCCAACCCCGGGGCCCAGCCCGCCAAGCTCACCCCCGCGCAGCGCGCGGCCCTGCTGGCCAAGGCCAACGAGACCAAGGCGGTCACCGCCAAGGAGCTCGGGCTCGGCGCCAAGGAAGCGCTCGTCGTACGCGATGTCGTCCAGGACCTGGACGGCACCACGCACACCCGCTACGAGCGCACCTACGGCGGGCTCCCCGTCCTCGGCGGCGACCTGATCGTCAAGAAGGACAAGGCCACCAAGACGCAGGGCGTCTCACGCTCCAACACCGCGAAGCTCCAGGGCATCGCGGCCGCCGCGAAGGTGGCCCCGGCCGCCGCCGAGAAGCAGGCACTCGGCCTCGCCAAGGCGGAGGGCTCCGCCAAGACCGAGGCGTCCATCGCCCCGCGCCAGGTGGTGTGGATGGGCAACGGCACGCCGGTCCTCGCGTACGAGACCGTCGTCGGCGGTCTGCAGCACGACGGCACCCCCAACGAGCTGCACGTCGTCACCGACGCCGCCACCGGCAAGAAGCTGCACGAGTGGCAGGCCGTCGAGAACGGTGTCGGCAACACCCAGTACAGCGGACAGGTCACCGTCGGCTCGACCCAGTCGGGTTCGACGTTCAACCTGACCGACGGCGGCCGCGGCGGCCACAAGACGTACGACCTGAAGGGCGGCTCGTCGGGCACCGGCACGCTCTTCTCCGGTGCGGACGACGTCTGGGGCGACGGCACTCCCGGCAACCGCGAGACCGCCGGTGCGGACGCCGCGTACGGTGCGGGCCTCACCTGGGACTACTACAAGAACGTGCACGGCCGCACCGGTATCCGCGGTGACGGCGTCGGCGCGTACTCCCGCGTCCACTACGGCAACGCGTACGTCAACGCGTTCTGGCAGGACTCCTGCTTCTGCATGACGTACGGCGACGGCCAGGGCAACACCAAGCCCCTCACCTCGATCGACGTCGCCGCGCACGAGATGACGCACGGTGTGACCGCCGCGACCGCCAAGCTGGTCTACAGCGGCGAGTCCGGCGGCCTGAACGAGGCGACCTCCGACATCTTCGCGGCGGCCGTCGAGTTCAACGCCAACAACGCCAAGGATGTCGGCGACTACCTGGTCGGCGAGAAGATCGACATCAACGGCGACGGCACCCCGCTGCGCTACATGGACAAGCCCAGCAAGGACGGCGGGTCGAAGGACGCGTGGTACGCGGGCATCGGCAACATCGACGTCCACTACTCGTCGGGTCCGGCGAACCACTTCTTCTACCTGCTGTCCGAGGGCAGCGGCGCCAAGGTCATCAACGGGGTCTCGTACAACTCCCCGACCTCGGACGGTCTGCCGGTCGTCGGCATCGGCCGCGCCAAGGCCGAGAAGATCTGGTTCAAGGCGCTGGTCTCGAAGTTCACCGCCAGCACCAACTACGCGGACGCCCGTAAGGGCACCGTCCTCGCAGCGACCGAGCTGTACGGCGCGGGCAGCGCCGAGGTCAAGGGCGTCGAGAACGCCTGGGCCGCCATCAACGTCGGGGCCCGCCCCGGCGGCGGCGACCCGGACCCGGGCGGCACCGTCTTCGAGAACCAGACCGACGTGGCGATCCCGGACGCCGGTGCGGCCGTGACCTCCTCCATCCCGGTCAACAAGACGGGCAACGCCCCGGCGACCCTCAAGGTCGACGTGGACATCACCCACACCTGGCGCGGTGACCTGGTCATCGACCTGATCGCCCCCGACGGCACGGCGTACCGGCTGAAGAACTCCAGCTCCAGCGACTCCGCGGACGACGTCAAGGCGACCTACACGGTCAACGCCTCCTCCGAGGTCGCGGCCGGCACCTGGAAGCTGAAGGTGCAGGACGTGGCAGCGCAGGACACCGGCATCATCAACGGGTGGAAGCTCACCTTCTGATCCGCTGAGGTCCGCCTCCAGAACGACATGACAGTGGTGCCCGGGACCGACGGTGGTCCCGGGCACCACTTACGTTTCCTGGTATGCGTGCCACCTCTGCTCTGCACCGGGACACCCGCCGGGCCCTGCTCCTGGACCTCGCCCTGTGGGTGTTCCTGTCCTTCTTCGTCCTGATGAAGGAGGACCCGAACGACGGCGGGTCCTGGCCCCTGACGGCCGGGGGCGCCGCCTCGCTCGGCGTCGGCGTGCTGCTCTGCCGCGCCGCACCGCTCGTCTCGCTGACGGTCGTGGTGGTGTGCAGCGCCCTGCGCAGTCCCGAGCTGTTCACCCCGTCGTACACGGTGGCGATGTGCGTCTTCGCCTTCCTCGCGGGCAGGCGGGACGCCCGGGTACGGCCCGCCGTGCTGGTCTTCGCCGGGTACGCGGCGGCGGGGCTCGCGCTGAGCCTGACGTACGACGACAAGCTGTGGGTCTGGTTCGCCCAGCTGACGTCGCTGCTGCTGCAGGCCGTGGTCCCGTGGCTGATCGGCAGATACGTCCGCCGTTACGCACAACTCGTCGCCAACGGCTGGGAGTTGGCCGACCGGATGGAACGCGAACAGCAGGCGGTGGCGGACCGCGAGCGGCTGCGGGAGCGGTCCAGGATCGCGGGCGACATGCACGACTCGCTCGGCCACGACCTGTCGCTGATCGCGGTACGGGCCGCCGCCCTGGAAGTCAGCCGCGCACTGCCGCGGGCCGAGCAGGAAGCGGCCGGTGAACTGCGCCGGGCCGCGGCCGATGCCACGGCCCGACTGCGGGACATCGTCGGAGTACTGCGGGCGGACGACGAATCCGCCCCGACGACACCCGCCGGAGAGGCGGTGCCGGAGCTGGTGGAACGGGCCGCCGCGTCAGGACTCACCATCGAACTCACCGAAACCGGCGGCGCGTTGACCCCACCTCCGCCGGTCGCCCGAGCCGTCCACCGGGTCGCCCAGGAAGCCCTGACGAACGCGACAAAACACGCTCCGGGCGCACCGGTGCGGATCCTTGTCCACCGGGACGAAACGACACAGTCGATGACCATCAAGGTCACCAACTCTCCCTCCCCCGGCCCCGTTTCCCCTGAGCCCGCCTCCGGCGGTACGGGCCTGGTCGGCCTGGACGAGCGGGTACGGCTCGCGGGCGGCACACTGACGCACGGGCCGACCGAGGACGGCGGCTTCGAGGTGACAGCCCGGCTTCCCCTGGCCGGAACACCACTGCCACTGACACCCAAGTCCCCTGTCGCGGCAACGGAGTTGCACCGAGCACGCACCCACGTACGGCGCGGCCTGGTACAGGCGATCGTCGCACCGGCGGCGCTGGTCGCGGTGCTCGGGGCACTGATGCTGGTCTACCAGGAGTACGGGGCGTCCCGCTCGGTGCTCACCCCGGACCAGTACGACCGGGTGAAGGTGGGCCGGCACCGGACAGCACTGGAACCGCTCCTCCCCGACCACCCCCTGGACGGCCCCCCGGCAGGCATCGGCCCCGAACCCGCCGAAGCCGACACCTGCACCTACTTCCGCACCGACCGCTACAGACTCACCCCGGTCTACCGCCTGTGCTTCACAGCCGCTGTCCTGACCTCGAAGGACCTTGTAGATGATGTGCCGCGCGAGGAGGAGCGCCTTCAGGGGCGCGGGGAACCACGCACCCGCACATAACGCACCTCCCGCATCAGCGCATCAACGCATCAGCACCCCCGCCCCTTCCCCCGTAGCCTCCGTCGGCAACACCACCAACCCCAGGTCACCGCTGCTCGCGAGCAGCCGATGCGCCGGCAGCACCCGCACCGTGTACCCGTACGGCCCCGTCCGATCAAGGGCAAGCGGTCCCTCGTACGTCCACCGCCCCTCCAGATCCGGCCCCGCCGCCGGCTTCAGCGGAAAGTACTGCGCGCCCCCGATCCGGTCCTCGGAGTCCACCCGCCCCGCGACAGCCTGCACCTCGACGTCGTCGGGCCCGAGATCGCCCAAACCCACCCGGACACGCAGCGCAAGCGTGGAGCCCAGTTCGGCCGTGCCGTTGACGGCAGTGGGGGCGAGCGCCTCGACATGGTCGACGGCGACGCCGGACCACGCGCCCCGCACGCGCGCCTTCCAGGCGGCCAACTCCCGTGCCTTGTCCGGCCCGAGGGCCCGGTGCGCGCGGGCTGCGGGTGCGTACAGCCGCTCCACGTACTCCCGCACCATCCGCCCGGCCAGCACCTTGGGCCCCAGTGTCACCAGGGTCTGGCGGACCATCTCGATCCAGCGGTCGGGCAGTTGCCCGCGCCCCTTCTCGTAGAAGCGGGGAGCGACCCGCTGCTCGATCAGCTCGTAGAGGCCGTTCGCCTCCAGGTCGTCGCGGCGGTCCTCGTCGGTGGCCGCCCCGTCAGCAGTGGGAATCGCCCAGCCGAAGTCCGGCTCGAACCACTCGTCCCACCAGCCGTCCAGTACGGACAGGTTGAGGCAGCCGTTGAGCGCGGCCTTCATTCCGCTGGTGCCGCATGCCTCCAACGGCCTGAGCGGGTTGTTCAGCCACACGTCGCACCCCGGATACAGCTTCTGCGCCATGCGCATGCCGTAGTCGGGGAGGAAGACGATCCGGTGCCTGATCCGGGGGTCGTCGGCGAACCGCACCAGCTCCTGCACGAGCCTCTTCCCGCCGTCGTCGGCCGGGTGGGCCTTGCCCGCGACGACGATCTGGACGGGCCGGTCCGGATGCAGCAGCAGCTCCATCAGCCGGTCGCGGTCCCGCAGCATGAGAGTGAGGCGCTTGTACGAGGGAACCCGGCGCGCGAAGCCGATGGTGAGGACGTCGGGGTCGAGCACCCCGTCGATCCACCCCAACTCGGCCTCCTCCGCGCCGCGTTGCAGCCAGGAGGCCCGCAGCCTGCCCCGCACCTCGTGCACAAGGTTCTCCCGGAGCACCCGGCGCAGGTCCCAGATCTCGCCGTCCGCAATGTCGGCGACGGCGTCCCAGCGGGGCGAGCCGCCGACGGACAGCGCGTCCTCGGTGCGCCCGGCGCCGATCTGCTTGGCGCCGAGGCGTACGACCTCGGGATCGACCCAGGTGGGGGCGTGCACGCCGTTGGTGACGGACGTGATCGGCACCTCGTCGGGGTCGAACCCGGGCCACAGCCCGGCGAACATCCCCCTGCTCACCGACCCGTGCAGTACGGAGACGCCGTTGGCGCGCTGGGCGAGGCGCAGGCCCATGACGGCCATGTTGAAGAGGTTTGGCTCGCCACCGGGGTAGGTCTCCATGCCGAGCCGGAGGATCCGCTCGACGTCGACCCCGGCGAGTTCGCCGTCGTCGCCGAAGTGGTGGGCGACGAGCTCACGGTCGAAGCGGTCGATGCCTGCGGGCACGGGGGTGTGCGTCGTGAAGACGGTCCCGGCCCGCACGGATTCCAGTGCGGCGTCGAAGTCCAGCCCCCTGCCGCCGAGTTCACGGATGCGCTCCAGGCCCAGGAACCCGGCGTGGCCCTCGTTCGTATGGAACACCTCGGGCTCCGGGTGCCCGGTGATCCGGCAGTACGCCCGCACCGCGCGCACTCCACCGATCCCCAGCAGCATCTCCTGCAACAGCCGGTGCTCGCTGCCGCCCCCGTACAGCCGGTCGGTGACGTCGCGCTCCCCCGGCCCGTTCTCCTCGACGTCGGAGTCCAGCATCAGCAGCGGTACGCGCCCCACGCGCGCCTGCCAGATGTTGGCCCGCAGCGACCGCCCGCCGGGCAGCCGGAGGGACACCCGGCACGGGGTCCCGTCGGCCTCCCTGAGCAGGCTCACCGGCAGTTCGTTGGGGTCGAGCACCGGATAGTGCTCCTGCTGCCAGCCCTCCCGGGACAGCGACTGGCGGAAGTAGCCGTGCCGGTAGAGGAGCCCCACCCCGATGAGCGGCACCCCGAGGTCACTGGCGGCCTTGAGGTGGTCCCCGGCGAGGATGCCGAGGCCGCCGGAGTACTGCGGGAGCGCGGCCGTGACGCCGAACTCGGGCGAGAAGTAGCCAATGGCGGCGGGCAGTTCGGCGCCCTCGTACTCCCCCTGACCCTGGTACCAGCGGTTGCCGCCCACGTAGTCGGCGAGATCGTCGGCGACCGCGCCGAGCCGCCGCAGGAACCGCCGGTCCCCGGCCAGTTCGGCCAGCCGCTCGGCGGAGACCGCCCCGAGCAGCCGCACCGGATCCTCCCCGGAGACCTGCCAGCCCTCCGGATCGACGCTTCGGAACAGCTCCCGGGTCTCGGTGTGCCAGGACCAGCGCAGATTACGCGCGAGATCGCTGAGCGGCCGGAGCGGATCGGGAAGAACGGGACGCACGGTGAACCGACGGATTGCCTTCACGTGACCACCTTCGCAGGGGACAGCGGATTCAGGACGAACACACCACAACATGCACCTGCCCGTCACCCTCGACGGTAGTGCCGACCACTACCGCCCCTCCACGGCGCACATCGGGCGGGTGGGGGTGCGGGACGGCGGAAAGGAAGCGGGGGTCACGATCTCGGGGGCGGCGCCACCCGGGTCTGGGAACACGCTTCTGCAAACATCAACGTGCTTGCTAGCGTGCCCACTTCATGGGTATGCACCACGGGGGAGAGCCATGTCGTTCCACGACGAATGGGCACAGCTGAAGGCCGAGGCGCAGGGACGACCGCCCAGGCAGCGGCGGAGCTGGGCAGCCACCACCTCGCCTCCGGATCCGAGCTCTGCACCACGCTGGAGATCTGGACCTCCCAGGTGAAAACCGTCCTTCAGATGTGCGCGCACATATCGAACCACTTGGACTACTCCGTGAACCCCCACGCCCAGGACGAAAAGCTCATCGCGGCCGACATGCAGTCACTGACGAACGCACCGTCGAGCGACCACTTGCCGAAGGCACCCCGCAAGGCCCCGTGGCCCCTGCACCGGTACGTGCTGGTCTGGCTGGGGGTGTTGGGGCTGATCGTCGTCGCAGTGGCCGGTGCGACCCTGCTCGCGAGCGTGTGGGCCCAGTCCGAAGTCGACAAGCAGGAACAGGAGTGCTGTTGGCCGGAAGGGGCCACGCCCGCCTGGATGGGCAAGGAGCTCGGGATCAGGGTCCCGGAGGCGGCGAGCGACCGGCGGGCCGGGTACAAGGTGGGGCAGCGACTGGACACCGGTCTGCTGACGTTCACCCTGCCGACCCGGGACGCGACCGCCTACATCGCCCGGCTGGTCGAGGGGGGCCGCAAGACGTTCCCGAACGACCAGCCGCAGAAGAAGGACTACAGCCCGGCGGACGGCTTCGCCCACCTCGGCCTGCCGGAACCGGAGACCCTGGTCGAAGGAGTGCAGACGACCAGTGAATGTCCTGACGGCCTCAAGACCCCCGAGGGCAAGTACCTCCAGCGCTGCGTCACGATCTTCGTGCACGAGTTCACTCCGGGCAGCACTCGTCTGTACTTCAAGTCGACCATGGAGCCGACCGCCACTCCGCCGCCCGTCCCTGGGAAGACCGGAGCGAAATAGCCCCACCCGCCCCTCCGCGCATACCCCACATTCCCCCCACGAGCGATATGGCCGATTCCGCCCCCTCCGGCGGTCTTGTTGTGGTTCACACCGCACGAGAGGGTGACAAGTGCGCGCGCTGCGGACATACGGCGGCATTCGGCAGACCACCGGATGGAACCGGGCCCCGAGCGGGTCAACTGTGCGGTGCGGGCGTCGGATCGAGGAGGGGAACCTCGCACATGGCACTGTCGCGTCGTCATCGCATGCGGCTGGCCGGGGCCGTTACCGCCGTCACTACGGCGGCGGTTCTTTCGGCCATCGCGCTGCCAGCCCAAGCCGCCACGGCCGTACGTACCCCGGGGGCCGAGGGGCGAATACTGGGGGCCGGGTCGGCCGGTTCCGTCGGCAACAGCTACATCGTCACTCTCAGGAGCGGAACGGGGGGCGTCACGGCTCCGTCGGCGGCGGGCCGGAGTGTCGCCGCGCGGTACGGGGCGAAAATCCGCCACACGTACAGCAGTGCACTCAACGGGTACGCGGTGCGGGCGAGTTCGGCGCAGGCCGGGCGGCTCGCGGCGGATCCACGGGTGGCTTCGGTGGCGCAGGACACCACCGTGTCGCTGCGGCACACCCAGAAGGACCCGCCGTCCTGGGGGCTCGACCGGGTCGACCAGGACGACCGGCCGCTGGACAGGTCGTACACCTGGCCCGAGAGCGCCGGTGCGGGTGTCCACGTGTATGTCATCGACACCGGAATCCGCACCTCCCACCAGGACTTCGGCGGGCGGGCCTCCAGCGGCTGGGACTTCGTGCAGAACGACGCCGTCGCCCAGGACGAGAACGGTCACGGCACGCATGTGTCCGGGACCGCCGCGGGTGGGACGTACGGCGTGGCGAAGAAGGCCGACGTGGTGGGCGTACGGGTGCTCGACGCCGCGGGATCGGGGACGACCGCCCAGGTCATCGCCGGAATCGACTGGGTGGCCAAGAACGCGAAGAAGCCCGCTGTGGCCAACCTGAGCCTGGGCGGCGTGGCCAACGCCCAGCTCGACGCCGCCGTGCGCAACGCGATCCGGTCGGGGGTGACCTTCGTGGTCGCGGCCGGGAACGACTCCCTGCCCGCGAGCCTCTTCTCGCCCGGCCGGGTCCAGGAGGCCGTCACGGTCGGCGCGAGCGACGCCGGGGACGGCCGGGCGAGCTTCTCCAACTGGGGCAGCAGGCTCGACCTGTTCGCACCGGGGGTGGACATCACCTCGGCGGTGAACACCGGTGACGCCGCGAAGGGCACCTTCTCGGGCACCTCGATGGCGGCCCCGCACGTGGCCGGTGCGGCGGCGCTCTACCTCGCCGACCATGCGTGGGCCTCGCCCGCCGACGTCGGCAAGGCACTCACCGACCGTGCGGTCACGGGCCGGGTGAAGGGGGCCGGACTCGGCTCGCCGAACCGGCTGCTTCAGGTCAACAACCCCCGGCCTTGAGACAAGCGGGGCCAGTGGGGCAGCACACCGGCATACATTGCCGGGGGCTGAGCAAGCGGGTCCCGTCGGGAAGCGGCGGGGCCCCTTCGCTTTCCGCCCCGGCTTCCGCCCACGCCTTGCGCGCGCCGTTACGCGGCAGTAGTTAACACGGCACCGGGTTGATGCCGGGAGGTGTGGGGGAAGCCTCCCCCGGTACCCGTGAAGAGCGCAGCCAACACCCCGTGTCCCGCAAGTCGAGCACGGAGAGCGACGAGCAGCTACAAAGAGTGCACGTAAGAGCCCCCGCTGAGCATCGACCCACAGGTGAGCCCATGATCGGTCGTATCCCCGTCCTGGACGTCCTTCCCGCGATCGACCGCGGCCGAAGGCCGGCCAAGGCGGTGGCAGGAGAAACGTTCCAGGTCTCCGCCACCGTCTTCCGTGAAGGCCATGAAGCCGTGGCCGCCAATGTGGTCCTCCTCGATCCCGTGGGCCGCCCCGGCCCCTGGACCCCGATGCGGGAACTCGCTCCCGGCACCGACCGCTGGGGCGGCGACGTGACCCCCGACACCGTGGGCATGTGGTCGTACGCCGTCGAGGCGTGGGGGGACCCCGTCTCGACCTGGCGACACCACGCCGGGATCAAGATCCCGGCGGGCCAGGACACCGAACTCGTCCTCACCGAGGGCGCCGATCTTTACGAACGGGCCGCCGACGGGGTCCCGAAGAAGGACGGGCGCGAGGCCGTGCTCGCCGCCGCGGACGCCCTGCGCGACACCCGGCGCCCGGCCCCCGCCAGGCTCGCCGCCGCCCTCACCCCCGAGGTAGACGCCGCCCTTCGCCGGTACCCCCTGCGCGAACCTCTTTCCACCTCCGATCCCCTGCCCCTGCTGGTCGAACGGCCGCGCGCACTTTTCGGTTCCTGGTACGAGTTCTTTCCGCGCTCCGAGGGCGCAAGAGCACCCGAAGGTGGCGTTCCGGGAACCGAAGGGCAGCAGAGCGGCACTTTCCGTACCGCCGCCGAGCGCCTGCCCGCCGTCGCCGCCATGGGCTTCGACGTGATCTATCTGCCGCCCGTGCACCCCATCGGGACCACCCACCGCAAGGGCCCCGACAACACGCTCTCCGCGACCGCGGCGGACGTCGGCGTGCCCTGGGCGATCGGTTCCGCCGAAGGCGGCCACGACGCCCTCCACCCGGACCTCGGCACCTTCGAGGACTTCGACCACTTCGTCGCCACCGCCCGCGACCTGCGCATGGAGGTGGCCCTCGACTTCGCCCTCCAGTGCTCCCCCGACCACCCCTGGGTCACCGAGCACCCCGAGTGGTTCCACCACCGGGCCGACGGCACGATCGCGTACGCCGAGAACCCGCCGAAGAAGTACCAGGACATCTACCCGATCGCCTTCGACCGGGACATGGAGGGGCTGATCACCGAGACGCTGCGCATCCTGCGGCTGTGGATGGGCCACGGCGTGCGGATCTTCCGGGTCGACAACCCGCACACCAAGCCGGTCGTCTTCTGGGAGCGGGTGCTCGGCGAGATCAACCGCACCGACCCCGACGTGATCTTCCTGGCCGAGGCGTTCACCCGGCCCGCGATGATGCGCACCCTGGGAGCCATCGGCTTCCAGCAGTCGTACACCTACTTCACCTGGCGCAACACCAAGCAGGAACTCACCGACTACGCCCTGGAGTTGGCGCACGAGACAGCCTCGTACATGCGCCCCAACTTCTTCGTGAACACCCCCGACATCCTGCACGCCTACCTCCAGCACGGCGGCCGCCCCGCCTTCGAGGTGCGGGCCGTGCTGGCCGCGACCATGTCGCCGTCCTGGGGTGTGTACGCGGGCTACGAACTGTGCGAGAACACCCCCGTCCGGGACGGCAGCGAGGAGTACAAGCACTCCGAGAAGTACCAGCTCAAGCCGCGCGACTGGGTGGCCGCGGAGCGCGAGGGCCGGTCGATCGCCCCGCTGATCACCACCCTCAACCGGCTGCGGCGGCGCCACCGCGCGCTCCAGCAGCTGCGGGACATCCACTTCCACCCCACGGACAACGACGCGGTGATCGCGTATTCGAAACGCTGTACGACGAAAACGGATTCAGCCGCCGGGGGTGAGGGCGCCTCGAACACCGTTCTGGTGGTCGTGAACCTCGACCCTCACCACACCCAGGAGGCCACGGTCTCGTTGGACATGCCGGCACTCGGCCACGACTGGCACAGTGCCGTCCCGGTGCGCGACGAGCTCACCGGCGAGACCTACCACTGGGGCAGGGCCAGCTATGTGCGCCTAGAGCCGGGCCACGCGCCCGCGCACATCGTGACCCTGCGACCGTCCCCGCTGACCGGAGGGTCACCCACATGATCGTCAACGAGCCCGTCCACGACACCTTCGAGGACACCCCCGCCAAGGACCGCGACCCCGAGTGGTTCAAGCGCGCGGTCTTCTACGAAGTCCTCGTCCGGTCCTTCCAGGACAGCAACGGCGACGGAGTCGGCGACCTCAAGGGCATCACCGCCAAACTGGACTACCTCCAGTGGCTGGGCGTCGACTGCCTCTGGCTGCCGCCGTTCTTCATGTCGCCACTGCGCGACGGCGGCTACGACGTCTCCAACTACACGGCCGTCCTCCCGGAGTTCGGCGATCTCGCCGACTTCGTCGAGTTCGTCGACGCCACGCACCAGCGCGGCATGCGCGTCATCATCGACTTCGTCATGAACCACACGAGCGATCAGCACGAGTGGTTCCAGCAGTCCCGCAGCGACCCCGAAGGCCCCTACGGCGACTACTACATCTGGGCCGACGACGACAAGCAGTACCAGGACGCCCGGATCATCTTCGTCGACACGGAGACCTCCAACTGGACCTTCGACCCGGTGCGCAAGCAGTACTACTGGCACCGCTTCTTCTCGCACCAGCCGGACCTCAACTACGAGAACCCGATGGTGCAGGAGGAGATCATCTCCGCCCTGCGCTTCTGGCTTGACCTGGGCATCGACGGCTTCCGCCTGGACGCGGTGCCGTACCTCTACCAGGAGGAGGGGACGAACTGCGAGAACCTGCCCCGCACCCACGAGTTCCTCAAGCGGGTGCGGGAGGAGATCGACGCCTCGTACCCGGACACGGTGCTCCTGGCTGAGGCAAACCAGTGGCCGGAGGACGTCGTCGACTACTTCGGCGACTTCGAGAAGGGCGGGGACGAGTGCCACATGGCGTTCCACTTCCCCGTGATGCCGCGCATCTTCATGGCGGTGCGCCGCGAGTCCCGCTACCCGGTCTCGGAGATCCTCGCCAAGACCCCGGCGATCCCGTCCAGCGCCCAGTGGGGCATCTTCCTGCGCAACCACGACGAGCTCACCCTCGAAATGGTCACGGACGAAGAGCGCGACTACATGTACGCGGAGTACGCCAAGGATCCGCGGATGCGCGCCAACATCGGCATCCGCCGGCGCCTGGCGCCCCTCCTGGACAACGACCGCAACCAGATCGAGCTGTTCACCGCCCTGCTGCTGTCGCTGCCTGGCTCGCCGATCCTCTATTACGGGGACGAGATCGGCATGGGCGACAACATCTGGCTCGGCGACCGCGACGCGGTACGCACCCCGATGCAGTGGACACCCGACCGGAACGCCGGATTCTCCTCCTGCGACCCCGGCCGGCTCTCCCTCCCGACGATCATGGACCCGGTCTACGGCTACCAGGTGACCAACGTCGAGGCCTCCATGACCTCGCCGTCGTCGCTGCTGCACTGGACCCGGCGCATGATCGAGATCCGCAAGCAGAACCCGGCCTTCGGCCTCGGGTCCTACACCGAGCTGCCGTCGTCCAACCCGGCGGTACTCGCCTTCCTGCGCGAGGCCCCCTCGTCCATCGAGGGCGAGGACGACCTGGTGCTGTGCGTGCACAACTTCTCGCGGTTCGCCCAGCCCACCGAACTCGACCTGCAGATGTTCAACGGCCGCAATCCGGTCGAGCTGATCGGCGGGGTCCGTTTCCCCGCGATCGGCGAGCTGCCGTACCTGCTGACCCTTGCGGGACACGGCTTCTACTGGTTCCGGCTGCGCAAGAACCAGACCTCGCTGGTCCGGCCGCCGAAGCCCAAGCGCTGAGGGGCGGGGCCCCCGGCGAGCGGTTTCCGCCGTCCCGCCGGGGGCACCCTCCCCCTCATACGCGTACCCGACACGTCCCGTACAACCGGACAGCTTTGCCGTAATCCGGGACACTCTGTGCATTCCGTGTGCCCGGGGAAAGGACGCGATGCCATGGATGCCACGCCAGAGGCTGCTTCCGCCTCGCCGCCCGCCTCTCCGCTCATCTCGCCGCTCACCTCTCCGCTGACGTCACCGCCCCTCCCGCACGCCTCGTCCGCACTGCTCGCCTCACTGGCGCCACTGCTGCACGCATGGCTGCCCCGGCAGCGATGGTTCGCCGGCAAGGGCCGGCCGGTGACCGGGTTCGCCCTGGTGTCGGCGACGGAGCTGCTGCCGCTGACCGGTTCGCCGGGGCTGCTCCATCTGCTCGTACGGGCCCAGCAGCCCTCGGCGTCCCCGCAGGGCCCCGGCGCTCCGCCGCCCGCCGACTGCTACCAGTTGTTCCTCGGGGTGCGCAGGTCGCTGCCGCCCGCGCTCGCGCCGGCGCTGATCGGCCGGGTGCAGGAAGGGCTGCTGGCCGGATACACCGTGTACGAGGGCCTCGCCGACCCGAAGCTGGCCGGGCTGCTCCTGGAGCGGCTGCGGGTGCCCGGCACCCTGGGCTCCCTGCGGTTCGACAAGGCCCCCGACGCCCTCCCCCCGGCCGGACTCACCGCGCGCCCGCTCGACGCCGAGCAGTCCAACTCCTCGCTGGTGTACGGCAATTCGTACATCCTGAAGATCTTCCGAAGGATCCATCCGGGGGCCAACCCCGATCTGGAACTCCCCCTCGCCCTCACCCACGAGCGGTGCGTGCGGGTACCGGCCCCGGTCGCCTGGTTCGAGGGGGCGAATCCGGAGGACCTCTTCGAGCCGTTCACGCTCGGGCTGCTCCAGCCGTTCCTGGACGGGGCGCAGGACGGCTGGCAGAGAGCGCTCGATTCGCTGTCCGTCGGATGGGAATTCGCCCCGGAGGCAAGGGAGTTGGGCCAGGTCGTCGCCGAAGTGCACACCGCGCTCGCCGCCGCTCTGCCGACGCTCACCCTCGGCCGCCCGCAGGTGGCGGTCGTCGCGGACCGGATGACCGAGAGCCTGGAGACGGCGGCGCAGGCGGTGCCCGCCCTGCTGCCGTACGCGCCGGGCCTGCGGTCGGCCTTCGACGCGGTACGGAAACTGGGCGGCGCCGGACCGGTCGTGACCGCCCAGCGCATCCACGGCGACCTGCATCTGGGCCAGACGCTGCACGGCCGCGACGGCGAGTGGTCGGTGATCGACTTCGAGGGCGAGCCCGCGAAACCGATCACCGAACGCCGTCACCCGCAGCCCGTCTTACGGGACGTGGCGGGCATGCTGCGCTCCTTCGACTACGCGGCGCGCATGAGCCGACCGTGGAACCCGGAGTGGGCGGACCGCTGCCGCGCCGCCTTCTGCGAGGGGTACGCGGCCGCCTCCGGCACCGACCCGCGCGAGCTGCCCGTACTGCTGCGGGCGTACGAGACCGACAAGGCCGTCTACGAAGTGCTGTACGAGGCGCGGCACCGGCCCAGCTGGCTGCCGGTGCCGATGGCGGCGGTCCGGCGCCTCGCCAACTTCCCTTCCACAGAAGCTCGTTGAGACATCCGACTGTGAGCTCACTCTGCCGTGAGCTTTCTTGCTGTTCCTGAGGAGGACCACCCGTGACCCCCCGTCCCACCCCTCCCCCCGGCGAAGACGCCCCCCGCCCGCCCCGCCGCACGACGCCGGAGGCCGCGGCCCCCAAGCCGCCGAAACCGAGGGCGGAGAAGGCCGAGGGGGCGAAGGCCAGGCCCGCGAAGGCGACCAAGACCACAGGGCCCGCGAAGGCCGCAGAGCCCGCGAAGGCCCCGAAGCCTGCGAAGACCGGGAAGCCCGCGAAGGCCGGGGCAGCCAGGGCCGGGGTTGCCAAGGCCCCCTTGCCGCTCGACGGCGAGGAGCGGGCGCGGCTGCTGGCGGGGACCCACCACGATCCGCACGGCGTCCTCGGCGCGCATCCCGTTTCCGCCCAGGCCGTCCCCGGCACCCCGGGCCCCGGCGTCCGGTTCCGGGTGCTGCGGCCGTACGCGAAGGCGGTCGGCGTCCTCGCGGACGGGGTGCACACCCCGCTCCTGGACGAGGGCGACGGCCTGTTCGGCGGGGTGCTGCCGCTCACCGACGTTCCCCCGTACCGGCTCCACGTCACTTACGACGACAACGAGATCACGGTCGACGACCCGTACCGCTTCCTGCCCGCGCTCGGCGACCTCGATCTGCATCTGATCGGCGAGGGCCGGCACGAGGAGCTGTGGAAGGCGCTCGGCGCCGAGCCGATGACCCACCAGGGCACCGCCGGCACCCGCTTCACGGTGTGGGCACCCAACGCGCTCGGTGTCCGCGTCGTCGGCGACTTCAACTACTGGGACGGCACCGGATATCCGATGCGCTCGCTCGGCGCCACCGGAGTCTGGGAGCTGTTCCTGCCCGGGGTCGGCGAGGGCGCGCTGTACAAGTTCCAGATCACCCGGCCCGACGGCTCGCACACGATGCGCGCCGACCCGATGGCCCGGCACACCGAGGTGCCGCCCGCGAACGCGTCGATCGTCACCGCCGCGCACCACGAGTGGCAGGACGCGGCGTGGATGGCCTCGCGTGCCGAGCTCCCGGTGCACGAGGCGCCGTTCTCCGTGTACGAGGTGCACCTGGCCTCCTGGCGACCCGGTCTGACGTACCGCCAGCTCGCCGATCAGCTCCCCACCTACGTCGCCGACCTGGGCTTCACGCACGTCGAGCTGATGCCGGTCGCCGAGCACCCGTTCGGCGGCTCCTGGGGCTACCAGGTGACCGGCTTCTACGCGCCGACCTCGCGGATGGGCGGCCCGGACGACTTCCGCTTCCTGGTCGACGCCCTGCACCGGGCCGGCATCGGCGTGATCGTGGACTGGGTGCCCGCGCACTTCCCGCGCGACGACTGGGCGCTCGCCGAGTTCGACGGCCGCCCGCTGTACGAGCACGAGGACCCGCTGAAGTCGGCGCACCCCGACTGGGGCACGCTCGAATTCGACTTCGGCCGCACCGAGGTCCGCAACTTCCTTGTGGCGAACGCCAGTTACTGGTGCGAGGAGTTCCACATCGACGGCCTGCGCGTCGACGCGGTCGCCTCGATGCTCTACCTGGACTACTCGCGCGAAGAAGGCCAGTGGGTGCCCAACGAGCACGGCGGCCGGGAGAACCTCGACACCGTCGCCTTCCTCCAGGAGATGAACGCCACCGTCTACCGCCGCAACCCCGGCGTGATCACCATCGCCGAGGAGTCCACCGCCTGGGACGGCGTCACCCGCGCCACCCACCACATCGGCCCCGGTGGCTTCGGCGGTCTTGGCTTCGGGCTGAAGTGGAACATGGGGTGGATGCACGACTCCCTCGGCTACGCGTCGAAGGAGCCCGTGCACCGCAAGTACCACCACCACGAGATGACCTTCTCGATGGTCTACGCGTACAGCGAGAACTACGTCCTGCCGATCTCCCACGACGAGGTCGTGCACGGCAAGCGCTCCCTGGTGGGAAAGATGCCGGGCGACTGGTGGCAGCAGCGGGCGACGCACCGCGCCTACCTCGGCTTCATGTGGGCGCACCCCGGCAAGCAACTCCTTTTCATGGGGCAGGAGTTCGCGCAGGGAGCCGAGTGGTCGGAGGCGCACGGCCCGGACTGGTGGCTGCTCGACCCGTCGTACGGCGCAGAGGCCGACCACCGGGGCGTACGCGACCTGGTCCGCGACCTCAACACCGAGTACCGCGCGGAGCCGGCCCTGTGGGAGCGCGACACCGCCCCCGAGGGCTTCGCCTGGGTGGCCGGCGACGCAGCCGAGGACAACGTGTTCGCGTTCCTGCGCTTCGACGCCGCCGGGAACCCGCTGCTCGCCGTCTCCCACTTCTCGCCGGTCGTACGGCAGGACTACCGGATCGGCGTCCCCGACGACGTACCGGCGTGGACGGAGGTCCTGAACACGGACGCGGAGCGCTACGGCGGCAGCGGCATCCACCACCCGGAGCCGCTGAAGCCGGAGTCGGTCCCGCACCACGGCCGCCCGGCGAGCATCAGGATCACGCTGCCGCCGCTGGCGACGGTGTGGTTCAGGCCTGCGTGACGGCCTGCGTGAAGGCCTGCGTGACGGCCTCCCCGAAGGGCTGCTCCCCCGTGTGGACCAGGCCCAGCTGCTGAGTCGCCCTGGTCAGCGCCACGTACAGATCACCCAGGCCGCGCGGCGAGCCGGACCTGATCAGGTCCGGCTCCGCCACCACCACCGTGTCGAACTCCAGCCCCTTCGCCTGGTGCGGGGCCAGCAGCACGACCCGGGCGGTGAGGTCGGGCTCGGCGCCGCAGGAGGCCTCCGGCAGCTCGGCCGCCAGGGCGGGGAGCAGGTCCGCGGGGGCGACGACGGCGATCCGGCCGCCGGCGTCCATGCCCGCGAGCGACTCCGTGACGGCCTCCGCGACCGCAGGGGCCAGGGCGTCCGGCGCCGTGGCCCGGATCCACGGCTCGACTCCGGTGGACCGTACCGAACTCGGCGGTTCGAAGGAGGGGTCGGCGGTGCGCATCACACGGGCCGCCAGCTCCATGATCTCCGCCGGGGTGCGGTAGTTCACGCCGAGCCTGGTGTGCTCGAAGCGGTCCCCGACGTACGGATCGAGGATCTCCTTCCAGGAGCCGCAGCCTGCCGCGTCACCGGTCTGCGCCGGGTCGCCGACCAGGGTCATCGACCGGGTCGGACAGCGGCGCATCAGCAGCCGCCAGGCCATCGCGGACAGCTCCTGCGCCTCGTCCACGATGATGTGGCCGAACGCCCAGGTACGGTCCGCGGCGGCGCGGGCGGCGGCGCTGCGGTGGTCGTCCTCGTCGTGGCGCTCCGCGAACCGCTCGGCGTCGATGATGTCGTGCGCGGAGAGCAGCTCGGAGTCCTCGTCCTCGATGTCCTCGAACTCGTAGGTGCGCGAGCCGTACGACACATCGAGCACACCCTGCGCGTACGCCACCCGCTCCTCGTACTCGCGGGCCGCGGCGGCGCGGGCCGCGTGGTCGTCCGAGCCGAGCAGCTCGGCGGCCTCGTCGAGGAGGGGTACGTCGGCGGGGGTCCAGGTTCCCGTGTCCGCCGCCCTGCGGATCGACTCGACGTCGGCGTCCGGGAGGTGGGAGGGGGCCTCCAGGAATTCGGTGATCAGCTGCTGGGGGGTGATTTCCGGCCACAGGCCGTCGATCGCGGCGAGCACGTCCGGGTTGGCGGCGATCTCCTTGCCGAGCTGCTCGATCTCGGCGGGGGCGAGGAGGTTCTCGTCGGGGGCCAGTTCCTCGCCCAGCTCCTCGGCGATGGCCTCGTACGGCGCCCGGCCGATGCCTTCGGCGAGCTGCTCGGTGAGGACGTCCAGGAGGTACCGGCCGAAGTGGGCGCGGGCCAGGTTGTGCGGCAGCCGGGTCGTACGGGCGTGGTGGCGGGCGTCCTCGGCCATGGCGCGCTCCAGGTGGAGCGTGTACTGCTCGTGCGCGATCTCCAGTCCTTCACTGCCGGGGACGTCCTGCCGGTCCCGTACGACCTGGGCGAGTACGTCCGCCATGCCGGCCCGGCCCTTGACGGCGGCGGCCTCGGGGGTGTCCGTCCCAGTGGCGGTGACGCCGGGGAAGAGCTCGCCCGTGGTGGCGAGCAGGACGCCGGTCTCACCGAGGGAGGGCAGGACGTCGCCGATGTAGCCGAGGAAGGCCGGGTTGGGGCCGACCACCAGGACGGCGCGGCGGGCGAGGAGCTCGCGGTGCGCGTAGAGGAGGTAGGCGGCGCGGTGCAGGGCGACGGCGGTCTTGCCGGTGCCGGGGCCGCCCTCGACGACGAGGACTCCGCGGTGCGGGGCGCGGATGATGCGGTCCTGCTCGGCCTGGATGGTCTGCACGATGTCGGCCATGCGGCCGGTGCGGGCGCCGTTCAGGGCGGCGAGCAGGACGGCGTCGCCGCTCGGGTCCTCGTGGCCGGTGCGGTCGGTGTCGCGCAGGTCGAGGATCTCGTCGTGCAGCGCGGTGACGGTGCGGCCGCGGGTGGTGAGGTGCCGGCGGCGGCGCAGGCCCATCGGGGAATGCCCGGTGGCGAGGTAGAAGGGGCGGGCGATCGGGGCACGCCAGTCGATCAGCAGAGGGGTGCGTTCCGCGTCGTCGCGGCGGATTCCCGTGCGGCCGATGTGATGGGTCGTAGCCGGGGTCGTAGCCCCTTCCGGTTCCGCGCTTTCCGTGCCCTCTGCGTCCTCTGCACCTTCCGTGCTTACGGTGCTTCCCGTGCTTTCCGCGTCGGAATGGAAGTCGAGGCGGCCGAAGCAGAGTCCTGATTCCACCGAATTCAGCGCGGCCAGCACTCCGGACCGTTCCGCCACGGTCACCTCGCGCTCCACGCGCGCCTGCTGGCCGGTGCCGGCCTGGGCGAACGAGCCCTGTACGGCGGTCTCCGCCTGTCCCCGGAGCACATCGAGCCGCGCGTACAGCTCATCAAGGAATTGCTGCTCGTGACGCAGCTCCTGGAACTCCCGGGATTCCCGGGTTGACAATTCCTCGGTTGACAAGTCTTCCCCCACTGGGTTACGGTGTCGGTATCTCGCTTCTCCATGACCTCTTTTGGATGCAGTCATGGAAACGCCCAATATACGCAGAGAAATACCCCGGCTGTCAATTGCGCCGGGGTATTTCTTTTGTGCGTGTGCAGGCGTCCGCGCTGCGGCCTCGCGGGGCGGCTCAGCCCTCCGGTAGCTCCTCGACGAAGGTCAGAGGCACCAACAACTCCACGTACTGCAGGATCCTGAGCACGTCACGGTCGGGGCAGTGGACCTCGAACTCGCCTCCCCAGCGCGCGACCTGGCCCCGGACCCGGAGCAGCAGGGCGAGGCCGCTGCAGTCGAGGAAGGTGACCCGGCGGAGGTCGACGACGGTGCGGGGCGGGTGGGACGTCAGGACCCGGTCTATCTGCGGGCCGCACTGGAGCGCGGCGAAGAGGTCCAGCTCACCGGTCATCGCGAGAACGAGAGCGTTCCCCGCGCGACGCGCCTCGACGGCCTGATCGACGGTTGATTCCGACATGTGCGACACCCCAGGTGCTCAAACTGTCTGCCTGACTGCGGTCGTTGATCGAGTCACCGGGGTCTGGGATGGCCTCCATGAACGTAAGCACCACCCTCTGCGCAGAATCGATTACCCATCCAGACTTAACCCATAAGAGTGAAGATCAATCAACTTGGTTGACGCGTGGCTTGGTTGGCTCTTGACCTGATCAGTAGCCGTAGACGGTGAGGGCGGTGATGGTGGCGAAGACCTGGTCCCAGATCTCCCGGGAGGGTGCGTCGTCGGCGAACGCCTCGGGGTCCAGGTCCTGCATCCGGCTCTCATACTCGAACTCCGCGCCCGACTCGTCGGGGTAGGGGTCCCAGCTCGCGTTCATGTACCGGCGCAGGTTCTCCAGGAACAGCGTGAAGGTCTCCACGTCGCGCGAGAGGTACACGGCCTCCCCGTCGTCCGGGCCTGCGAGGTGCACGACGCCGGTGGTGCGGTGGATACACACCTCCCGCTCCTCGCCGTCCCCCGGGTCCAGGTGGCCGAACCCGAGCAGGTCGGGGTCGCCCTCCAGCGGCTCGACCGCAGCGAAGGAGGAGAAGCTGGCGACCCCGCCCACCCACCAGCCGGGTATGCCGACCTCGGCGAGGAACGTACGGCTCGGGCCGTGCTCCAGGGCGGCGGGCAGGTCCGCCTCCGGGAAGCGGCGCACCCTTTCGCCCTCGCCGAACGCGGCACGCATCCTGGCCGCGGTGAGCGGCGGGTCCAGGTCGGGCGATCCGTCGAGCGGGAGGCCCGGCCCGCCGTTCTCCGCCGACTCGTACGACGCGCCGCCTGTCGGCCAGTCCGCCAGTACGGCGGGGTGGATGCGCAGTACGGCGACGCCGTGCTCGTCCTCGACGAGGTAGCGGCCCCCGGTGTCGAGCGGGGCCGAGTACTCCCAGGCGGGCGGGACGGACAGGGCGGGCGCCGCCGGGTCCGTGTCGAAGAGCGCCGGCAGTTCGTTCTCGGCGTCCCGGCCGGGGCCGTGGCGCTGCACCTCACCGGTCGGCGGGGCGGGGACGCTCTCGCCGGTGTGGGCGTCGAACCAGCGGTTGTCGCACCACATCCCGTCCACATGGATCAACTCCCGCCCCCGGTGGATCTTCTGGACCGCGCCGGCGTCACCGCTGAGGTTGGGCTCGGCCACGTAGTGCCCGGCCGGGCGCCACCAGGCCCACTCCGTGCTCCAGGGCATGCCGGGGGCGGCGGTCGCGACCTTCGCCGCGTACTCCCCGTGTCCCAGGACCCTCGCGGCGAAGTGCAGCCAGGCGGCGAACTCGGCGCGCTCCACGTCGGCGGTGCCGAATATCGCCTCGGCCTGCCGGAAGACGGCCCGGCCCTGCTCGGCGGCCGCCGACTCCCGCTGCTGCGAGGACAGTTCGTCCCGTACGGCCGCGCGGTCGGCGTGCAGCAGGGCCGCCGGGTCCGCGAGCAGCGTGTCCAGTACCTGGGCGTGGTGCATGGCCTGATCTCCCCGTGAGTCCATGCAGATCATCCTGGCATCCGGCACTGACAATCGGGTCCGGAGGCCGTGCCGGGCGACGGCGAACCTTGCGAGGTGGCGCTCGGAAGAACTTCAATGACCCTGCGGGGGGATGGCCGCCAGGGCCGCGCGGGCGATCCGTGCGGCTTCCGTCTTGCAGGTCGACTCCGGATGCTTGTCACCGCCCAGTTCCACCCAGAGGGTCATGTTGCCGTCACGCACGCGCAGGTCGCAGTGTTCGTCGGGGCCGTCGGGCCGGTCCCAGTACGCCTCGTCGCCAATGCCGAGTCCGCTGTCGCGGGTGCCGTCGGCCGCGCCCTCTGCGAACTCCTCGCGCTGCCGGCCGGTCGCGTTCGCGTCGTCTCCGGAGGTGCGCCGCAGCGTCCACTTGATGTAGGCGAGCGTATAGGCGTTCTCCAGGACATAGCCGTTCCCGAGGTCCTGCGTGCCCATCCAGGTGCAGCTCGTCGAGGCCTCGCTGGTGTTGTCTCCGTACGAGTCGCGGTCCTTCTTCCGCTCCGGCAGCCCGAGTTGACCGGCCGCCTCTGCGCAGGTGGGGATCATTGCGTACTTGTCGGGCGGCCCGGACCAGCCGCCCGCGCCGCCGCCGCCAGTCGTCAGTACGTACGCGCCGACGCCGAGGCCCGCGACGGCGAGCACGCCCGCGACCACGAGGGCCGTGATCTTCATGGCCCGTCCGCGTCGGGGTGTACCCGCGAAAGGCGGCGGTGGCCCGAAGCCGGGACCAGGAGCAGAGGGAGAGACCCAGGTGGGGGAGTACGCGCCCGGGGCGGGGGTGCGGTCCGTGGTGTCGAGCAGTCGGTCGATCTCGGACTGCTGGGCGGCGATCAGGCCGTGTACCGAGGGCGGCCAGGGCCGTTCGGCGGCTGTGATCGGGCCGAGGAGAGCGAGGAGTTGCCGCGGGGTCGGCCGGTCGGCGGGGGCCTTGGCCAGGCACGGTCCAATGAGGGCGGCAAGGCCCGGCGGCAGCGTGGTCAGGTCTGGCTCGGTGTGGACGACGTTGTAGAGGGTCCCCGCCATCGAGGTGCCGGAGAACGGGCTGTCGCCGGTGGCCGCCATCGCGAGGACCGCGCCGAGCGCGAACACGTCGCTCGCCGGGGTGAGTTCCTGGCCCTCCGCCTGCTCCGGCGACATGAAGGCGGGCGAGCCGACCACCCAGCCGGTGTGGGTGAGGGCGGTGGCCTCCGCGCCCTCGGCGACGCGGGCGATACCGAAGTCGATGACGCGTACGCCGTCCTCGGCGAGCAGCACGTTCTCCGGCTTGAGGTCGCGGTGGACGATGCCGGTGCGGTGGATTTCGACCAGCGCGGTGGCCAGGCCCGCGGCGAGACGGCGTACCGCCTCCTCGGGCAGCACCTCGGCGTCCTCCACCGCCGCGCCCAGTGACGGGCCTGCCACGAATGCCGAGGCGAGCCAGGGCAGTGAGGCCTCGGTGTCGGCGTCCAGGACCGCTGCCGTGTAGGCGCCGGAAACCTGGCGCGATGCGGCGACCTCGCGGCGGAAGCGGGCGCGGAACCCGTCGTCGGTGGCGAACCGGGCGTGCACCTGCTTGACCGCGACGAGGCGGCCGTCCGGTGCGGAGCCGAGGAGCACCCGGCCCATGCCGCCCCGGCCGAGCTCGGCGAGCAGCCGGTACGGTCCGGCCGTGGCCGGGTCGGCGGGGCCCAGTGGCTTCATCATGCCGAGCCCGCCTTGTAGGTCCCCTTGGCCACGGACACGGCGAGGGCCTCGCACTTGTCGCCGGTGGGGTAGGCGGTGCCCTCCACGGCGACGAACACGTAGAAATTGACGTCCCGCGCGTACAGCACACAGCCGCCGTCCGGTTCGCCGTGCCAGAACGCCTCCTCGCCGGTCCCGATGTCTTCGCGGTGGGTGGTGCCGGTGATGTAGAGGGCCTCGTAGTGTTTCTTCGCCCGCTCCGCGCCGGTCTTGTCCTTTGCTGTCCGGTACCGGTCCCACGTGAGGTCGATCTTGTCGCCGGAGCGGCTCTGCCAGATGCAGCGGCCCTCTTGGTAACGAGCCTTGTCGTCGTAGTCCTCCCGGTCGGAGACCTCGCTGCCGGGTCGGTTGGGCAGGAGCGTGAACCCGGTCGGCACCTTCACCTCGTCCGCGACCTTCTTGCAGGACGCGGGGAGTCCGGTGTACTTGTCGGCGACTTGGGCGAGGGGCTTGTTGCCCGGCGTCGGGACGACCTCCGTACGGAACGGGTTCATCTCAGGCGGCAGGAACGTAGCGAGCAGCGCCAGGACGGTGGCCAGCGCGGCGACGGAACCACCGGCGATCCAGGCGAGGCGCCTGCGCCGTGAGCCGGTGGCGGGCGGGGGCACGGGCGGTGCCGGATGCCCCTGATGTCCCTGATACCCCTGATATGCCGGATGCGGCACAGCGGCGGGCAGGTGCGGGGCCTGGGCGGCCGCCGTCATGGTGGGGGCGTGGTGGAGGGAAGCGGGGCCGAGACGGGTGGCGCTGGGCGCTGGGGGGCTGAAGGGGGTGGCATCGGCGGGCGAGGCAGCGGTGGCTGCGGCGTGCTCAGGCGCGGCACCGGTGGCTGCGGCATGCGGAGGCGCGGCACCGGTGAGCGTCGCGCTTCCGCCCGCCCCGGTGACGTACCGGTCGATCTCGGCCCGCTGTGCGCGCGCGAGTCGGTGCACCGCCTCAGGCCACGGCCGCGACGAGGGCCGCACCGGCCCGATCATCGAGAGCAGGGCCTGCGGCGAAGGACGCCGCGCCGGATCCTTGGCCAGGCACGCCTCGATCAGGGGCAGCATGGCGGCCGGCACAGCGCTCAGGTCGGGCTCGGAGTGCGCGACGTTGTAGAGGATGCCCGGCACCGAGGTGCCCGCGAACGGCGGCCTTCCGCTGCAGGCCATGACCAGGGTCGAGCCCAGCGAGAACACATCGGCGGCTGCGGTCAGTTGGCGCCCGTCCACCTGTTCCGGCGCCATGAACGGGGGCGATCCCACCAGGGCCCCGGTGTGCGTGAGCTTCGTCTGCCCCTCCGCCGCCCGGGCGATGCCGAAGTCGATGACGCGGACGCCGTCCTCGGCGAGCAGCACATTGGACGGCTTGAGGTCCCGGTGGACGAGACCGGCCCTGTGCACGTCGGCCAGCGCCTGCGCGAGACCGGCCGCGAGGAGCCGGCTCGACTCCAGCGGCAGCGCACCTACGGCGTCCAGGGCCTGGCTCAGCGAGGGCCCGGCCACGAACTGGGCGGCGAACCACGGCGTCGCCGCGTCCGGGTCGGCGTCGACCACGGGCGCGGTGTAGGCGCCGGACACCTGCCGGGAGGCCGTCACCTCGCGCCGGAACCGGGTCCGGAAGCCGTCGTCCCCGGCCAGTTCGGCGTGCACCTGCTTGACCGCGACGAGCCGTCCGTCGGGGGCGACGCCCAGGAGTACCCGGCCCATACCGCCCTGTCCGAGCTCGGCCACCACCCGGAACGGTCCTATGTGCGCCGAGCCCGGCACTCCGGAAACCCCCATGTTGCCCCGCCCCTCCCCCGCCGACCATCGAAGCGAGGCGATCATACGGGTAGCGCGGTGATGGGTGACGAGCGCGTTCTTCCTACCTGACCTCCTGCAGGGCCTCGTTCAACTCCCCCCGCTGCACGTCCAGTACGGTCGCCATCTCCTCGCTGGTGGTTCGCCACGTCACCAAGCAACCATGCCGTCGGCTTGCTGGAGATTCTCCAGCGGTCGTACCCAGCGGGTCGTACCCAGCGGGTCGTGCCTAGCGGGTCGTGCGCAGCGGGTCGTGCCTAGCGGGTCGTGCGCGTCAACTCCCTTTCCGGAGCCGACTCTTCCGTCTGTGCCGCGCCCGTCCCCCTGCCCCGGCGCGGCAGCAGGACCGCGACCAGGACCGTGCCCGCACCGAGTACCACCGCGCCGATCAGGCTGGTGTGCGCGACCGCGTCCGAGAAGGCGGAGCCGACGGCTTCCGCCATGTCCTTTGCTCCCTGGGCGAGTTGGCCCGCCTGGCCCTTGAGCTGGGCGGCCTGTTCGGCGCTGGTGGCCTTCGCGGCCTGGCCCGCCAGCGCCTGTGCCTTCTCGCCGATGCCCTGCGCGACCGCGTACCCGGCGCCTACCGAGTCCTGCGCGGTGTCGAGAGCCGACGCGGGCAGCTGCGAGCCCTTCGTACCGTCGGCCAGGTGCGAGGAGTACGAACCGGCGAGCACCGAGCCGAGTACGGCGATGCCGAGCGAGCCGCCCAGCTCCAGGGAGGTGTCGTTGACGGCGCCGCCGACGCCGAGCTCGGACTCCGGGAAGGCGCCCATGATCGCGTCGGTGCAGGGCGAGAGCGCCAGGCCGATGGCGAGGCCGAGGATGACGAGGGGCGGGACGAAGTCGCCGTACGAGGACGCCGCGTCGATCCGGGTGAGCAGGGCGAGCGCGACCGTGCCACCGACCATGCCGGCCGTGACGGTGGCCTTCATGCCGAGGCGCGGGGTGAGGAAGCCGGTCAGCGCGGAGCCGACGAAGACCGCTCCGGCCAGCGGCAGCATCCGTACGCCCGTCTCCAGGGCGTTGAAGCCGAGCACGAACTGCAGGTGCTGGGTGAGGAAGTAGAACGCGCCGAAGACGGCCAGGAAGAAGAGCGCGACGGCGAGGTTGGAGCCCGCGAAGCCGCGGTCGAGGAAGCGGCGGACGTCGAGGACGGGGCGCGGGTGGCGCAGCTCCCAGAGGACGAAGAGGAGCAGGCCGACGCCCGCGACGGCGGCGGCGCCGATCGCCTTGCCGTCCCAGCCGAAGTGCGGGCCTTCGATGATCGCGAAGATGAGGGCGGCGACCCAGACGACGGAGAGGAGTCCTCCGACGTAGTCGATCCGGCCGTGGGTGGAGGCCTTGGACGGCGGTACGAGGGTGAACGCGCCGACGATCGCGAGGGCGGCGACGGGCACGTTGATCAGGAAGGTCGAGGACCAGCCGTGGTCTTCGAGGAGCGCGCCGGCGACGAGCGGACCCGCGGCGATGGCGAGTCCCGCGGTGGCGGTCCAGATGACGATCGCCTTGGCGCGTTCGGCGCGCGGGAAGGTCGCGGCGAGGAGGGAGAGCGTCGCCGGCATGATCATCGCGGCGCCGACACCCATCACCGCGCGGGCGGTGATGACACCGTTGGCGCTGTCGACGAGCGAACCCGCTATGGAACCTCCGCCGAAGACGAGGAGGCCCAGGACCAGTGCGCCGCGGCGGCTGTACTTGTCGCCTATCGCGCCGAGGAGCAGCATCAGTGCGGCGTACGGGACGGTGTAGCCGTCGACGACCCACTGGAGGTCCGCACTGTTCAGCCCGAGATCCTTGGTCATGTCCGGGGCGGCGACGGTGAGGGCGGTGTTCGCCATCACGATGATCAGCAGGCTGAGACAGAGGACCAGCAGGGCCCACCAACGCCTCGGGTAGGGCCGGTCCATCTTTTCGACCGGCTGGTTCGCGACCAGGGGCACGATTTCCACCTCTTCGTTGCAGTCCGGGACTTGCGCTTGCACAGCGATGTGCAATTACACAGCTGTGTGCAAGTTACGGGAATGCACAGCCGTGTGCAAAATGGGGGCATGACCACGGGTGGCTCGACCAGTACCGGTACCGGTAGCTCAGGCAGTTCAGGCAGGGCGGATGCGAACCGTCGCCGCATCATGGACGTCGCACTGGCGGAGCTGTTGCGCGATCCGGACGCGAGCATGGATCAGATCGCGCGGGCGGCGGGGGTCGTACGGCGCACCGTGTACGGGCACTTCCCGAACCGGGAGGCACTGGTCGCCGCGCTCGTCGACGGCGCGGCGGAGGCGGTCATCGAGGCACATGCGGCGGGGCGCGCCGGGGTGGACGACCCGGCGGAGGCGCTCGCGCGGGCGACGCTCGCGGTCTGGCACATCGCGGACCGCTACCGGCTGCTGGTCGCGCTGGCGCAGCGGAGCGTGACGATGGCGGGCATCAAGCAGAGGCTGACGCCGGTACGGGAGGGCTGTGTAGCACTGCTGCGGCGGGGGCAGGCGGAGGGGGCGTTCCGGTCGCCCGTACCGGCGGCGGCACTGGCGTACGTCCACGAGCAGACGCTCTTCGCGCTCATGGAGGCCGTGAACGAGGGGTCACTGGCGGCAGAGGACGCGGGCCGCGCGGCGGCGACGACGGCACTGCTTTCGGCGGGGGTGGGGGTGGGGGACGTGGAGTCGCTGCTGGGGCGGGTGGGGGTGGGGGATGCGGGGGACGAGTCGGTGCGGGGCTGAGGGGGGCGTTTGGTGCGGGGCTGGGCGGGGCGCTGAGCGGGGGGATTGTGCGGGTGTGTTGTGGCTGGTCGCGCAGTTCCCCGCGCCCCTAAATGCCTGCCCCTCACCCCGAGCCTCCTTGGGCAGCGGGGCCGCCCGCTCCCCCTCCCCGACCCCCTAGCCTCCTTGGGCAGCGGGGCCGCCCCCGGGGGCGGAACGGGTGGGCAAGGGGGCGGCCCCCACGCAGAGCACGCCCCCTCCGCGACCGCACTCGCTCCGCCACCGCACCCGTGCGGCCCGGTGGGCCGCTCCGCGGAGGCGGCCCCTCCCCACCCCTTCACCTAAACCGCTCGCCGCGGGGCGGGGGCGGGAAAAGCATCACGGCTGGCGCCGGTGGGGGCGCGTGTTCCGGGCTGCGCCCGGTGCACGGCTGCGCCGCGCGTCCTCAAACGCCGGACGGGCTGAAGAGGCTGGACCGAGCTGAAGTGGCTGGACCAGGCTGAGTGGCTGGAGCGGGCTGAGTGGCTGGAGCGGGCTGAAGGTGCGCAGCCAGGCTGAGGTGCGTCCTCAAACGCCGGACCAGGCTGAAGTGGCCCGACCAGGCTGAAGGTGCCCGCCCCCCGTGACCCCCTACCGCGCCTCCACCGGCTTCGCATCCCCCACTTCCCGCCCCTGCTCCGGCACGGAGCCATGTGCCTCGTCCCCCTCCTCCAGCATCCGTTCGTCGAACGGCAGCTTTCCTGAGAGCACCAGTTCCACCCGTTCCTTGTCGATCTCCTTTGTCCACGTTCCGACCAGCACCGTCGCCACCGCGTTCCCCGCGAAGTTCGTCAGGGCGCGTGCCTCGCTCATGAAGCGGTCGATTCCGACGATCAGGCCGACTCCGTCGACCAGTTCCGGGCGGTGGGACTGGAGGCCGCCCGCCAGGGTGGCGAGGCCCGCGCCGGTGACTCCTGCCGCGCCCTTCGACGCGATGATCATGAAGCCGAGGAGGGCGATCTGTTCGCCGATGTTCAGCGGGTCGCCCATGGCGTTCGCGATGAAGAGCGAGGCCATCGTCAGGTAGATCGCCGTGCCGTCCAGGTTGAAGGAGTAGCCGGTCGGGACCGTGATGCCGACGACCGGCTTGCTGACGCCCAGGTGCTCCATCTTCGCGATCAGCCTCGGCAGCGCCGTCTCCGACGAAGAGGACGAGACGATCAGAAGGAACTCCCGCGCCAGGTACTTCAGCAGCTTGAAGAGGTTCACTCCGGCGACCAGCCTGAGGATCGTCCCGAGGACCACGACGACGAAGAGCGCACAGGTGATGTAGAAGGCGACCATGATGATCCCGAGCGCCTTGAGCGCGTCGATGCCCGTCGCCCCGACCACGGCGGAGATCGCGCCGAACGCGCCCACCGGCGCCGCCCACATCACCATCGCCAGAATGCGGAACACCAGCCGCTGGATGTGTCCGATGCCCCGCAGCACCGGCTCCCCGGCCCGGCCCAGCGCCTGGAGCGCGAAGCCCACCAGCAGTGCCACGAAGAGGGTCTGGAGCACCGATCCCTCGGTGAACGCCGAGACGAGGGTCTTGGGGATGATGCCCAGCAGGAAGTCGCCCAGGCCCTCGCTCGCACCCGCCGCCTGCTTGGCGCCCGCGTCTTTGTGCGCGTTCAGGTCGAGGTCGGTGCCCGGGTGGATCAGGTTGCCGACCAGCAGTCCGATGCCGAGTGCCACCGTCGACATCACCATGAAGTAGCCGAGCGCGAGCCCGCCCACCGCACCGACCTTGGCGGCCTTGCGGACCGAGCCGATGCCCAGCACGATCGTGCAGAAGATGATCGGCGAGATCAGCATCTTGATCAGGTTGACGAAGCCGTCACCGATCGGCTTCAGCTCCTTGCCCACGTCCGGCCAGATCAGCCCGACGGTGATGCCGAGGACGACGGCGACGACGACGGCCGGATAGAGGTAGTGGGTCCGGTCCCGCCTCCTCGGCGCCGGCGCGGGCGCCGAGCTTGGGTCCGCGCCTGCTGCCGCTTCCGATCCCGTTCCGGCCACTGGAAGCCCTCCTCGTTCTCACCGATAAGCCCACGTCGGGGTGGGTCCCGGCGACTATGCACCACCCCGCGCGGCAAAACACCCTTCCGGTCGTAGAGTTCACAGATTCCGGCGTCGACACCCCTGGACCTTCCTACGAGCTGTGATCTGGGCGGAACGCACCGTAGCCATCGCGCCCGTTGCGTCCTACCGTGTGCCCGTGCACCTCACCCCGCCGTCCGGCACCCCGCCCTTCGACGCCCCCGCTGCCCGTCGGCTGCGCGAGGCGCTCGGAATGGACCCCGGTCATGTCGCGTACGGGCTGCGTGCACAGTACGGACTGGAGGCAGGCCCGGAGCTGGTGGTCGCCTGGGAACGCGGCATCCGCACCCCCACCGCCCACGAGGTGACCGCACTGGCCGGTGTGCTCTGGTGCGCTCCCGCCGAACTCCTGCACGCCGCCCGCACCTTGCGCGAGCACCGGACGGCGCGCGGGTTCAGCGCCGCCGACCTGGCCCGGCGGGTCGGGCTCGGCCTCGACGCGTACGTACGGATGGAGGAGACGGGCCGGTGGCGCGGCACCGAGCGGCAGACCGCCGCGCTCGCCACCGAACTCGGCCTGTCCCCCGCCCAGTTCATCACCGCGGCCGGCCGTGACGAGGACCTGGCCGAGCTGCTGCGGAGCGCGGTGACGACCCGCTGGCAGGCGTACGTACGACCGCTCGTCAAGCTGCTCCCGCTGCCGCGTGCCGCACTGGAGGACGTACTCCTGCGGCTGCACGCCGACTACCAGTCGCGGATGGTGGCGACGCTGGGATGGGGCGGCGGCGTCGGGAACGCGGGCGACGGGGCTGCGGGGCGGGAGTTCCTGGAGGGGATCCTGGGGCATTTCTGGGAGCGGATCGAGGGCATCCGGTAGATCCGACAGCGGCGTCACCTTCATTCCGCTTCATTCCGCTTCGACGCGGGGGTCAGGTTCCCCACGCGTCGAAGCGGAACAGTTGGCCCGCCGCGTCGTCCTCGCACGGCCGCTGCTCCAGCGCGGTCCACTCGGCGCGCGAGGCGCCCGGCACCGTGAGGCACATCCGGGTGTGCTGCGGGCGGATCCGGTAGCCCTTGACCGGACTGCCGACCGGCTCGAACCGGAACGTCTCCGCCGCCGGGTTGCGGTTCTCGCACTCGGCGTCCTCCACCCAGACGCCCTTCTCCCGCTTCCCCCAGTGCACGCCCATGCAGCCCTCCTTGAACTCGGGATGGTACGAGGCGATCCGCCAGTCCTCCTCACCCATCCTGACCAGCGAGTACTGGGGTATGAGTCCCTCGCAGGGCGCTTGGTGGACCTTGCCGGTCCCGGTGCCGTCGCGCTCCCCGAGGCAGAGCCCGGAGTGCACCGCGCGCAGCGTCCGCTCTCCGGTGCCGGGCGCGGTGACCGCCCCGAGCGGCCGGACTTCCGGGACTGCGTCGCGGATCACCCAGGCCGCCGTCGCCGCGGCCAGCGTCAGGGCCAGGGCGGCCGCCAGGACCTTGGTCCGGGAGATCCGCCGCGGACTCGCGGCTTCCAGCCCGCCGGCAGGGTCCGTTCCGCCCGGCGAGGACGGGACTTCGGCCGCTGGCGCGAGGCCGGATTCCGGTTCTGATTCCGGTTCCGCTTCCGATTCCGCTTCTGATTCCGCTGTCGCGACGGCCGCCGGTTCCGCCACCCGTTCCGCCGCCACCCGCTCGCCGCGTACCGCGAGTTCCTTCCGTACCGCCAGCCACTCCCCCACCGCCGCAGGGCCGCACCCGCACGCCCGCGCGTAGGCCGCCACCAGTTCCTCGCGCGGCACCGTCGTGCGCGCCAGCATGTTCGCGACCGTGCTGCGCGGCAGGACGTCGCCGATCGCGTCGGCGCGGGCGGTGAGTTCGCGGTACGTGAGGCCCGACCACTCCTTGAGGGTGTGCAGTCCCTCGACGAACTCGGCGGCCGTGCGGGCCCCGCGCGGATCGGGTTCCGGCATCGGACAAGCCTCCTGTCACCCGACCCGACCTGCGTCCGGCGGGCAGCGGAAAGGGAGTTGGGACATGTCCCGGACAGGCTGAAGCCTTGTTGATCCGGCCGCGCAACTCAAGAGTGGGAATCGCCGACTCCGGCCGGAACCCGACGCCGGGAGAGGCCGGGAGAGGCCGGGAGAGCACACGGGACGGCCCCCGCCGTCCACAGGGGAGACGACGGGGGCCGTTCTGCGCGTGCGAGGAGTACGGGCTGAGCGTAGAGGTGAGGGCTAGAAGACCGACTCCGCCTCGTCCATCCGCGTCTCGGGGACCGTCTTCAGCTCGGAGACGCCCTCGGCGAGCGGCACCATCGCGATGCTCGTGCCGCGCAGCGCGGTCATGTTGCCGAAGTGACCGGCGTGCACCGCCTCCACCGCGTGCCAGCCGAAGCGGGTCGCGAGGACGCGGTCGTACGCGGTGGGGGTGCCGCCGCGCTGGACGTGGCCGAGGATGACCGGGCGGGCCTCCTTGCCGAGCCTGCCCTCCAGTTCGACGGCCAGGCGGGTGCCGATGCCGGTGAAGCGCTCGTGGCCGAACTGGTCGATGACGCCCTTCTCGTACGGCATGGTGCCCTCGGCCGGACGGGCGCCCTCCGCGACGCAGATGACGGCGAACTTCTTGCCGCGTGCGAACCGCTCCTCGACCATCTTGACCAGCGAGTCGACCTCGAAGGGCCGCTCCGGCAGGCAGATGCCGTGGGCGCCGCCGGCCATGCCGGACTCCAGGGCGATCCAGCCCGCGTGCCGGCCCATGACCTCGACGACCATGACGCGCTGGTGCGACTCTGCGGTGGTCTTCAGCCGGTCTATGGCCTCGGTGGCGACGCCGACGGCGGTGTCGAAGCCGAAGGTGCGGTCGGTGCCGTTGATGTCGTTGTCGATGGTCTTCGGGACGCCGACGACGGGCATGCCCGCGTCCGACAGCATCCGGGCGGCGGTCAGGGTGCCCTCGCCGCCGATCGGGATGAGGGCGTCGATACCGTACTTGGCAGTGAGCTCGGCGCAGTTCTCGGCGGCCTCGCGGAGCCGGTCGCGCTCCAGCCTGGCCGAGCCGAGGATGGTGCCGCCGCGCGGCAGGATGCCACTGACCGCATTGAGGTCGAGGGGGCGGTAGTGACCGTCGAGGAGGCCCTTGAAGCCGTCCTCGAAGCCGATGACCTCGTCGTTGTGCCCGGCGACGGCGCGGTGCACGACCGACCGGATCACTGCGTTCAACCCAGGACAGTCGCCGCCTGCGGTGAGAACTCCGATACGCATCGTGCTGTGTCTCCTGCTCTTGGTGGTACTTGTGAGCCAGGTTCCGATTGTTCCACGGCCGGAATGCGCCGCGCGCTTCCGGATACTCCGGGACAACCGGGACAGGGGGCCTTTGGGCCCTGCACACAGGACTTCTTCCGGCGGGCGTCTTATCCAGCCCCAAAGGTATTGTCAAGGGTGCAAGACCACCCTAACCGTACAAAATCAGCAAAGTTGCTGATCGAGGCAACTGATCCACTACGACGAGACGGAGAGCACGCGTGACGCGCAGCGTGTACGTGACCGGCATCGACCGGGGGGACGGCCGCCAGGTCGTCGAGCTGGGAGTCATGGAACTCCTGACCCGCCAGGTGGACCGCGTGGGGGTCTTCCGCCCGCTGGTGCACGACGGCCCCGACCGCCTCTTCGACCTGCTCCGCGCCCGCTACCGGCTGTCCCAGGACCCGGCGACGGTGTACGGCATGGACTACCGCGAGGCGTCCACGCTGCAGGCCGAGAAGGGCACCGACGAACTGGTCTCCCAGCTGGTCGACCGCTTCCACAAGGTGGCCAGGGAGTACGAGGTCGTCCTCGTGCTCGGCACGGACTACGCGGACACCCAGTTCCCCGACGAACTGTCGATGAACGCCCGGCTGGCCAACGAGTTCGGGGCGTCCGTGATACCCGTCGTCGGCGGCCGGAAGCAGACCGCCGAATCGGTGCGCGCCGAGGCCCGCAACGCCTGTCGCGCGTACGAGAGCCTGGGCTGTCACGTCCTCGCGCTGGTCGTGAACCGGGTTTCCCCGCCCGACCGCGCCGAGATCGAGGAGCACCTCAACGACAGCCGCCTGCCGGTCCCCGCGTACGTACTCCCGGACGAGCCCGCGCTGGCCGCGCCGACCGTCGCGCAGATCACCCAGGCGCTGGGCGGCACGGTCCTGCTCGGCGACGACGCGGGGCTCGCGCGCGACGCCCTGGACTTCGTCTTCGGCGGCGCGATGCTGCCGAACTTCCTCAACGCCCTGACCCCCGGCTGCCTGGTCGTCACCCCCGGCGACCGCTCCGACCTGGTCGTGGGCTCGCTGGCCGCGCACAGCGCCGGTACACCGCCCATCGCGGGCGTACTGCTGACGCTGGACGAGCGTCCCGGCAAGGAGATCCTGACCCTGGCGTCGCGCCTCGCGCCCGGCACCCCGGTGGTCTCGGTGGCGGGGGGCTCCTTCCCGACCGCGGGTGAGCTGTTCGCCCTGGAGGGCAAGCTCAACGCGGACACCCCGCGCAAGGCGGAAACCGCGCTCGGCCTCTTCGAGCGACATGTCGACACGGCCGATCTGCTGGCCCGGATGTCGGTGGCCCGCAGCGGCCGCGTGACGCCGATGATGTTCGAGCACGAGCTGCTGGAGCGGGCCCGCTCGGACCGCCGCCGCGTCGTGCTCCCCGAGGGCACCGAGGAGCGCGTCCTGCGCGCCGCCGACGTGCTCCTGCGCCGCGACGTCTGCGACCTCACCCTGCTCGGCGACGTGGACGTCATCCGCAAGAAGGCCGCCGACCTGGGCATCGACCTGTCGGGCAGCCGGCTCATCGACCCGCAGACCTCCGAGCTGCGGCAGACCTTCGCCGAGCGGTACTCCCAGCTGCGCGCCCACAAGGGCGTCACCGTGGAGCTGGCGCACGACGTGGTCGCCGACGTGAACTACTTCGGCACGCTGATGGTCCAGGAGGGCCTCGCCGACGGCATGGTGTCCGGCTCCGTGCACTCCACCGCCGCGACCATCCGCCCCGCCTTCGAGATCATCAAGACCAAGCCCGACGCCAAGATCGTCTCCTCGGTCTTCTTCATGTGCCTCGCCGACAAGGTCCTGGTGTACGGCGACTGCGCGGTCAATCCGGACCCGAACGCCGTACAGCTCGCGGACATCGCGATCCAGTCGGCCGGGACCGCCGCCCAGTTCGGCGTGGAGCCGCGGCTGGCGATGCTGTCGTACTCCACGGGCACCTCGGGCGCCGGCGCCGACGTCGACAAGGTGCGCGAGGCGACCGGGCTGGTCCGTACTTCCCGCCCCGACCTGCTCGTCGAGGGCCCGATCCAGTACGACGCGGCCGTCGAGCCCTCGGTGGCCGCGACCAAGCTGCCGGGCTCCGAAGTCGCGGGCCAGGCAAGCGTGTTGATCTTCCCGGACCTCAACACCGGCAACAACACCTACAAGGCCGTACAGCGCTCGGCCGGCGCCGTGGCCGTCGGCCCGGTCCTGCAGGGCCTGCGCAAGCCGGTCAACGACCTGTCGCGCGGCGCACTCGTCCAGGACATCGTCAACACGGTCGCCATCACCGCGATCCAGGCACAGGGGGAATCGGCATGACACCCACTGCCCGGCCCCCCTTGCCCACCCCCGGCACGGCCCCGGCCCGCCCCCGCTCCGCATGACCTCCGCACCCGTACGAGAAAGCACCGCCGTGACCACTGCCCCCACCCGCATCCTCGTCCTCAACTCCGGCTCCTCGTCGCTGAAGTACCAGCTCATCGACATGCGCGACCACTCCCGGCTGGCCATGGGCCTGGCCGAGAAGATCGGCGAGGACACGTCCGCGCTGGTGCACACGCCGCTGCTCGGCGAGGGCGCCGGCACGAAGCGGATACGGACGACCCGGTTCGCGGACCACGAGGAGGCGCTCCAGGCGGTCGCGGTCGAACTGGCCGCGGACGGCATCGGCCTGGACTCCCCCGAGCTCGCCGCGATCGGGCACCGGGTGGTCCACGGCGGCCTGAAGTTCTCCGCACCGACGGTCGTCACGGACGAGGTGATGGCGGAGATCGAGCGTCTGGTCCCGGTCGCTCCCCTCCACAACCCCGCCAACATCACCGGCATCAGGACCGCCCAGGCGCTGCGCCCCGACCTCCCCCAGGTCGCCGTCTTCGACACCGCGTTCCACACGACGATGCCGGAGTACGCGGCCCGCTACGCCATCGACGTCGAGACCGCCGACGCGCACCGCATCCGCCGCTACGGCTTCCACGGCACGTCGCACGCGTACGTCTCGCGCAAGACGGCGGCGCTGCTGGGCAAGGACCCGTCGGAGGTCAACGTCATCGTGCTGCACCTCGGCAACGGTGCCTCCGCCTCCGCCGTCGCGGGCGGCCGCTGCGTGGACACCTCGATGGGCCTCACCCCCCTCGAAGGCCTGGTGATGGGCACACGTTCGGGCGACCTCGACCCGGCGGTGATCTTCCATCTGGAGCGCGTCGCCGGAATGTCCACCGACGAAATCGACACCCTCCTCAACAAGAAGAGCGGTCTGGTCGGTCTCTGCGGCGAGAACGACATGCGGGAAATCCGCCGCCGTATCGACGAGGGCGACAAACAGGCCGAACTCGCCTTCGAGATCTACATCCACCGGCTGAAGAAGTACATCGGCGCCTACTGCGCCGTACTCGGCCGCGTGGACGCGGTCGCCTTCACCGCGGGCGTCGGCGAGAATGCCGCACCGGTGCGCGAGGCGGCCGTGGCGGGCCTCGCGGAGCTGGGTCTCGCGGTGGACGCGGACCTCAATTCCGTACGTTCCGACGAACCCCGGATCATTTCGCCGGAGTACGCACGGGTAGCCGTCGCCGTTGTACCGACCGACGAAGAACTGGAAATCGCGAACCAGGTGTACGAACTGGTCAGCACCGTCGAGAACGCCGACAACTGAGCGCGTCTGAGCACCACCGCGCCCATTTGTACATTCCACCAGACGGAATATTCCGCAGAGAAACAAACCGATAGGATCCGCCTTATGCGCCGTTCCAAAATCGTCTGCACCCTTGGCCCCGCCGTCGACTCGCACGAGCAGCTCGTCGCTCTGATCGAAGCCGGCATGAGCGTGGCCCGATTCAACTTCAGCCACGGCACCCACGAGGAGCACCAGGGCCGTTACGACCGCGTCCGCAAGGCCGCCGCCGAGACGGGCCGCGCCGTGGGCGTGCTCGCCGACCTCCAGGGCCCCAAGATCCGCCTGGCGAAGTTCGCCGAGGGCCCCGTCGAACTCGTCCGCGGCGACGAGTTCACCATCACCGCCGAGGACGTCCCGGGCGACAAGTCCGTCTGCGGCACCACGTACAAGGGCCTGCCGGGCGACGTCCAGAAGGGCGACCCGATCCTCATCAACGACGGCAACGTCGAGCTGAAGGTGGTCTCGGTCGAGGGCCCCCGGGTGAAGACGATCGTCATCGAGGGCGGCGTCATCTCCGACCACAAGGGCATCAACCTGCCCGGCGCGGCGGTCAACGTCCCGGCCCTCTCCGAGAAGGACGTGGACGACCTCCGCTTCGCGCTCCGCATGGGCTGCGACCTGGTCGCCCTGTCCTTCGTCCGCGACGCCGACGACGTCAAGGACGTGCACAAGGTGATGGACGAGGAGGGCCGCCGGGTCCCCGTCATCGCCAAGGTGGAGAAGCCGCAGGCCGTCGAGCACATGGAGGGCATCGTCGCGGCCTTCGACGGCGTGATGGTGGCCCGTGGCGACCTGGCCGTCGAGTATCCGCTCGAAAAGGTCCCGATGGTGCAGAAGCGCCTCATCGAGCTCTGCCGCCGCAACGCCAAGCCGGTGATCGTCGCGACCCAGATGATGGAGTCGATGATCACCAACTCCCGCCCGACGCGCGCGGAGGCGTCCGACGTCGCCAACGCGATCCTCGACGGCGCGGACGCGGTCATGCTGTCCGCCGAGTCCTCGGTCGGCGCGTACCCGATCGAGACCGTCAAGACGATGTCGAAGATCGTCGTCGCGGCCGAGGAGGAGCTCCTCTCCAAGGGCCTCCAGCCGCTCGTCCCCGGCAAGAAGCCGCGTACGCAGGGCGGTTCCGTCGCCCGCGCGGCGGCCGAGATCGCGGACTTCCTGGACGGCAAGGCGCTGGTCGCCTTCACCCAGTCCGGCGACACGGCCCGCCGGCTGTCCCGCTACCGTGCGGCCCAGCCGATCCTGGCCTTCACCACCGACGAGGCCACCCGCAACCAGCTGGCCCTGAGCTGGGGCGTCGAGTCCTTCGTGGTCCCGCACGTCGACAACACGGACGCGATGGTCGACCTGGTCGACGCCGAGCTCCTGAAGCTCCAGCGCTACAACAACGGCGACACCATGGTCATCACGGCCGGTTCGCCCCCCGGCATCCCCGGCACCACGAACATGGTGCGGGTGCACCACCTGGGCGGCGAAGAGACGACTGCCTGACGGCCGTTGTCGTACGCATATGAGTTAAGGGCGGGCCCGGAGTCTTCAGGACTCCGGGCCCGCCCCCGTTGCGCTCGGCCGGATTCCGGTCGGACCTCCCGGTCGCCGGCTTCCGGTCAGTGGAAGGCCAGGGTGGCGCTGACCGTCTGGCTGGCCGGGCAGAGGAAGCCGCCCTCCGCCAGCGGTACGTCGGCGGTCGCCGAGTAGCTGCGGGTGTCGCCGTCGCGCTGTGCGACGAGCGCCCCGGACCGGTAGCGGCAGGTGACGCCGACGACCGTGACCGAGACATCGAGGGCGTCGGCCGTGGCGGTGCCCGCGCCGTCGTCGAAGGTCACGGCCGGATCGTTGTTCAGCGCCGCGCTGAGACCGGAACAACTCAGGTTGCCACCAGGTGAGTTGATGGTGCTGCGGTCCACCGTGAGGGCGTTGGGCGCGGTGGCGCTGGTGGCGCCGCCGGTCCAGCTGCACGACTTGTCGCCCGCTCCGATGGAGCCGTCGACCTGACCCTGGGCCGCACTGGCGGGTCCGACTGCCAGTGCGGCCAGGGTGAGCGCGCCCACGAGCACGCCGACGGCCTTGTGGGGGGTGGTGAGACGGGGCATGGGGGTACCTCCGCGTTCGCGCCGGTCGTTTACCGGCGGTAACGTGAAAATAGGCATGCCCATGTCATCAGTCAACCCTTCAGGGCGGGCTTGGTGACGTACGAGGGCCCGGCCGGACGTTCGCCGTCCTGCCGGGCCCTCGTACGTACGGCGCGGTCGCCGCCGGATTCCTCCGGCCGGACTAGTTGGCCGCCGCCTGGCCCGTACCCGGGCCGGTGAAGTAGTTGTGGAGGCCGGGGACGGTAAGGGTGCCGCCGAACTGGCCTGCCTGGGTGACCCTGGCCTTGGTGAACATCGCGATGGGGACGTTCAGCGGGGGCGGGGTCTCGGGGCTGAAGGTCACCGGGATGAGGCCGAAGAGGTTGCCCTTCAGCTCTTCCGTGTACATCGTGACCGTGCCCTGGCGGAGGGTCGAGGTGGAGCCCTTGCTCGCCTGGACGTGCCCGGTGGAGCCGTTCGGGCCGACCGTGGTCTGGTGCAGGTCCCTGATGTCCGTTTCCTTGGCGGTGAACTTCAGGACCTTCTTGATCTTGCCGCCTGCGGTGCGGACCTCGACGACGCCCTCGTAGTTGAGGCCGCGGAGGGTCAGCATCGAGGTTTCCAGGATCCACGGGTCGTCCGGGAGGTCCGGGATGCCCGGCTCCAGCTTGGCGTCCGCGAGGGCCTTGGGGTCTGCCGTCGGGCAGGGGAAGGGGAACTTGCCGTCGGCGTTCGGGACGAGGTCGGGCTTGCCGTCGCCGTCCTTGTCCAGGTCCGCGATCTTGATGCCGAGCTTCTCGGCGGCTTCGCGGATGGCCTTCTCGGTCTTGGCGGTTTCGGCGTCCGCCTTCTCCTTGGCGGCCTTCTCCTCCTTGCCCTTGGCGAGGTCCTCCGCCTTGTCCTTGGCGAGCTCGTCCTTCTTCGCCTCGGCTTCCTCGGCCTCCTTCGCGGCCTTGGCGTCCTTGGCGTCCTTGGTGCCGTCCGCCTTGTCCGCGTCGGCGGCCTTGCCCTTGTCCGTGCCGGCGGCCGGGGGCTTCGTCGTCGCGTCCCCGGCGGGGGCGGGCGCCTTGTCGTCCTGGGCGTCCGGCTTCGCCGTGTCCGTCGGAGTGGGGGTGGCGGCGGGGGGAGCCGCGGGCTCCTCCTTCTTGCCGCCCAGGCCCTCGAAGAAGTCCTTGATCTTCGGGCCCACGCCGAGCGGGTCCAGGGGGTTGTGGGGCTCGGCCTCGGTGGGGGCGGGCGTCGGCGTGGCTGCGTCCGGGGCCTTCTGCTGCGCGCCCGCGGGCGGCTTGGTGGCGTCCGGGACCGGGGTCTTGTCCGGCTTGCCCGCTGCCGCGTCGTCCTTGGCATCGCCGCCGGCCGCGTCGCCCTTGGCAGGGTCGGGCAACGCGCCGTCCGGCTTCGCGGCGTCCGGCTTGCCCGCCTCGTCCTTGCCCTTGCCCGCCTCGTCCTTGCCCTTGTCCGCCTCGTCCTTCGCGGCGTCCTTGTCCGGCTTCCCGTCGCCGTCCTTGTCCGCGTCCTTGGCCGCCTGGTCCGGCTGGGTCACGCACGGGCCGGGGGCGAACGGGTTCGCCGGTTCCTCGGCGGCCATCGCCAGCTTCGGCGTCAGGCTCATCCCGACGAACACCGCGGTGGGCATCGCCGCGAGGGCCAGGGCCTTGCCCGCAGGCATGTGGAGCTTGGTCAGCAGCGACTTTCTGGGGGCCGCGTGGCGCGGCCCGCTTCTACCGCGCGCCTCCTCTCCCCCACACGCGTTCTCCTGGGCCTGGTCACCCCGCACTGTTCCTCCTGCCATTGGCGTCGACAGTTGTGTCAGTCGTGTTCGTGTCCGGCGCGTTCGTGTCCGGCGCGTTCATGCCCGGCGCGTTCATGCCCGGCCGTTCATGTCCGGCGCGTTCGTGTCCGTGCCGGTTCCCGGACCCTCTGCCTTCGTCAGGTTCGTCCCCGGCTGTCCGGCGGCCTGCGGCGGCACCTGGGTGAGGACCATCGTCTGCTCGGCAGCGGGCTCCGGGACCGGGGTCGGGGACTGCGCCTGCGCCTGCGCCTTCACCGGAGCCCATGCGACCGACATCGCACCGCCCAGCAGCGAGAGCACGAAGCCGATGATGAATCCGCCGATGTTCGACACCGGGATGGAGACGAGGGCCAGCAGGATCGCGGCGACACCCGCGAAGATCCGGACGATGGAGTGGAACCACATCGTGAGGCCCAGCGTGACCAGCAGGACGCCGATGATCAGCGAGCCCGCGCCCGCGGTCGTCGCCATGGTGAGCGTGAGCGAGCCCATTTTGAGGTCGTTGTACGGGAAATACATGATCGGGACGCCACCGAGGATGGTGAGGAGTCCCGCCCAGAACGGCCGGACGCCTCGCCAGGCGCGGAAACGCAGCCGCCAGTAGTGGAAATCGCGGCTCTCGCTCGGAACCGAGGTCTCGGCGCTCATGAAAACAGCTCCCTGGAACCGGTGTTGCTGTGCAGAAAGATGAGGGAGAGGGTGCGGGCGGGACACCCGGGGACGGTCCGCTCTACCGGTGTCCCGTCCGGTGCCCCGCCCGCGGAGTGCTCAGCCGCACTCCCGCGGAGTGCTTAGTAGCACTCCTTGACGCCCTTGTGCAGGCGCAGGCTCAGACCGCTGAGCTTGAAGGTGCCCGCCGAGGTCGCCCAGGCCCGCTGCTTCACCTTGGTCAGCACGGCCTTGTCGGCCTGCTGGGCGAAGCCGAAGGGGTTGGCCTTCGTGCCCTTCTGGATGCCGGGGCCCTTGGTGGCCTTGCCCGCCGCGACACCGATGTCGATGTTCGTGAACTCGGCGTCGGCGTCCAGGTCGGCGACGTCCAGGTAGATGTTCTCGGCGTGCACGGGCGTCGCGCCCGTACCGGCCTTGAGCACCAGGCTGACGCTGCCGAAGATCGGGACGTCCGGGGTGACGACCGACTGGCACATGTTCGTGATGTCGGCGGTCTTGAAGCCGGAGACCGCGACCGGGTGAGCGGCCGGGTTCCCCTTCAGGTCGGTGCCCTCGGCGATGCTGCCGTACTGCACGAAGCCCGTGCCGTCCAGCTTGTCGGCCGTCACCTTGAAGTCCTGGCCGGAGACGCTGAACGAAGCCGCCAGCGCACCCTGTGCCATGGCGACGCCTATCGCGGCGGTCGCGGCCACGCTCGGCACCATGACGACCGCGAAGCGACGCCATCTGGTTCCACCGCGTACTTGGGAACTCATGTACTTTCCTCCTTCTCGGACGTACATCTCCGGTACGGGCAGGGGCCCGTCGGGATGGGAGAAGTGCTACGTCCTCGGAGGGCGGGCGCCGCGCTCGGAGCCCGGCATGCGCCACGTCCGAATCACCGGCGATCACCCCCGAGCGACAACCACTGGCCACGCGTTCGCGCAACCTGCTGGACAGGCCCCGCCGTTGGGCGGAGACCCCCCTGTCCAGAGCCGGCAGCACTGCTGCCGACCCGCCCGGTGGGGACCCAGAGACACCGCCGCTCCGACTGGCTTGTCAGGGCGTGGGCAATGGACCGAGCGTGGCCGATCGTGGTCCATTCACGGGCTCGGCACAAGGGGGTTCGTTACTCGCTAGTAACGGGCCGATAACCGAAGCGCGGCCGGGTGGTCTCGGTGGGTCGCGTACGGCTGCGTCGCGTGACGCGGAAAATCGGGTGATTGCCGCAACAAGGCGGACAGAAGGACGAGTTCGCTTTACTGCGAGTAACAGCGGCCCCGATTGCCAAGATTTGGCAAAACGGGGCCGTGCATTGTCACTGAGTCGCCAAATTCCCGTGTGACGGGAGGGGCTCGTGGGCACCCGGCCGAGGTGCGGGGTGTTGTTTTTTATCCGCGGCGCCGTCGTGGCTGGTCGCGCCCACGCGGCGGAGCCGCATGTCCCTTACAGCCCCGCGCCCCTAAAAACAGGCCCCGCTCTAGAAGAGCACTCGGGCGAGGGCCGAGCGGGCTGTGCCGACTCGGGGGTCGTCCGCGCCGACGACCTCGAAGAGTTCGAGGAGGCGGACCCGGGCCGCGTTGCGGTCGTCGCCCGCCGTGACGCGCACCGTGTCGACGAGCCGTCCGAAGGCGTCCTCGATGTGGCCGCCCGCGAGGTCGAGTTCGGCGGCGGCAATCTGCGCGGGTACGTCGGCGGGGCGGTCCGCCGCGTCCTTGCGCGTCTGCTGCGGGTCCAACTTCGTTACCCGGCCGAGGAGTTCGGCCTGCGCCAGACCGGCCTTGGCGTCCGGGTTGGCGGGGTCGTCGGCGAGTACGTTCTTGTACGCCTGGACGGCGCCGGCGAAGTCGTTGACGTTCAGGGCGTCCATCGCCGCGTCGAGCAGCGCGTCGTACGGGCCGACCGGGGCAGCGGTCTCCGCCTCGGCGTCCGCGACGGGGCCGTCCGCGACCTGAATGCCGGTGAGTCCGAAGCGCTCCTCGCCGACCTGGATCAGCTGGTCCAGGGTCTGCCGGATCTGCGCCTCGGGGGCCACACCCTGGAAGAGCGGCAGGGCCTGCCCCGCCACCACCGCGAAGACGGCCGGGATGCCCTGGATGCCGAACTGCTGCATCAGCATCTGGTTGGCGTCGACATCGACCTTGGCGAGGACGAACCGTCCCGCGTACTCCTGGGCCATCCGCTCCAGGAGCGGGCCGAGCTGCTTGCACGGCTCGCACCACTCGGCCCAGAAGTCGATGACGACCGGGACCTCGGACGAGCGCTGGAGGACGTCTGTCTCGAATCCTGCCTCGTCGACGTCGAACACGAGGTGGGAGGCGGGCACGGCTGCGGCGCCACCCTGCCGGGCGGCCTCGGCGCGCGCCTCTTCCGCCTTCTGCCGGGCCTCATTGGCCGCTTTCACCGCGGCGAGGTCTACGACGCCGCTCATGGACATGTTCCTAGGCTGCATGCGTACATCCTCCCCCCTCGGCGACCGGTTCAGAAAAGGCCGTCAAAAGGCCTCCGCCCGCAAGGGGCGGCACTGCTGTGCGGTACTGCTCCGCGTACTGCTGCGGTACTGCTCGGGCGGCGCCGGGTCCCCACCTGGCGCCAGTGGTTGTCGCTCGGCCCCCAGGGGAAGTTCCAGGAGGCTTTCGCTACGGGTCGTAGCGTAACTCGACCAGCCCCCCGAATGCCTCGTGATCTCGCTCACGATCCCCGTACGGGGCCTCGCGGACCCTCTGACGAACGGGAGCTACTCGCCGGTATGGTCTCCGGCATGTCCACCCCCGCCACTCCCCCACCACCCCGCACGGGCCGCCCCCGCAGCGTCACGGCGGACGCCGCGATCCTGGGCGCGACCCGCGACGCGCTGGTGGATCTGGGCTGGTCGAAGTTGACCATGGGGGATGTGGCACAGCGCGCCGGAGTCGCCAAGACGACCCTCTACCGACGCTGGGCACACAAGAACGAGCTGGTCGTGGACGCGGTCGCGGTGCTCTTCGACGAGCTCGAACTCCCCGACCGGGGAAGCCTGCTGGAGGACGTGCAGGGCGTGGTGCTGCAGTTCGCCGCGCTCCTCGAACGCCCCGAGACCAAGACCGCGCTGATGGCGGTGGTCGCGGAGTCCACGCGGGACGCCGTCCTGCGGGAGCGGATCCGCTCGGCCATCGTCGACCGCCAGAAGCGCCTGGTACTCCTGGGGCGGGAACGCGCGCAGGCCCGCGGCGAGCTGCCGTACGAGGAGTCCCCCGTGCAGGCAGCCCGCAACGCGGACCTGATCTTCGACGTGATCGCCGGGGCCGTCGTCCACCGGGCGCTGGTGAGCGCGGAACCGGTGGACGAGGCCTGGGCACACAGCTTTACGTCGCTGCTGGTGAGCGGCCTGGGCGGCGTGGGCGGCGTGCAGAACCGGTAGGCCTGGTGGTGCGTCAGACCTGGTAGCGGTCCGGCGCGAAGAGGCCGACGTTCTCGGCGACCCATTCGCTGGTCCGCTTCAGCCCCTCCTCCAGGGACATCTGCGGCTCCCAGCCCGCCCACTCGCGCGCCCGGGTGTTGTCGGACAGCAGCCGCTCGACCTCGCTGCCGGAGGGCCGCAGGCGTGCCGAGTCGACGACGACCTCGGCGTCCCGCCCGGAGGCGGCGATCAGCGCGGTGGCCAGGTCGCCGATGGCGATCTCTCGCCCCGTACCCAGGTTGACACTTTCGCCGAGCGCCTTGTCGCAGTCCGCCACGGCCAGGAAGCCGCGCGCGGTGTCGGTGACGTACGTGAAGTCGCGGGTCGGGGTGAGCGAGCCGAGCCTGATCTCCCGTGCGCCGGAGTGCAGCTGGGCCAGGATGGTCGGGATGACGGCGCGCGCGGACTGCCGCGGACCGTAGGTGTTGAAGGGCCGCACGACCGTCACCGGCAGCTCGAAGGCGTGGTGGAAGCTGAGCGCCATCATGTCGGCGCCGATCTTCGATGCGGAGTACGGCGACTGCGGCTGGAGCGGGTGCTGTTCGCTGATCGGTGCGGTGAGGGCGGTCCCGTACACCTCGCTGGTGGAGGTGTGGACGAGTCGGCGGACGCTGTGCCGGCGGCAGGCCTCGGCGATGTTCTCCGTACCGACGACGTTCGTCTGGACGTACGCGCCGGGCGAGGAGTAGCTGTACGGGATGCCGATGAGGGCGGCGAGGTGGAAGACGGTGTCGCAGCCTTCGACGGCGTCGGAGACCCGGCCCGCGTCGCGCACGTCGCCGGTGAACATCTCGACCTGGTCGCTTCCCAGGTGCTGCTTCAGGAAGCCCTTCTCGGCGTACGGCTTGTAGTGCACGAAGGCACGGACGTCGGCGCCGAGTTCCACGAGCAGGTCGACGAGCGTGGAGCCGATGAAGCCCTCGGCGCCGGTGACGAGGACCTTGCGGCCGTTCCAGTCAATACGGTTGATCATCGTGTGAACTCCATTGCCTGGTAAGTGTGTTCGGGAAGCCCGGAGAGCCGCATCACCTGCGCGGCCAGCAGGTCGGCGGCCTGTGCGTGCGTGCTGGGTCCGGCGGCGCGGGACATCGCACTCAGTCGCGCCGGGTCGGCGAGCAGCGGCTCGACGAGTGCGGCGAGCCGGTCGGCGGTCGTCTCCTCGTCCGGTACGAGGTGGGCCGCGCCGGCGTCCGAGAGGACCCGCGCGTTGTGGGTCTGGTGGTCGCCGGGGGCGTGCGGATAGGGCACGAGTACGGCGGGGACGCCGACCGTCTCCAGTTCGGCGACGGTCGCGGACCCGGCCCGGCAGACGACGAGGTCGGCGGCCGCGTACGCGAGGTCCATCCGGTCGAGGTAGCGGACGACGGTGGCGACCGGGTTGTCCCCGATGCGCTGCCGGGTCTCTTCCAGCTTGGCCGGACCCGTCTTGATCAGCAGGTGTACGTCGCTGCGGCCCCGCCACCTCTCCGCGAGCCCCACGGCCGCCTCGGTCAGCCGTGCGGCGCCGAGGCTGCCGCCGTTGAAGAGGACGAGGCGCGCGCCGTCCGGCACCCCGTACGCCCGCCTGGCCTCCTCGCGCGTCCCGGCCCGGTCGAGGCGGGCGAGGGACGCGGCGATCGGCATGCCGACGGTCATCGCGTTCTGGCCGCCGGCCAGGTGGGAGCGGCTGCGGTCGAAGGCGATGGCGATGTTGCTCGTCAGTCGCGCCGCGAACTGGTTGGCCCGTCCGGGGACGGCGTTGGACTCGTGGATGATGCTCGGCAGAGCGGCCATCTTCGCGCCGACGATCACCGGGGCGCTGGGGTAGCCGCCCATGCCGACGGCGACGTGCGCGCCCTGTGCCTTGAGGATCGAGCGGGCCTGCGCCCCCGATTTCAGCAGGGCGGCGGGCAGCAGATATCTCTTCGCGCCCAGCGACGGGTCGAAGGGGATCATGTCGACGGTGTGCAGCCGGTATCCGGCGCCCGGTATGAGGTCCGTCTCCAGGCCCCGGGTGGTGCCGACGAACGAGATGACGGCGTCGGGCACGGCCCGGCGCAGTGCCTCGGCGAGTGCGAGCCCCGGGTAGATGTGACCCCCGGTGCCGCCCGCCCCGATCACGACTGAAAGTGGAGTGCGCATGGCCGCCACACTCACGAGAATCCCTAAGAAGGTTCTAAGAGCCCGATTTGGCAGGATTCACCCATGACCCCGCCCACCGTGCCTGCCGTGACCACCCCGACCAAGATCCTGGTGGTCGACGACGAACCGGAAGTGCGGGCCGCCGTCGAGGACGGCCTCGCCATCGAGGGGTACGAGGTCCGGGGCGCGCCGGACGGCCTGGCCGCGCTCTCCACGACGGCGACCTGGCAGCCGGACGTGCTTGTCCTGGACGTGATGATGCCGGTCCTGGACGGGCTCGCGGTCTGCCGCCGGTTGCGCGCGGTCGGCAACCGCACCCCGATCCTGGTCCTCACCGCGCTGGACTCGGTGAGCGACCGCGTCGACGGCCTGGACGCGGGCGCCGACGACTATCTCGTCAAGCCGTTCGCGCTGGACGAGCTGGTGGCCCGGGTACGGGCGCTGCTGCGGCGTGCGGCCCCGCTCGCCGAGGAGGACCCGGCCCTGTCGTACGCGGACCTGGTCGTGGATCCGGTCACCCGCACCGGCCATCGCTCGGGCCGGCCGCTCGAATTCAGCCGCACCGAGTTCGCCCTGCTGGAGCTCCTGCTCCGCCACCCGGGGCAGGTGCTCCCGCGCGAGCTGATCCTCGAACTGGTCTGGGGCCGGGACTTCGGCCCGGACTCCAACTCCCTTGCCGTGTACGTCGGTTACCTCCGCCGCAAGCTCGAAGCGGCGGGCGGGACCCGCCTCGTGCACACCGTCCACGGCGTCGGCTACCGCCTGTCGTCGGACGCGGCATGAGCGGCGGCCGGCGCCGCCGCGCGCTGGGTGCCCGCTGGCGCCGCCACCGCCCGATCCGCACCCGCCTCGCGGTGTCGGCGTCGGCCGCCGTGGCGCTCGTCGCGATCGGCGTGTGCACGGCCGCGTACTTCGTCATCCGCTACGAGATGTACCACCAGCTCGACCTCAACCTCACCCAGTCCGCGACCCGCACCGTCCAGGCGGACCGGCACCCGGAGACCGGTGTCCTGGCGGGCGAGTGCCGCTTCCTCTCGGCTCCGGCGTGCGCCCAGGTCGTACCGTCCGATCCGGCGAAGGACACTCCGCAGCGGTACGTCCTGCCGGTCTCGGCGCCGGTCCGCGAGGTCGCATCGGGCGAGCGGCCGCCGTACTTCAGCAACTTCACGATGGAGGGTCACCCGGCCCGTATGGCCGTCACCCCCCTCGGCAACGGCCGCGCCCTCCAACTCGCCCTGCGCGCAGACTCGGTGGAGCGCGGCATCCGCCAGGCGGCGCTGCTCCTGTCCGTCGTCGGCGGTGCGGGCATCCTGCTCGCCGCCGCCCTCGGCCACTGGGTCTCCCGTACCGGCCTCGCCCCCATCACCCGCCTCACCGCCACCGCCGAACGCATCGCGACCACCCGTGACCCCCGCCACCGCATCGAACTGCCGCCGGGCCCGCCGAGCCGCCAGGACGAGGTCATCCGCCTCGCCACCAGCTTCAACACCATGCTCGGAGAGCTCGAAAAATCAGTCACCGCCCAGCGCCGCCTGGTCGCCGACGCCTCCCACGAACTGCGCACCCCGCTCACCGCCCTGCGCACCAACGCCGAACTCCTCGCCAAGTCCGACCGGCTCTCCCCCGCCCAGCGCGACCGGGCGTCCGGCGCCCTCTCCCGCCAGCTCCGCGAAGTCACCGGCCTGGTCAACGACCTGATCGAACTCGCCCGCGACGAAGAACCCCAGCCCCTCCTCGAAGAGGTCCGCATCTGTGCCCTGGCCGAACACGCGGTCGCCACGGCCGCCGCGCACTGGCCCGCCACCCCCTTCCCCCTCCACATCGACCCGGACGCGGCCCCGGTCACCCTCCCCGGCATCCCGGCCCGCCTGACCCGCCTCCTGACGAACCTCCTCGACAACGCGGCGAAGTTCAGCCCGGCCGGGGCTCCGGTCGAAGTCGAACTCACCGCACCGGGCGGGCACTTGGAGCTGACGGTCCGCGACCACGGCCCCGGCATCTCCACCGACGACCTCCCGTACGTCTTCGACCGCTTCTACCGCGCGGAAGCAGCCCGCGCCCTCCCTGGCTCGGGCCTCGGCCTGGCCATGGCCCGCCAGATCGCCCGCGCCCACGGCGCGGAACTGACGGCCGAACAGGCGGCGGGGGGCGGGGCGTTGTTCCGGCTGCGATTCGGGGCCGCTGCGCGCTAGCGGAATTCCGCCGCCGGTCCGTCCAGGTCACGGTCACGGGCGGCGATCTCCCCGACCGACTCCGTCCACCGGCATGCGGTTTTCGTGCGGCCGGGCACGTCAGTTTCAACTCCCGGGCCACGCCGCTCATTCCCGTTACGCGGTGTGATTCTTACCCGATGGCCTGGGCCCTTCTTCTCCTGCATACTCCGAGTCGGTCTCCGCCGGATAGTCGGAAAGCGCGGAGAGCCGATCGAGAGGAGTACGCATGACCCTGGGTACGAACGGTGCGGGCGAAGCGGGCAGTTGGAAGCTGGGTGGTGACCTCGCGGTCCATCGCCTCGGGTACGGCGCCATGCGGCTGCCGCAGACCGGCGAGGCTTTCGCGGCCGACGCCGTCCCGCGCGATCGCGACGAGGCCGTCGCCGTGCTCCGCCGGGCGGTCGAGCTCGGGGTGAACCACATCGACACCGCCGCGTTCTACTTCTCTGCGCTGCGTTCCGCCAACGAGTTGATCAACTCGGCCCTCGCCCCGTACGCCGACGACCTGGTCATCACCACGAAGGTGTGGCCCGGCCGGGACCCCTCCGGTGAGTGGTCGTACGCCGAGCCGCACCAGCTGCGCGGCCAGGTCGAGGAGAATCTGCGCCAGCTCGGCCGCGACCACCTCGACGTGGTGAACCTCCGCGTACCACGTCGGGAGACAACGGTCTCGGTCGCCGAGCACTTCGGCGTTCTCGCCGGGCTCCGCGACTCCGGCCTGATCCGCCACCTGGGCCTCGCCAACGCTTCCCCGGCCCACCTCGCCGAGGCCCGTTCCATCGCCCCGGTGGTCTGCGTCCAGAACGCGTACAGCCTGGGCGCACCCCGGGAGGACACAGAGTTCCTCCGCTCCTGCGGCGAACAGGGCATCGCGTACGTGCCCTTCTACTCCATCGCCGGCGCAGGGCGCGAAGCAGGAGCGACGGGTGCCGAGGACGCGCGCGTACTTGCCGTCGCGCGTGCGCACGACGCGTCGCCCGCACAGATCCGCCTGGCCTGGACCCTGCACCAGGGCCCCCACGTGCTGGCCATCCCGGGCACCGGCAACCCGGCACATCTGGCCGCCAATGTGGCCGCCGCCTCGATTCGCCTCACGGAGGAGGAACTGGCGCTGCTGGAGACACCCGACGGCCACCTGGCGAACGAGACGGCGCCGGTCCCGGCCTAGGTACGGCGCCGGCCCCCGCCTAGATGCGGCGCCGGTCGCGGACCGGCGGCGCGGCCTGTTCCCGCAACTCCCCCTCGTGGCAGCCTGGTTGCCATGACTGACGATGCCCACACCCCCGAGCTCTTCGCCTACGAGGCCGAGGGCGGCCCCCTCGCCTACTTCGACACCGGCGGGAACCTCCCGCCCCTCGTGCTGCTGCACGGCGGCTTCGTCGACCACCGCATGTGGCAGGACCAGATACCGGTTCTGGAACGCACCCACCGGGTAATCGCTCCCGATGCCCGGGGGCACGGCGAGTCGTCGGTGGCGCGGGCGCCGTTCCGGCCGGCCGACGACGTCGCCGCGCTGCTGCGTCACCTCGGCACGGGCCCGGCGGTCGTCGTCGGACTGTCGATGGGCGGCGCGACCGCCGTAGACGTCACTCTCGAACACCCTGAGCTGGTACGGGCGTTGGTGGTCAGCGGCGTCGGCACGAGCGAGCACGAGTTCCGCGACCCGTGGGTGCTGGCCGCCGTGACGGAGATGGAACGGGCGCTCGGCGAGGGCGACGTGGCGGGCTGGGTCGAGGCGTTCATGCGCTTCACCTCCGGGCCGCACCGCACCCTGGACGAGGTCGACCCCGAAGTCGTACGCCGCCTCCGCGAGATGGCGGCGCACACGATCTCCAAGCACACCCTCTCCCAGCACACCGGCACCGAGCCCGACCACCGCGTCCCGGTCACCGACACCTGGGCGCGCGCCGCAAAGATCGGCGTCCCTGTACTGGCGATCAACGGGTCCGTCGACGGCCCCGACAACCACAAGATGGCGGAACGCCTGATACGCACCGTCCCCGACGGCCGCCTCAGGCTCGTCGAGGGCACCGCCCACTACCCGAACATGGAGCGGCCGGACGTCTTCGACGCGTACCTCCTGGAATTCCTCCGTACGCTCTGACCGCCTGTCACGCCGAACGGTCAGGGTCCTCGGCACGGTCAGGGTCCTCGGCTCCGCACAAGAGCATCACCGACGCCCGGAATTGCTTCGCCGCACCCTGCGCGTCCATGCGCCCGCCGCGGATCTGCCGGTCGGCGGCGTGGCCGAGTGCGATCACCGCGGCGACCAGCCAGCCGGTCTCCAGATCTGCCGTGAACTCACCGCTGTCGCGCCCACGGCGGATCAGGTCCTCCAGACGCTGCTCGACCGGCACGTGACGCGACGCGTCCTCTTCCGCTGACGCTTCCGATTCCGTTGACGGGGCGCCGGCCGAAGGAGCGAACTCCGCCTGCTCCGCCAACAGCCTTCCGGCCGCGGTGAGGAACCGGCCGAGGGCTTCGGTCGCCGTGCCGGCCTCAAGGTCGGCTGCTTCCAGTACCGCGAACGCCCGGCGGCTCAGCTCGTCGCGCACCGACGAGAGGAGCGCCTCGCGGGTACCGAAGTGCACATAGGCGGTCTGCCGTGTCACACCGGCCGTGGCGGCGATCTCCGCCATGCTCGCCTCGGGCCGCTCGGCAAGCACCCGGACCGCTGCCGACACCAGTGCGGCACGGTTGCGCTGGACCTCTACCCGCTGACGGCGACGCCTTATCTCTGACACGATTGACAACGATACAGCACGCCTCAAGACTGACCCGCATGTCAGAAATAACTGAACCGGCGGCGCGCCGCCTCCTGGTCGACTACACCCGCGACATGGCCCTCTCCGACGAGGACCCGGCACGGATCGTGGGCCGCACCCTGACCGACGATGCGGTCTGGGTCACCGACGGCACGGAGCTCACCTGCGCCCAGTTGATCGCGCATGCGGCCCCGGCCCGCAAAAACGTCACCGCCACCCACATGAGAATCGACGATCTCCTCGTCGACGGCCGCCGATTCGCCGCCCGCTGCCGCCTCAGCGCGGAACACCGCAAGCTCGGCCCCCTGGTGAGCGAGTGGCTCCTGATCGGCGAGGTCGCCGACGACGGACGGGTGCGCCGCATCCACCAACTCGGCCGCACTCCCGCTGCCGCACCGGGGACGCGCGAGTCCGCACAGGGGACGCGCGCTTCCGCACCCGGGACCCGCGAGTCCGCACGCGGGACAGCCGAGTGATCCGCCTGCCCGTCCGGCTCGTCCAGGGCCTCGCCCTGATGTCCACCGGCGCCCTCGCCGGCGCATTCGGCTACGGAGCGGCCAACCTCGTCCCCACCTTCAACGCCGTACCGCTCGACATGCGGCTGTCCTTTCACACCCAGTTGATGCAGATGAACGGCATCACCATGCAGGCCGCCATGGGCACGTCGGCGCTCAGCGCCCTCGTACTGGCAGCCCTGACGCACGGCGTCGCACGGCGGCTGGCCGCGGCGACCGGGATCCTCGTCATCGCGTCCTTCTTGATCACCCGTCTCGGCAACGTCCCCATCAACGGCCGCATCAAGCAGTGGGCGGCCACCTCGGCACCCGCCGATCACGCCGAGATCCTGTCTCGCTGGGAGGCGTTCAACTACGCACGCACCGCGACCGCGTTCGCCGCCTTCGCGCTGCTGATCCTGCTCTCCCTGCGCCGAAGCCACTCCCCCCGGGATCCGAACGACAGCCCCTGACGATCCCGAGGGTGACCGCGTCGCCCCCGCCCGGCCTTCCCTACTGCCAGGGCGAGTCGGACCGCTTCGCGTTGGCCGTCATCCGGCGCAGCACCTTCAGCGCGGCCACGTACTCCTCGTCGCTGACGCCCTCGTGCACCTGGGCGCGCAGGCCGGTGACCAGCTCCTTGATCTGGGCCTTGCCCGCGTGTCCCGCGTCGGTGAGCGAGAGCCGGGACGAGCCGTCGGCGGCGAGCCAGCCCCGGTGCAGGAGCTGGTCGACGACGCGGGAGGTGTCGTACGGGTTGTCGGCGACGGCCGCGAGCTGCTCGACGAGCTGTTCGCGGCTGCTGCCGCCCGCCCCGATCCGGTTGAGCACCCACCACTGGGGCTGGGTGACGTCGAAGCGCGCCATCGAGTCGCGCAGCAGGTTCTTGACGGCGGTGCTCGCCACGCCGGTCCAGTAGGCGACGGGCTGGGAGGCGAGGTCCGCGTCGGCGGCCTGCGGGTTGGCGATGTGCTGGGCGGTGGGGGTGCTCGTGGTGGTCATGCGGGCGACGGTAGGACCTCAACCCAGGTTGAGGTCAACACGTCGCCCGCACCCCCAACTCGCCCTAGAACCCCGGAGGTTCGGTGTAGACGCCCCACTCGTCCCGCAGTACCCCGCAGATCTCCCCGAGCGTCGCCTCCGCCCGTACGGCGGCCAGCATCGGCTCGATCATGTTGGAGCCGTCGCGGGCGGCGGCCAGCATCGCGTCCAGCGAGGACCGCACCTTCGCGTCGTCGCGGCGCGCCTTCCGGTCGACCAGCACCCGGACCTGCTCGGTCTCCACCTCGTGGCTGACCCGCAGGATCTCCAGGTCGCCGGTGACCGAGCCGTGGGCGGTGTTGACGCCGACGACCAGCTTGTCGCCCTTCTCCAGCGCCCGCTGGTACTGGAAGGCGGACTCGGCGATCTCGCCGGTGAACCAGCCGTCCTCGATGCCGCGCAGGATGCCCGAGGTGATCGGCCCGATCGGGTGCTGCCCGTCCGGGTGGGCGCGCAGTCCGCGCTCCTTGATCTGCTCGAAGATCTTCTCGGCCTCGGCCTCGATGCGGTCGGTGAGCTGCTCCACGTACCAGGAACCGCCCAGCGGGTCGGCCACGTTGGCCACCCCGGTCTCCTCCATCAGCACCTGCTGCGTGCGCAGCGCGATCTCGGCGGCCTGCTCGCTGGGGAGGGCGAGGGTCTCGTCGAGGGCATTGGTGTGCAGGGAGTTCGTCCCGCCGAGGACGGCGGAGAGGGCCTCCACCGCGGTCCGTACGACGTTGTTGTACGGCTGCTGCGCGGTGAGCGAGACGCCGGCCGTCTGGGTGTGGAAGCGGAGCCACTGCGCCTTGTCGGTCTTCGCCCCGTACACCTCCTTCATCCAGCGGGCCCAAATGCGGCGCGCGGCGCGGAACTTGGCGATCTCCTCGAAGAAGTCCAGGTGCGCGTCGAAGAAGAAGGACAGACCGGACGCGAAGTGGTCGACCTCCAGGCCGCGGCTCAGCCCCAGCTCCACGTACCCGAATCCGTCGGCGAGGGTGTACGCCAGCTCCTGCGCGGCCGTCGCCCCTGCCTCGCGGATGTGGTAGCCGGAGACGGAGAGCGGCTTGTACGCGGGGATGCCCGCCGCGCAGTGCTCCATCAGGTCGCCGATCAGGCGCAGGTGCGGCTCGGGCTGGAAGAGCCACTCCTTCTGCGCGATGTACTCCTTGAAGATGTCGGTCTGCAGCGTGCCGTTGAGGATCGCGGGGTCGACGCCCTGGCGCTCGGCGGCGACCAGGTACATGCAGAAGGCGGGGACGGCGGGACCGCTGATCGTCATCGAGGTCGTGACGTCGCCGAGCGGGATGTCCTTGAAGAGGACCTCCATGTCGGCCGCCGAGTCGATGGCGACACCGCAGTGGCCGACCTCGCCGAGCGCGCGCGGGTCGTCGGAGTCGCGACCCATCAGGGTCGGCATGTCGAAGGCGACGGACAGCCCGCCGCCGCCCGCGGCCAGGATCATCTTGTAGCGCTCGTTGGTCTGCTCGGCGTTGCCGAAGCCCGCGAACTGGCGGATGGTCCAGGTCCGGCCGCGGTAGCCGGTGGCGTGCAGTCCGCGGGTGAAGGGGTACTCCCCCGGCCAGCCGATGCGCTCGAAGCCCTCGTACTTGTCACCGGGGCGCGGGCCGTAGACCGGCTCGACCTCGTCCCCGGAGAGCGTGCTGAAGTCGGCGTCGCGCTTGCGGGCCTTGTCGTACCGGGCCTGCCAGCGGAGGCGGCCCTCTTCGATCGCGGCAGCGTTGTCCGTGGAGTCCATACCTTCAATTTACTAGGACGTCCTAGTAAATGTCGATGGACAACCGCCGTACGGTTCGAATCCGTACGGCGGAGTTGCGGTGACGCCTGGTGACGCCTGGTTACGCCTGGGCCTTGCTGGTCACCGGGGACGGCTCCCGGACCAGCGGCTTGGCCTCGCGGGTGATCTTCGGCTCGACGAAGAAGCTGGCCACCGGGATGCAGCCGGCCGCGAGCACCCAGAGCAGCTTGCCGAAGGGCCACTTCGCCTTGGTGCCGAGGTCGAAGGCGAAGACCACGTAGATGATGAAGAGCACACCGTGGATCTGGGAGATCAGCATGGTGTCGCCGGTCTGGAAGCCGTACTTCAGGACGATGGCGACGGTGAACACCAGGAGCCACGCGGCGGTGACGTAGGCCATCACCCGATAACGGGTCAGCACGCTCTGTTTCATGTCATCGAGCGTAACCGGGCATCCGGGGCGATCTTCGGGCGGGCTGCTCCGGCTCAACCAGCCGACCTGCCCGTCCCGCCCGTCCCGCCCGTCCGGCCCTCAGCTCTCGTCGAAGTCCTTCGCCGCCACCCGCAAGGGGCGCAGCATCGCGAAGATCTCCGCGCACTCCTCCGCGTCGTACGCACCGAGCCCGAACTCCATCGCCATCAGGTCGCGGGTCGCCGACTCGACAACCTCCCGGCCCTTGTCGGTGATGGCGGCGAGGGTGCCGCGCCCGTCGTTGGGATTGGGGCGCTTGTCGACGAGGTCCGACTTCACCAGGCGGTCCACGGTGTTCGTGACCGACGTGGGGTGGACCATCAGCCGCTCGCCGATCTTCGACATGGGCAGCTCGCCCGCCTTGGAGAAGGTGAGCAGGACCAGTGCCTCGTACCGGGCGAAGGTCAGTCCGTACGGCTTGACGACCGCGTCGACCTCGGCGAGGAGGATCTGCTGGGCCCGCATGATCGAGGTGATCGCGGCCATCGACGGCACGGGGCCCCAGCGCCGCTGCCAGAGTTCGTCGGCGCGGGAGATGGGATCGAAGGGGAGGCTGAGCGGCTTCGGCACGGGACGACCCTACCGGTCAGTCATATGCTGGTCAGCTTTGTCTCGCGGTTCGGTACATCTTCGTTCCGAAACCACCTCCGCCTCCCGATCGCGGGTCCGCCGGACCTCCCTGACCAGTACGAGCGTGCAGAGCGTGCCGACAGCCCCTGCCCCGGCTGACCTGGTCCCCGCTCACGCTCACCCTCACCATCCGCGCCGGCTGGGAGGAGCGGCAGCCGCTGGACGGGCGGGGGCTGGTGCTGATGCTGAGTCTGTTCTGCCGGCCGGACCTGGTGACGGGGTTCGAGGCGCCGTGGCAGCCCGCCCTCGCGTACCCGGTCCGGGGCATCGGCGGGGTGGGCCGAGCAGCCGGAGGGGGCCCGCACCCCTGCCGCCCTGGCCCGTCTCCTCGGCCGGGGCCGGGCCGACGTCCTGTGCGCGCTCGACGAGCCCGCCACCACCTCCGCCCTCGCCCTGCGCCTGGGCCTCGCCGCGTCGTCCGTCTCCGCGCGCCCCGCAGAGCGGACCGTCACCCCCCGTACGAACACGGGTCGTAACCCCGTACAAACCAGCCGTTATGTCACGATTGGGCGTCCCGTTTCGCCCGCCAGCAGTCGTCCCGAGGGGGCTGGATGTCCGGCCGAAGGATCTTCCGTACGCGTACGTCGACCGCACTCGCGCTCGCTCTGATCGGCTCGGTCGGCGCCACCGCCGGGTGCTCGTCCCCCGACTCCGTGGAACCGGAGAAGCCGGAGACATCGCAATCGTCGGAGAAGACGGCCGGCCCCGCCGCCAACACCTCCCCCTTCTGGGTCGACCCCAACTCCAGCGCCGCCCGCCAGGTCAAGGAGTGGACGGCCCAGGGGCGTACCGACGACGCGAACCAGCTCAAGAAGATCTCCGAGCGGCCGGTCGCCAACTGGCCCGCCGGGGACAACCCGGTGCCGGACGTCCAGCGGGTCACCGCCGGCGCCGCCGCGGAGGGGCGGACCGCCGTCCTCGTCGCGTACAACATCCCGCACCGCGACTGCGGCCAGCACAGCGCGGGCGGCGCGGCCGACAGCAACGCCTACCTCGGCTGGCTGGACGCCTTCGCGAAGGCCATCGGCGACGCGAACACGACCGTGATCCTGGAGCCCGACGCCGTCCCGCACATCGTCGACGGCTGCACCCCCGTCGAGGACCACGACGAGCGCAGCCGGCTGCTGTCGCAGGCGATCTCCCGGCTGAAGGAGCAGCCGAAGACGAAGGTCTATCTGGACGCGGGGAATCCGGACTGGATCAAGGACGCCGGCAAGATCGTCGACCCGCTGAAGCGGGCGGGGGTCGCGAAGGCCGACGGGTTCTCGCTGAATGTGTCCAACTTCCAGCGCGACGAGGCGGTCAAGGCGTACGGGGCGCAGCTGTCCGGGCTGCTCGGCGGCGCCCACTTCGTCGTCGACTCCAGTCGGAACGGGAACGGCCCGCTGCCGGGCTCGCGCGCCGGCGCCTGGTGCAACCCGTCCGGGCGGGCGCTGGGCAAGCCGCCCACCGACCGGACGGGGGACGCGCTGCTCGACGCGTACCTGTGGATCAAGCGCCCCGGCGACTCGGACGGCGAGTGCCGGGGCGGTCCCGCCGCGGGGACCTGGTGGCCGGACTACGCGCTCGGGCTGGCGCGCAAGTCCAAGTGAACTACGCGCAAGTCCGGGTTGACTGCGCGCGAGTCCAGGTGAACCACGCGCAAGCCCACGTGAACCACCGTCCGGGCAGGCTCACTTGACCTGAATCCACTTCGCCTCCGACGGCACCCCGTCCTTGTCCGTCACGAAGAGCATGTACCAGCCCGCCGGGACCAGCGTGCGGTCGTCGGGCACCGTCACCGTAAGCCCGCCCCTGTCCTTCTTGAGGCCGAGCTCGATCGAGCGCTGCTCGACGTCCGTGGTGTGGGTGACGGCACTGGGACGCATGAGACGCGCCTTGACGATCCGGTCGGCGTCCTTGCTCTTGTACGTCGCCGAGTCGTCGGACGAGAAGGCTTCCGGGCCGCCTTCGAGCACCGGACGGTTCTTGCCCTTCTCCAGGTAGGGCGGGGTGAAGATCTCCACGCGCTGCTCGAAGGTGCCGAGCTTGGTGTTGTCCTCGTCGCCGTAGAGCGGGTCGGAGCCGAAGGTGGCGACGCGGCCGTCCGGCAGGAGCAGCGCCTCGGAGTGGTAATTGCGGCCGACCGTCGGCTCGGCGGCGTCGCGGAAGGCATTGGCCCTGGGGTCGTAGAACTGCGCCTGCAGAATGTCGCTGGCGCCCCGGCCCCGGTAGTCCTTCGAGCCGCCGCTGGTGAAGACGGAGTCGTCGGGCATGAGGACGCTGGAGAGGTAGCGGGTGCCCTGGGCGAGCTGCGGTCCTGTCCTGAACGCCGGGTTGTCGGCCTTCAGGTCGGCGATCGCCGTACGGGTGGTCGCCTTCTCGGACTCGCCGACGCCGCCACCGCCGAGCACCATCACCTTCTGGTCCTGCGCGGGCGGCAGGAGGACGGACGCCGAGGTCTCCAGCTGGTCCTGGTCGGTCAGACCGGCGACCTTGGTGAACTTGTTGGTGCCGACGTCCCAGATGCCCGGCTCACGGCCCTTCAGGGCGGGGCCGTAGCCCGCGTTCGAGCCGGAGTAGAAGAGCTTGCCGCCCTTGGTGAGGAAGAGCGCGGGGTACGTCGGGAAGTAGCGGAAGGGCCCCTTGCCCCACTTCTTGGTCTTCGGGTCGTAGATCTCGTTGTCGCCGGGGACCACGTCGCCGACGTCGTTGAGCCCTGAGGCGGCGAGAACCTTGCCGTCTTCGAGCGTGGTCAGCGTCGGGTACCAGCGGGCGTCCTTCATGGGCGCGACGGGCACGTACTTCTCGGCCTTGGGGTCGAACTCGTATGCCGCCTTGATGCCCTGGAAGTCCTGCTTCTCGGTGGTGATCTTCTGGGCGAGGCCGTAGACGTTGTCCGCGTCCTCCTCCGACAGGCCGACGATCTCGTACTGCGCGGCCTGTGTGGTGAGCGCGCCCGCGCCCTCCTTCGCGGCCTCGACGAAGACGCGCGACTCGGCGGCCGTCACCTTCGTCTCCCACGGCTTCATCTGGCCCGACGCGAAGTAGCCGATCTTGAAGTCGCGCTTCGCCTTGGGAACGGTGACGTCGAACTTCGAGAGGTACTCGACGCCCGAAGGCGAGCGGAAGCGGGTGCCCTTCTTGAGGGTGATGGGCTTGTCCGGGGACTCGTTCTTGACGCGCATGCCGCCGCCGGCCCGGGTGATCTTGTCGTCCAGGACCTCGTAGCGGGCGGTGCCGCCCGCCACCAGGAGCTGCCCGTCGGGGAGTTGGGCGTGCCCGGCACAGAAGAAGTCCTCGGGGGTGGGGATCTTCTTGAAGGTGTTCTTCTTCGGGTCCCACAGGACGGTGTCGAAGGTCCCGGAGTCGAACTTCTTCTGGTCGTTGCCCGATCCCGCGATGAGGAGCACCTTGCCGGTGTGCAGGAGGGCCGCGTGGATGGCGTTCATCCGGTACTCGCCGGGGACGTTCAACAGGTCCCAGGAGCCGAACTCCGCCTTGTAGCCGGGCTGGGCGATCTTGTACGCGTGGTACTTCTCCTGCGCGAAGTCCAGCGCCGCGGGGGCGTTGAGGCCCACGAGCAGGACGACGGCGCCACCGCCGAGCAGGGAGTTCCTGAGCTTCTTGGGCGCCTTCCTGGCCTGCGGCTCGGAGGGCCTCCCGGGGGGCTGCCCGGGGGGCTTCGGCGGTGCGGCGGGCCCGGACTTCGCGGACTTCGCGGACTTCGCGGACTTCGGCTGAGACTTCGACTCGGACTTCGGCTCGGACTTCGCGGAGGACTCGGGCTGCTCGGCCTGCTCCGACTGCTCGGAGGGCTTGGGCTTGTGCTGCTCCGAAGGCTTGGGCTGCTCGGAGGGCTTGGGCTTGGGCTGCTTCGAAGGCCTGGCCTGCTCGGAGGGCTCGGAGGCCTTGGAGGGCTTGGGCTGCTCGGGGGGTTCGGCTCCCTGGGGCGCCTTGTCGGCCGGGCGGTCGGGCATGTCACTTGCCTCCGGTGGTGGCGTTGGCAGTGGCGGGCGCTGCGGTGGCAGGGGCTGAGGCAGTGGCAGTGGCTGCGGCGGCCGCCGGGGCGGGGGCCCCCGCTGCGACCGCCTTCACCGGCTCCGCGTCGACGCGCGCGAGCCTGCGCTCCGGGCTCGTACCGCGCTCGGTCCTCCGGTTCCAGATCCACAGCACGAGCGGCGCGAGCGAGATGATCAGCGCCAGTACGGCCCAGGTGCGCATCGCCGCGTGCGTGTGCCCGTAGTGCACGGACGCCCACAGGGACGCGATGATCACCGCTGCCCAGAAGAGGTGGATACGGAAGGTCAGCAGCCGGTCGGGGCTGGCCTCGCCGCCCTTGGGGGTGACGACGAACCGGCCGCGCCGGCCGACCAGGGCAGCGCCCAGCGACTTGAGGTAGATCGGCGCGCAGATCGCGGACATCGCCATGCCGGCCAGTCCGCCGGAGCCCTCGGGCTCGTGCGGGGAGACGTTGTGGCGGCGGTTCCACAGATAGAGGCAGATCTGGAGGGCGACGGCGTCGCTGTAGAGCATCAGCCAGACCGAGGTGGAGACCTGGGTGCCGGACGCCCCGAACCACAGGAACAGCACACAGCTCAGAATGCCCAGCAGCCAGTTGACCGCCGTCATGGGGTAGTACACGAGCATCAGGCCGTAGTTGAGCAGACGCCCCGGCGGAACCCGGAAGGGCGCCTTCCAGAACTGCTTGAACACCGTCTCGTACGTACCCCTGGACCAGCGCAGCTGCTGGGTGAAGAAGTCCGTCCAGGACGCCGGGCCCTCGCCGACCGCGAGCACGTCGGGGGTGTAGACCGAGCACCAGAAGTGGTTGGTGCGCGGGTTCCGGCGGCGGTGCAGCTCGAAGCCGGTCGCCATGTCCTCGGTGATCGAGTCGTACAGGCCGCCGATCTGGGTCAGGGCAGTGACGCGGACGACGTTGTTGGTGCCGACGAACATGGGTGCGCGGTAGCGGTTGCCTGCCCGCTGGATGAGCGCGTGGAAGAGGTACTGCTGCGACTCGGCGGCCTTGGTGACGGCGGCGGTGTAGTTGCCGTACACCTGCGGGCCGACGACGAAGGCGACGTCGGGGTCGCGGAAGTAACCGAGCATCCGCTCCAGGTAGTTGGGCAGCGGGATGTGGTCGGTGTCGACGGAGGCGAAGTAGTCGTAGGAGCCGCCGTGCATGGCCAGCCAGGCGTTGTAGTTGCCGTGCTTGGTCTTCGCCCGGTGCGGGCCCTTCTTCTGGTTCCAGTCCGGGATGCCCTTGCGGCTGAAGTGGCGTACGCCCAGCTCTTCGCAGAGCGCCAGCGCCGCGGGGTCGTCGCCCTCGTCGAGCAGCCAGACGTCGAGCGGCCCGTCGTGCCGGACCTCGACCGCGCCCTGAAGGGTGGCCCGGACCATGGCGAGGGGCTCCTTGCCGGGGACGTACGTCGTGAGGAACGCGACGCGGGTGCCCTTCTCGGCGGTGACCGGGACCGGGTCGCGGGCGACCATCGTGGCGTGCGCGATCGACACCACGTTCATCAGCATGAAGAACATGATCAGAGCGATCGCCCCGAGCATCGTGAAGTCGGCACGGACCAGCCAGGGGTCGGCGTTCTCCCGCTCGGTCCAGTGCGAGGGCCAGATCAGATACGCCAGCAGCACCGCCGAGAGCAGCGGGGCGAGCGTCATGAGGAGGACGGCTCGTATTCGGTGGGGCTCCTTGGAGAGCAGGCTCGTGTACTGGACCGTGTAGGGACCGGCCCCCGGGTCCGTGAGCGGCCCGGCGAGGCGGCTGTGCTTCTCGTAGTCGTAGCCCTCCGGCAACACGCTGCCTCCAAGCTGGTTCCGTGAGGCCCATACCTCACAAGTCCAACAGAAGGGCAGAATGACGCGCCCTGCGACTCGAGACGTCCGATGGAGGGACCCACCACGACCTGTGCAACGGCTTGCGGGAGCCGCCCTATAGAGGCGCGGGGCCGTATCCGACATGCGGCTCCGCCGCGCGGGCGCGCCCAGCCGCAACGTCGCCGCACGTCAGCGACGGCACCTCACGGCACATCCAGCGAAGCGGCCTGGCGCCGGACCTTCCGCAGGCGCAGCCTGATCGCGTGCTGGGCGACGGGACCCAACTCCTCCAGCGCACCCACCAGCCCCCCGAGCTGCTCCAACGCGTCCAGCGCGCTCATCGCCCCCGTCTCGTCCACCCCCTCGTACAGCTCAAGACCGATGAAGGCCGCGGCCACCGCGCGGGCGAGCCCCGCCGGATCGGTGAACTCGCCGATCGGGCTGCCTTCGAGCACCCTGGCGAGCACCTTCTCGATCTCGTCCACCCACAGGTCGAGCCCGGCGGCCGTCGCCGGCGCGAGCCCCGGCTGGGTCTGCGCACCGGCCAGGAGCTGGCCGAGGAAGGCGACGTGGCCACCGCGCTTCTCCTCGTCGTGCATGACCCGGCCAAAGGCGAGCAGCTCGGTGAGCGAGGTGACGGCGGCCAGTCGCGGCCGGTAGTGGGCGACGCGCTGTTCGGCCCCGTGCCGGCACGCGGCGGCGAGCAGTTCGTCGACCGAGCCGAAGTGGTAGAACACCAGCGCCTGATTGACCCCCGCCGTGGCCGCGACGGTGCGCGCCGACGTCTTGGCGATGCCCTGCTCGGTGAGCGTGCGCAATGCCCCCACCAGCAGCTTTTCCCTGGTCTCCGCCGCACTCACGCGCGGGCCTCCTCGCGGATCGGGCGCAGCCCCGGCCGGATGCCGTGCGCTGTCGCGTCCATGAAGGCGGCCCGGAAGGACCCCTCGTACCCGAAGAGCGGCCCGAACCGCCGGTTGACCACCCTGACACGGATCCGGAAGCGCCCTGTCCAGTCGTCGTACGACTCCCTGACCTCGGCGTCGCCGCCGATGAGGTCGGGGACGCGGACGTCCAACGGGCCCTCGCGGAAACGGTGCTCGCCTGAGCGAATGACCAGGCCGCCGTTCGAGTCGGCGGAGAAGTGGAGGTCGCTGGCGAGGTGCTGATGGGTGCCGAGGTAGTCCAGGACGCAGTTCCGCTCGGGGCTGTAGATCATGGTGGCGTCGAAGCGGCGGGGCCCGCCGGGGAGGTGGAAGGTCCGGACGAAGGTGACGGTCTCGCGGCCGTACGAGTCGGCGTACGGGACGTTCTCGATGACGAAGGGGACGTGGCGCCCGGTCTCGGGGACGAGGATGTTGCGGGTCGCGCCGAGCTTCAGGAACGGCCGTACGAAGCCGGGGCCGTGCCAGATCCGGTCCATGACGCCGCGCCCGACGCACGCCTCGCCGCTGTCCAGGCCGACGGAGAAGCGGCGCTGGAGCATGGGGTGGAGGCGGCCGAAGGTGTCGTCGCCCATGGCGGTACGGAAGAGGGAGGCGTGCCTGACGGGGGTGGGACGCACGGCCTGCGGCCGGTTCACGGGTTCTCCGGTGCGGTTCATGCCTGCTCCAGGCTGGTGAGGATCGAGGGCGCATGGACCGGGGCGGGCGGCGTACGCAGACAGCGCCGCGCGGCCGGCGTACCGGGCAGCGGCGGCAGGAGGACGGCCGCCGCGAGGAGCACCGCCGCGAGCACGGGGGCACCGCCGGCGAGCTCGGGCACGTGGACGGCGAGCGCGGGCCCGCTGCCCGCCAGTACGACCGCGAGGACGGCGACGGCGGTACGGGCCGCCAGCTCGCCGAGCGCCCTGGCCAGCGCCGCGGCCGGGCTCGTGCCGCGCTCCAGCCAGAGCCGCAGCCGGTCGAAGGACCAGGCGGTGGCCCACCCCATGAGCGGCCGGAACAGCAGCCGGTCGGCCACCTTCCCGAACCGCCCCCAGCGCGGCCGGTAGTCGTACCCGGTGAAGAAGCGGACCCCGTCCGCCGTCGGTACGTACCGCCAGTAGCCGCTGCCCTCCGCGAGGAGCGAGAGCGGGTGCGGCGACGCGAAGCGCAGGGCGGAGGTGCGGGTGCCGTCGGGGCGGCGGCGCTCCCCCGCCGACACGCCGGTTCCGGCGATGGCCAGGAAGGGCAGCACCTTGGTGGCGTACCGGAAGCGCTGCGGCTCGCCCGGGTCGGGGCGCGGCAGGTAGTCGATCTCGGTGAAGCGCAGGTCCCAGCGCTGGTGCTGGGCGGGTTCCTGGGTGCGCTCCCAGAGGAGTTCCTGATCGGCACGGATGAACGCCTCGACGTACAGCTGCTTCATGTGTCCATCCCCACGACTGGAAATTTGAGCGACTGCTCAAATGGAAGGTAACCCTTTTTGAGCAGTCGCTCAACCCCACTTTGAGCGACTGCTCAATTTTCGGACAGCAGAAAACCCCTGGCCCGCAGGACCAGGGGTTTCGTAAGGAAAGACGCGCGGCGGATCAGGCGGACAGGTGCCGCTCCACCGTCTCGACCTTGGAGGTCAGACCGTCGGTGACCGACGGGCGGATGTCCGCCTTCAGGACGACCGAGACGCGCGGCGCCCGCGCCTCCACGGCGGCCACGGCGCGCTTGACGACGTCCATGACCTCGTCCCACTCGCCCTCGATGGAGGTGAACATCGCGTCCGTACGGTTCGGCAGCCCGGACTCCCGGACCACGCGCACGGCGTCGGCGACGTACGCCCCGACGTCCTCGCCCACGCCCAGCGGCGTAACAGAGAAGGCGACGATCATGCGGCGGCCGCTTCCTTGCGGGCGCGGGCGGCGATCACGGCGCGCTCGCCCTCGGCCTTGAGCTTCCGCTCGGCGAAGAAGCCGCCGAGCGGCAGGACCGACATCACGAAGTAGAAGGCGGCGGTCTTCAGCGACCACTTGGTCCTGTTCCACGCGTCGGCCCAGAAGAGGACGTACAGCACGAAGAGGAGGCCGTGGACCGCGCCCATGACCGGGACCGCGTTGAAGTCCGTGGTGCGCTTGAGCACCGAGCAGACGAGCAGCAGCAGGAAGGACACCGCCTCGGGGGCGGAGACCAGGCGGAGGCGGCGGAGTGCGGAAGCGGTCTTGAGATCCACGGAAGGGCAACCTTCGTCGTCGGGGGCGGGCGATCTTGTGAACGTATGCACAAGCGCGGAACCATTGTGGCATCCGGTTTTGCCAACCTTTGGCTCAGGGTCGTCTCCGGGGCCGCATCGGGAGCGGATCGAGGAGTATCAGGGCCACATCGGGAGCGGATCGAGGAGTATCCGGGCCGGTTTCCGCCGGAAGCCCCTGGTAGCGGACGCATCGTGCGGATACCTTCGATCCGTGGCTCAGTTCCGACTCCAAGGCAGCAAGGTGCTCGCCGTCGACATGACCGGGGACGCCGTCAAGGCGAAAAACGGCTCCATGGTGGCGTACGACGGCCAGATCGCCTTCAAGAAGATGACCGGCGGCGGTGAAGGCGTGCGCGGCATGGTGACCCGACGCCTCACCGGCGAACAGATGACGGTGATGGAGGCGAAGGGGCACGGCACGTGCTACTTCGCCGACCGCGCCAGCGAGATCAACCTGGTGAACCTGACCGGCGAGAAGCTGTACGTCGAGTCCAGCAACCTGCTGTGCACGGACGCCTCGCTGCGCACCGGCACCACCTTCACCGGGCTGCGCGGCGGCGCGAGTGGCAACGGTCTGTTCACCACGACCGTGGAGGGGCACGGCCAGGCGGCCCTCACCTCCGACGGCCAGGCGGTCGTGCTGCGGGTGTCCGCCCAGTACCCGCTCCAGGTCGACCCGGGCGCGTACATCGCGCACACCGGCAATCTCAGCCAGTCCTTCCAGTCCGGGGTCAATTTCCGGACGTTCATCGGCGAGGGTTCGGGCGAGGCCTTCCAGATCCGCTTCGAGGGCGAGGGCCTGGTCTACGTCCAGCCCAGCGAGCGCAACACGATCGGGGGCGACGTCTGATGCCGTTCCGCGAGATCAACTCCCGGATGGTCGAGGCGCAGGTGCTGCCCGGCCAGAAGATGTACAGCCAGCGCGGCGCGATGCTCGCCTACAAGGGCGACGTGTCCTTCACCCCGAACATCCAGGGCGGCCAGGGCGGCGTCATGTCGATGATCGGCCGCAGGGCCGCGGGCGAGGCCACCCCCCTCATGACGGTCGAGGGCAGCGGCACCGTGATGTTCGGCCACGGCGGCCACCACATCCAGGTGATCACCCTCGCCGGGGACACCCTGTACGTGGAGGCGGACCGGCTGCTCGCCTTCGACGGCGCGCTCCAGCAGGGCACGATGTTCATGGGCTCGCAGGGCGGAGTCATGGGCATGGTGCGCGGCCAGGTCACCGGCCAGGGCCTCTTCACCACCACCCTCAAGGGGCACGGTGCGGTCGCCGTCATGGCGCACGGCGGCGTCATCGAGCTGCCGATCACCCCGCAGCGCCCGGTGCACGTCGACCCGCAGGCGTACGTCGCCCACCACGGGGACGTACGCAACAAGCTGTCGACCGCACTCGGCTGGCGCGACATGGTGGGACGCGGCTCGGGCGAGGCGTTCCAGCTGGAGCTGTCCGGCAACGGTGCGGTGTACGTCCAGGCATCCGAGGAGAAGCTGTGACCGGCCCCGTAGTGCTCGACCCGCACACCCTCCCCTCGGACGACAACGTCAATCCGTACACCTTCTGCGTGGAGCTCAAGGGGAGCCAGTGGTTCCTGCAGAAGGGCAAGATGATCGCCTACTACGGGCAGATCGACTTCAACGGCATCGGCCACGGCCGCTTCGACCGGCTGCTGCGGACCTCCTTCCACTCCCCGCTGCACGTCAGTGACTGGGTGGTCGCCGAAGGCAGCGGCAAGATGCTGCTCGCCGACCGCGCCTTCGACGTGAACTCCTTCGACCTGGACGAGGGCAACCTGACGATCCGCGCGGGCAACCTCCTCGCCTACCAGCCCACCCTCGCGCTGAAGCAGTCGATCGTGCCGGGCTTCCTCACCCTGATCGGTACGGGCAAGTTCGTCGCCGCGTCCAACGGCCCGGTCGTCTTCATGGAGCCGCCGATCCGCGTCGACCCGCAGGCCCTGGTCGGCTGGGCGGACTGCCCGTCCCCCTGCCACCACTACGACCACGGATACATGGCCGGCCTGCTGGGCGGTCTGCGGGCGATGACCGGGATCGGTGGGGCGTCCGGCGAGGAGCACCAGTTCGAGTTCGTCGGGACGGGCACGGTACTGCTCCAGTCGACCGAGCTCTTGATGGCCGAGCAGGCGGTGGGCGCGGTGGGCGGCGGCGCCGGGCAGAATGCAGGGGTGCCGGGGGGCGGCGGTCCGGCCGGCGGCCAGCACGGCGCACAGGGCTCGACTCCGCGGCTGCCGGGTCAACTGGGGGACCTCCAGCGCCGGTTCGGACTGTAGGCGATAGCCTGCGGAGCGTGACCTGCCGCTCCGGGGCTTCTCTCCGGCGGCCCGGAGCGCCCAGAGCGCCCGGAGCACCCGGAGTGCCCAGAGTCACACTCCCAGACTTTGTCCAGTATTCAACTTCTTAGGTAGAATCCGACCATGCCCCCCATGGACAGCGATCCCTCGGTCGACGGCACTGCCGCCACCCCCTGGCTCAGCGACGCCGAGCAGTGTGCCTGGCGCACCTGGCTGGACGCCAGCAAGCTGCTGATGCACCAGCTGGAGAAGGACCTCCAGCCGTTCGGCCTGACCAACAACGACTACGAGATCCTGGTCAACCTCTCCGAGTCCGCCGACAAGCGGCTGCGGATGAGCGACCTGGCGACCGCCACCCTCCAGTCCAAGAGCCGCCTCTCGCACCAGATCACCCGCATGGAGACCGCGGGCCTGGTCCGCCGCGAGAACTGCGAGTCGGACCGGCGCGGGCTGTACGCGGTCCTCACCGCACAGGGCGGCGAAGTGATGCAGAAGGTCGCCCCGCACCACGTGGCCTCCGTGCGCCGCCACTTCATCGACACGATGTCGCCGGACGAACTGCTCCAGCTGCACGCCTCGCTCACCCCGATGACGGAAGAGCTGCGCGGCAGGCGCGGCAAGGCCTGACGAGTCTCGCCAAGTCCCGCCGAGTCCTGACGGGTCCTGACGGGCCCTGACGAGTTTAAGGACCGGGCAGTACGAGCGTGAACACCGCGCCCCCGCCCGGGGCCTGACGCACCGTCAGGGTTCCGCCGTGCCGGCGTGCCACGTCCCGGGCGATGGCCAGGCCGAGACCGGCCCCGCCGTCGTCCCGGCTCCGCGCGTCGTCGAGCCGGACGAACCGCTCGAAGATCCGCTCCCGCTCGGCCTCCGGCACCCCGGCCCCGTCGTCGGCGACCTCCAGCACCACGCGTCCGTTCGCCTCCCCCCGCAGCGCCACCGCGACCGAACTCCCCGCGTGGCGCTGCGCGTTGTCGAGCAGATTGCCCAGCACCCGCACCAACTGCCCACGGGAGCCGGTCACTTCGAGACCGTCCCCCAGTGTGGCCGACACCGGATGCCGGTCTCCTTCGCCGCGCTGCGCGAGTTCCTTCCGTACGAGCGCGGACAGGTCGAACCGGGCCGCACCCGGCTTCTCGCCCGCGTCGAGCCGGGCGAGCAGCAGCAGGTCGGCGGCCAGGTCCTGCAGCCGTACGGTGTCCTCGACGGCCCCCTCCAGATCGAGCAACTCCGGGTGGGCGGCGGCCACTTCGAGCTGGGTCCGCAGTGAGGCGATCGGGCTGCGCAGTTCGTGCGAGGCGTCGGCGACGAAGCGGCGCTGCCGCTCGACGGAGGACTCCAGGGCGGCCAGGGTCTCGTTGGTGGTGACGGCGAGCCGGTCCACCTCGTCGCCGGTTCCGGGCGCGGGCACTCGGCGCGACAGGTCCTCCGACGCGGTGATGGCGGCCATCTCGCGCCGGATGCCCTCGACGGGCCGCAGCGCCCGCCGGGTGACCAGCCAGGTCACCCCGCCCACGACCACCAGCAGCACCGGCAGCCCCACCAGCATCGCGGAGCGCACGGTCGCGACGGCGCCCTGCTCGGTGGCGAGCGGCGCCCCCGCGTACACGGTCACGGTCTCCCCCGCCCGGGTCGTGGCCTCGACGGCGGCGAACCGGTAGTCGGCGGTGTCGCCGTCGACTGTGGCGGTGCCGGAACTGTGCGCGGGCTCGTCGCGGGAGACTTCACCGCGACCGGGATCGCTGCGGCCGGAATCGCTGCGGTCGGGATCGCTGCCGTCGGGATCGCTGCGGTCGTCGCTGTCGTCCCGGTCGTCGTCGCTGTCGCCGGAGGCCGGGGGCTGTCCCGGCGCGGCCGGCTTCACCTGGCCGCTGCCCGTCCCCGAGATCGCCTCCAGCTTCTTGCTGGCGGCCACCAACACACCTTTGTCCGTGAGGACTTGAACCGGATTCTCCTCCTCGTCCGGCAGTTCCCACTTGCCGTACGGGACACCCAGCGCGACCTGCGAGGCCACCTCCTGGGCGGCGACCTCGGCCTGGAGGTCGGCCTGGCCGCTGAGCTCGGAGCGCAGGACGAGCAGGACCGCGAGCCCCGCGGCGATCAGTGCGACGGCGACGACGGCGGTGGCCCCGAGGGCGGCCCTGGCCCGCACTGAGCGCATCACAGGGCCACCAGCCGATAGCCCGCGCCGCGCACGGTCTGGATGCGCTCGGCGCCCAGCTTCCTGCGCAGGGTCGAGATGTACACCTCGACGATGTTCGGGTCGCCGTCGTAGGCGAAGTCCCAGACGTGCTCCAGCATCTCCGCCTTGCTGACGACGGCACCCGGCCGCAGCGCGAGCTGCTCAAGCACCGCGAACTCCTTTGCGGTGAGGGTGACTTCGACCCCGCCCCGGTGCACGCGCCGGGCGGCGGTGTCCAGGGTGAGCGCCCCGACGGTCAGCACCGGGGACTGCCCCGTGCTCCCCCGGCGCCGCAGCAGGGCCCGGATGCGCGCGAGCAGGACGACGTACGAGAAGGGCTTGGTGAGGTAGTCGTCGGCGCCCGTGTCCAGCCCCTCGGCCTCGTCGTACTCGCCGTCCTTGGCGGTCAGCATCAGGATCGGCACGTCGTTCCCGGCGGCGCGGAGGGTGCCGCAGACCCGGTAGCCGTTCATCCCCGGCAGCATGATGTCGAGGACGAGCAGGTCGTACGCGGTCTCGCTCGCCCGGTGCAGCCCCTCGAGCCCGTCATGAACCACGTCCACGGCGAAGCCCTCGGCGGTGAGCCCCTTGGCCAGGGACACCGCGAGGCGCTTCTCGTCCTCCACGATCAACAGGCGCATGGGGACCAGGGTCGCAGGGCCAACCTGAAACGGGCTTCAGGTGGCTTCAGGTGGCGTTCAGCCTCCCGGGTCCAGATTGGTGTCCGTACCGAGCAACACCGAATTTTGAACTCAGGAGGACCCCATGAAGCGCAGCCTCGTCATCGCAGCGGCAGCCGCCGTCGTACTCGTCGGCGGAGGCACGGCAACGGCACTGAGCGCACCGTCCGACGACGCGCCGGCCGCATCCGCCGACGCGGGAAAGGCCCCCTCGAATGCCGACGCGAACAAGGCGGCCGACACCGCCGCGTCCGCCGTACCCGGCACCGTGACCGGCCTGGACCTGGAGAACGACGGCCGGGAGTGGGACGTCGACGTGTTCGGCAAGGACAGCAGGTGGTACGACGTCACGGTCGACCCGGCGGGCTCCAAGGTCGTGAACAAGCACCTCGACGCCGACAACGACGACCGCACGCAGCACGCCCCGCAGGGCGCGCCCGTCAGCGTCCAGAAGGCGATGGAGGCCGCCCTCAAAATGACCCCGGGCAAGGTGACCGAGGCCGATCTGGAGGGCGGCCACTGGGAGATCGAGATCCACGACAAGAACGGCCGGGGCCACGACGTGAACGTGGACGCGAAGTCCGGGAAGGCGACAGTCGTCCAGGGTCAGGACGACGACGGCGCGGACGACGACCGCGGCGCGGACGACGCGGGCACCGCGCCCGGCTCCGGCTCCGGCGCCAGTTCCGGCTCCGACTCCGACTCCGGCTCCGACTCGGACGACTGACCGCCCCGTACGAGCAGGCCCGTCACCAGCGACCCCAGCACCGGTACGGCGACGAGCACGAAGCACAGCGCCAGCGGCAGCCGTCCCACCAGCAGCCCGACGACTGCCACTCCGGCCGAACTCCCGGCGTTCAGACCGGTGTTGACCCAGGCCCCGGCCCTGGTACGGGAGCCGGGGCCCGCGGCCTCGTCGGCGATCAGGTACGCGGCGGTGATGGCCGGCGCGGTGAACAGCCCGACGGCGGCGGCCACCAGGGCGAAGACGTGGACCCCCGGCGAGAATCCCGCGAGGCCCACCGCGCACCCGAGGGCACCCGCGATCAGCACCAGCCGGGTCCTGGCCGCGCCCCGCCAGGCGACGGCCCCGTAGGCGAGGCCGCCCACCGCACCGCCCACCGACAGCGCGGCCTGCACCCAGCCCACGGACGCGGGCCGTCCGTGGACCTCGGTGAAGGCGACGGTGAGCAGTTCGATGCCGCCGAGCGCGATGCCGACCCCGGCGGCCACGGCGACGGGCAGCCCGAGTCCGGGCATCCGCACCCGACCGGCCCGACCACCCCTGCCGCCTTTGCCGTCACACCCCTCGGCAGCCTTCCGGCCTCCGTCCCCGCCCCCATCCGCATACGCGGCCACGGGCGAGGCAAGCATCACGGGCGGGCCGACCAGGACGAGGCCGGCCGCGACCAGGACACCGATCACCGGGAACTCGTACACGACGGGAATCCCGATGAGCAACGGCCCTGCCACGAACAGCAGTTCCTCGGCCACCCCGTCCAGGCTGTACGCCCGCTGGAGCATCGGACGGTCCGGCATCAGCCGCCCCCAGAGCAGCCGCATGGTCGGCCCCAGCGGCGGGGAGCAGGCACCGGTGAACGCCACAAGCACCCCCATCAGCGGCACGGGGGCGCCCGGCTGCCGGCAGACGAGGGCGAGGGTGACGAGCATCAGGGCGAATGCGAGGGCCAGGGGCAGCAGCGCGCGGCGCGGCCCGTACCGGTCGACGAGCCCGGCACGGAAGGGCGACAGCAGCACGCTGCACGCCCCGTAGACACTCAGGAGGACACCGGCGACGGCGTACGAGCCGGTGGCGTTCTTGACGGTCAGGACGAGGGGCAGCGGCAGCACCCCGTAGGCGAGCCGCCCCAGCAGGGCGGCGGCGAAGGTGCGGGAGGCGTGCGGGGTACGCAGGACAGCGGCGTACGAGGGCGCAGGATGCGCGGACATGACGATTCCTCGGAACGTGTGCGGAAGCGGGCGGACATGCCGAACCCACGACCGGCCGGCTCAAACGCCGGGTCAGTCGTGGGAGGGATGCCGCCTACACACGGTGAACGAGGATCATGCGGGTCAACTTAGCAACGGAGCGCGGGAGTCGGAAGAGGCTGGTGTGCTCCGTCGCACCGGGACGGGCGCCCCGTCAGGGGCGCGGGGAACTGGGCGGCGGCCGGAGGGCGGGGCTCCGCGTGGGGGCCGCCCCCGGGGGGCGGCCCCGCTGCCCAAGGAGGCTAGGGGTCGGCGGCGTCAGCCGCCCGCAGGAGCTAGGAGGTAAGGGGCAGGCAGTTGGGGGCGCGGGGAACTGCGCGACCAGCCACAACGCACCCGCACAATCCCCCCGCCCCGCACCCGCACGAACCCCACCGCCCACCGCCCCGCGCCCGAGCGCCCCGCGCCCGAGCGGCCCTCAGCCCTCCGTGACCCCCGCCACCAACTCGTCCGCCGCCGCATAAGGATCCAGCTCCCCCGCCACGATCCGCGCCGCCAGCGCGTCAAGTCGCCGGTCGCCCCGCAGGGAGCCGATCCGCTCCCGCAGCACGGTGACCGCGATCGTCTCCACCTCGTGCGCCGCCCGTGCCGTACGCCGGGCGGCGAGCACTCCGTGCTCCTCCATCCACGCCCGGTGCTTCTCCAGCGCCTCGACGACCTCGTCGATCCCCTCGCCCCGCGCCGCGACCGTCTTCACGATCGGCGGCCGCCAGTCCCCGGGGCCCCGGGACTCCCCCAGGCCCAGCATGTGGTTCAGCTCGCGGACCGTGGCGTCGGCGCCGTCCCGGTCCGCCTTGTTGACGACGTACACATCGCCGATCTCCAGGATCCCGGCCTTCGCGGCCTGGATTCCGTCGCCCATCCCGGGTGCGAGCAGCACCACCGAGGTGTCCGCCTGCGAGGCGATCTCGACCTCGGACTGGCCGACGCCGACCGTTTCGACGAGGACGACGTCGAAGCCCGCCGCGTCCAGGACGCGGATGGCCTGGGGGGCGGCCCACGCCAGCCCGCCCAGGTGTCCGCGCGTCGCCATCGAGCGGATGTAGACGCCGGGGTCCGAGGCGTGGTCGGCCATCCGGATGCGGTCGCCGAGGAGGGCGCCGCCCGAGAAGGGGGAGGACGGGTCGACGGCCAGCACCGCGACCCGCTTGCCCGCCCGGCGGTACGAGGCCACCAGAGCCGACGTGGATGTCGACTTGCCGACTCCGGGCGAGCCCGTCAGCCCGACCACGTACGCATTGCCCGCCAGCGGCGCCAGCGCGGCCATCACCTCGCGGAGCTGCGGGGACGCCCCCTCGACCAGCGAGATCAGCCGGGCCACGGCCCTGGGCCGCCCTTCCCGGGCCTGTTCCACCAGCGTGGGGACGTCCTGCATCGTTCAGCTCCTCGGTTCAGCGCGTACGTACGGGAGGTCGGGAGGTACCGAGGACTACTTGCCCGGTACGCGGACGATCAGCGCGTCGCCCTGACCGCCGCCACCGCACAGTGCCGCGGCGCCGACCCCGCCGCCGCGGCGCTTCAGCTCCAGTGCCAGGTGCAGCACCATCCGCGCACCGGACATGCCGATCGGGTGCCCCAGCGCGATCGCGCCGCCGTTGACATTCACCTTTTCCGGGGACACTCCGAGGTCCTTCATTGACTGGAGTGCGACGGCGGAGAAGGCCTCGTTGATCTCGATCAGGTCGAGGTCGTCGACCCCGATGCCCTCCTTGCCCAGCGCGTGCTGAATCGCATTGGACGGCTGCGACTGGAGGGAGCTGTCCGGGCCGGCCACGTTGCCGTGGGCGCCGATCTCGGCGATCCACTCCAGGCCCAGCTCCTCGGCCTTCGCCCTGCTCATGACGACCACGGCCGCCGCGCCGTCGGAGATCTGCGAGGCCGTGCCGGCCGTGATCGTGCCGTCCTTGCCGAACGCGGGGCGCAGCTTGCTGAGGACCTCGACGGTGGTGTCGGCCCGGATGCCCTCGTCGGTCGAGACCAGCACCGGGTCGCCCTTGCGCTGCGGGACCTCGACGGGGGTGATCTCGGCGGCGAAGATGCCGTTCTTCGCCGCGGCGGCGGCGAGCTGGTGGGACCGCGCGGCGAACTCGTCCTGCGGGGCGCGCTCGATGCCGAGGATCGCGTTGTGCTTCTCGGTGGACTCGCCCATCGGGATGTTGTCGAAGGAGTCGGTCAGGCCGTCGTACGCCATCGAGTCGATCATCTCGATCGCGCCGTACTTGTGGCCCTCGCGGGACTTCGGCAGCAGGTGCGGGGCGTTGGTCATGGACTCCTGGCCGCCCGCGACGATGATGTCGAACTCGCCCGCGCGGATCAGCTGGTCGGCCAGCGCGATGGAGTCCAGGCCGGAGAGGCAGACCTTGTTGACGGTCAGGGCCGGGACGTTCATCGGGATGCCCGCCTTGACGGCGGCCTGGCGGGCCGGGATCTGGCCCGCGCCGGCCGTCAGCACCTGGCCCATGATCACGTACTGGACCTGGTCGCCGCCGATGCCCGCACGCTCGACGGCCGCCTTGATCGCGAAGCCGCCGAGGTCGGCTCCGGAGAAGGACTTCAGGGAGCCGAGGAGACGGCCCATGGGCGTCCGCGCGCCCGCGACGATGACGGAGGTGTTCGTTCCGGGAGTTCCAGGCATGAGGCACGGCCCCTTGGGAGGTTGGGAGTGAACGAGGGTTTACCTGAATGTACTGACGCGGTACTCACCCGTCACCGGGCAGCCGGTGTGACGGCGCGCACGTTGCGTAACCGGCATCAACCGCGCTGCACTGGAGGCATGCTGACGCGAATCGATCACATCGGGATTGCCTGCCACGACCTCGACAAGACCGTCGAGTTCTACCGGACCACCTACGGCTTCGAGGTCCACCACACCGAGATCAACGAGGAGCAGGGGGTCCGCGAGGCCATGATCAGGGTCAACGGGGCGTCCGACGGCGGCGCCACCTACCTCCAGCTCCTGGAGCCCACCCGCGAGGACTCCGCGGTCGGCAAGTGGCTCGCCAAGAACGGCGAGGGCGTCCACCACATCGCCTTCGGCACCGCCGACGTCGACGCGGACGCCGCCGACATCCGCGACAAGGGCGTACGCGTGCTGTACGACGAGCCGCGCATCGGCTCGATGGGATCCCGGATCACCTTCCTGCACCCCAAGGACTGCCACGGCGTGCTGACCGAACTGGTCACCGCGGCGCAGCCCGCGGCACAGGGCAGTCCTGAGGACCACTGACTCCCGCCCGACCCGGCCGGTAGAGTGAGCCGTTCCGGGCCGGGGCCGGGAAGAGGGCCTGCGACTTGTGGCCCCCTGATGATCTGACACCATTCCCCCGGGGGCCCACCCGCTGACAGGGTGGGGCCGTGCGACCAGCGGGCCGTACGACGACACGTACGACTACAGCGTCACGACAGACAGTTGCGACCAGGGGACGGATGGGACCGCGCAGTGCGGGGCTACGAACGCCAGGAGAGCCCTCAGCGGGCTGAGTCCGACAGTCTCTCGATGTTCGAGGCCGAGATGGACCGGCTGAAGACGGAGCGGGAGAAGGCGGTCCAGCATGCCGAGGACCTCGGCTACCAGGTCGAGGTGTTGCGCGCCAAGCTCCACGAGGCGCGCCGCAACCTCGCGTCCCGTCCTGCCTACGACGCGGCGGACATCGGGTACCAGTCCGAGCAGTTGCTCCGCAACGCCCAGGTGCAGGCGGACCAACTCCGCACCGACGCCGAGCGGGAGCTGCGCGACGCCCGCGCCCAGACCCAGCGCATCCTCCAGGAGCACGCGGAGCACCAGGCCCGCCTCCAGGCCGAGTTGCACCAGGAGGCGGTCACCCGCCGCCAGCGCCTCGACCAGGAGCTGTCCGAGCGCCGCCAGACCGTCGAGTCCCACGTCAACGAGAACGTGGCGTGGGCCGAGCAGCTCCGCGCCCGCACCGAGGCCCAGGCCCGCCGGCTCATGGAGGAGTCCCGCGCCGAGGCCGAGCAGGCCCTCGCCGCCGCCCGCGCGGAGGCGACCCGGGTCGCCGAGGAGACCCGCCAGCGGCTCACCGCCGACTCCGAGGCGGCCCGTGCCGAGGCCGAGGCGACGCTGCTGCGCGCCCGCAAGGACGCCGAACGGCTGCTGAACGCCGCCTCCACGCAGGCGCAGGAGGCGACCACCCACGCCGAGCAGCTCCGTACGACCACGACGACCGAGTCCGACCAGGCCCGCAAGCAGGCCGCCGAGCTGAGCCGCACCGCCGAGACGCGGATGCAGGAGGCCGAAACGGCACTGCGTGAGGCCCGGCTCGAAGCGGAGAGGGTCCTCTCCGAGGCGAAGGACGCCGCCGCCAAGCAGCTGTCAGGCGCCGAGTCCGTCAACGAGCAGCGCACCCGTACGGCCAAGTCCGAGATCGCCCGCCTCGTCGGCGAGGCGACGAAGGACGCCGAGGCGCTGAAGGCGGAGGCCGGGCAGGCGCTCGCCGACGCCCGCGCGGAGGCCGAGCGCGTGGTGAAGGAGGCCGCGGACAAGGCCCGTACCGTCGCGTCGGAGGACGCCGCGGCCCAGCTCGCCAAGGCCGCCCGCAGTGCCGAGGAGGTCCTCACCAAGGCGTCCGAGAACGCCCGGGAGACCACCCGCAAGGCCGCCGAGGAGGCGGAGCGGATCCGCCGCGAGGCGGACGCCGAGGCGGAGCGGCTGCGCGGGGACGCGGCCGAGCAGGCCGACGAGCTCAAGGGCGCGGCCAAGGACGACACCAAGGAGTACCGGGCCAAGACGGTCGAGCTCCAGGAGGAGGCCCGCCGGCTGCGCGGCGAGGCCGAGCAGCTGCGCTCCGAGGCCGTCGCCGAGGGCGAGCGGATCCGCGGCGAGGCCCGCCGGGAGGCCGTCCAGCAGATCGAGGAGGCGGCGAGCACCGCCGAGGAGCTGCTGACCAAGGCGCGTACGGACGCCGATGAGCTGCGGGCGACCGCGGGCTCGGACGTCGAGCAGATCCGCTCCGAGGCCACCGAGCGGGCGACCGCGCTGCGCAAGCAGGCCGAGGAGACGCTGGAGCGCACCCGCGCCGAGGCGGACCGGCTGCGCGCCGAGACCGAGGAGCAGGCGGAGGCGACGAAGGCGGCGGCCGAGGCCGCAGTCACGGCGCTCCGCGAGGACGCCGAACGGGCCGTCGCCGCACGTCAGGCCGAGGCGTCCGAGGGCTTGGAGCGGCTGCGCACCGAGGCCGAGCAGCGTCTCGCGTCCTCCGAGGAGACCCTGTCGGGTGCCCGCGAGGAGGCGGAGCGGATCCGCCGGGAGACCGCCGAGGAGTCCGAGCGGCTGCGGGCCGAGGCGGCCGAGCGGGTACGGACGTTGCAGGCGCAGGCGGAGACGGAGGCCGAGCGGCTGCGCAGCGAGGCCGCGTCGGACGCGTCGCAGTCGCGGGCCGAGGGCGAGTCCGTCGCCGTACGGCTGCGGAGCGAGGCGTCGGCGGAGGCCGAGCGGCTGAAGGCGGAGGCGCAGGAGAGCGCCGACCGGGTGCGCGCGGAGGCCGCCGCGGCGGCCGAGCGGGTGTCGGGCGAGGCGGCGGAGGCTCTCGCCGCCGCCCAGGAGGAGGCCGTACGGCGCCGGCGCGAGGCCGGCGAGACGCTGGAGAACGCCCGCGAGGAGGCCGAGCGCGAGCGCGCCCAGGCCCGCGAGCAGAGCGAGGAGCTCCTGGCATCGGCCCGCAAGCGCGTCGAGGAGGCGCAGGCGGAGGCGCAGCGCCTGGTCGGGGACGCGGACCGGCGGGCCTCCGAGCTGGTGTCGGCGGCCGAGCAGACCGCGCAGCAGGTGCGGGACGCGGTGGCCGGGCTCCAGGAGCAGGCCGAGGACGAGATCGCCGGGCTGCGCAACGCCGCCGAGCACGCGGCGGAGCGTACGCGGTCCGAGTCGCAGGAGGAGGCGGACCGGGTCCGCGCCGACGCCTACGCCGAGCGGGAGCGGGCCACCGAGGACGCCCATCGGATCCGCAGCCGCGCCCAGGAGGAGACCGACGCCGCGAAGGCGCTCGCCGAGCGCACCGTGGGCGACGCGATCGCCGAGGCCGAGCGCCTCAAGACGGACTCGCAGGAGCGCGCCCAGCAGCTCCGTACCGAAGCGTCGGACGCCCTCGCGGCGGCCGAGGAGGCGGCGTCGAAGTCCCGGGCAGAGGCCCGCGACGACGCCAACCGCATCCGCAACGAGGCCGCCGCACAGGCCGATCTCCTCATCGGCGAGGCCCGCACCGAGGCCGAGCAGATCCAGCACGAGGCCGCGGAGGTACGGGCGAAGGCCGAGCAGGAGGCCGCCCGTACGCTCGCCGAGGCGACCGCAAAGTCCGAGCGGCTCACCGCGCAGGCCGCCCTCGCGTTGACCACCGCCGAGCAGGACGCGCAGCGGCTGCGCGGCGAGGCCGAGCAGGTCAGGGCGGACGGCGAGGCGGAGGCGGAGCGGCTGCGCAGTGCCGCGCGCACCGACGGCGAGCAGGTGCTCGACGAGGCCCGCAAGGCCGCCGACAAGCGCCGCACGGACGCTGCCGTGCAGGCCGACAAGCTCATCACGGAGGCCGCGGGCGAGGCCGACAAGCTGACCACCGAGGCTCTTCAGCAGGCGGAGAAGCTGGTCTCCGACGCCACCTTGAAGTCCGAGCTGCTGGTGTCGGACGCGACGGGCGAGGCCGAGCGGCTGCGCGCGGAGGCCGCCGACACGGTGGGCTCCGCCCAGCAGGCCGCCGAGCGGATCCGCAGCGAGGCGGCCAAGCACCGCGAGGACACCGAGAGCGCGGCGGAGCAGCTGCGCTCCGAGGCGCGCGACGAGGCGGACCGGCTGCTCGACGAGGCCCGCAAGGCCGCTGCCAAGCGGCGTGCGGACGCCGCGGAGCAGGCCGACCACCTCGTCGCGAAGGCCCAGGAGGAGGCGCTGCGGGCCGCCACCCAGGCCGAGGAGCAGGCCGACATGATGGTCGGCGCGGCCCGCAAGGAGGCCGACCGGCTCGTCTCGGAGTCCAAGGTCGAGGGCAACTCGCTGGTGGAGCGGTCCCGTACGGACGCGGACGAGCTGCTGGTCGGCGCGCGCCGGGACGCGACCGCCATAAGGGAGCGGGCGGAGGAGCTGCGGTCCCGCCTGGAGGGTGAGATCGAGGAGCTGCACGAGCGTGCGCGCCGCGAGACCTCCGAGCAGATGAAGACGGCCGGTGAGCGCGTCGACAAGCTCATGAAGGCCGCCACCGAACAGCAGGCCGAGGCCGAGGCGAAGGCCAAGTCCATGGTGTCCGAGGCGAGTTCGGAGGCCGGGAAGGTCCGGATCGCGGCGGTCAAGAAGGCCGAGCAGCTACTCAAGGAGGCCGAGCAGAAGAAGGCCGAACTGATCCGCGAGGCAACGAAGTTGCGGGACGAGGCGAAGGCCGAGGCGGAGCACACGGTCGCCGAGGGTCAGCGCGAGCTGGATGTCCTGGTGCGCAGGCGCGAGGACATCCAGACCGAGATCTCCCGTGTCCAGGACGTCCTTGAGGCGTTGGAATCATTCGAGGCACCGTCCGGGGGCAGCAAGCCGGCCAACAGCTCGGGTTCGGGCGGCGTCAAGGCCGGTGCGGCGGCGGGCGGGACTCGATCGAGTGGCAAGTCTTCGGACGGCTAGCGGGATTCACGGAGTGTTTGCAGTACGGCAGATTCCGTCGCTGATGCTCCACATGCTCCACTTGTGATTGAGCTGTGATTCCAGGCAGGTTTGACGAAGTGTTCATCCGTGTGGGTGGCAAGCGGTCTGGCAGGTTGCCACTCAAAAGGAGGGTCATTCTCCAGATCAAACCGGCATTGGCTCGATGACACGCCGCTATGGCCCCTAGGATTCCCCTATCACCTCACCGGTCTCATTCGACAGGAACCTCATGAGCGACACTTCCGCCTCCCCATACGGCTTCGAGCAGGTGCGGCGTGGTTACGACCGCGGTCAGGTGGACGACCGCATCGCCAAGCTGCTCGCCGACCGTGACAGTGCTCTCGCCCGGATCACCTCGTTGGAGAAGCGCATCGAGGAGCTCCACCTCGAAACGCAGAACGCGCAGGCGCAGGTGAACGACGCCGAGCCGTCGTACGCCGGTCTCGGTGCCCGCGTCGAGAAGATCCTCCGCCTTGCCGAGGAGGAGGCGAAGGACCTGCGCGAGGAGGCCCGCCGCGCCGCCGAGCAGCACCGTGAGCTGGCCGAGTCGGCCGCCCAGCAGGTGCGCAACGACGCGGAGTCGTTCGCCGCGGAGCGCAAGGCAAAGGCGGAGGACGAGGGCGTCCGCATCGTCGAGAAGGCGAAGGGCGACTCCGCCCAGCTGCGTTCCGAGGCGCAGAAGGACGCGCAGTCGAAGCGCGAGGAGGCCGACGCGCTCTTCGAGGAGACCCGCGCCAAGGCCGCCCAGGCCGCCGCGGACTTCGAGACCAACCTGGCCAAGCGCCGCGAGCAGTCCGAGCGCGACCTGGCGTCGCGTCAGGCGAAGGCGGAGAAGCGTCTCGCGGAGATCGAGCACCGGGCGGAGCAGCTGCGCCTGGAGGCCGAGAAGCTGCGTACGGACGCGGAGCGCCGCGCCCGTCAGACGGTGGAGACGGCACAGCGCCAGGCCGAGGACATCGTGGCCGACGCGAACGCCAAGGCCGACCGGATCCGCAGCGAATCGGAGCGCGAGCTGGCGGCGCTCACCAACCGCCGCGACTCGATCAACGCCCAGCTCACCAACGTCCGCGAGATGCTGGCGACGCTGACCGGTGCGGCCGTGGCCGCCGCCGGTGCCCCGGTGGACGACGAGCCGATCTCCCGCGGAGTCCCGGCCCAGCAGTCCCGCTAGTCACCGGTCGTACGCACGGACCGTCATCGCCGGTCGTACGCCGAGTACACCTCGAAGCCCCCCGCCACTCCCCCAGTGGCGGGGGGCTTTGTCCGCCTTTAGCGTGGCGGGCATGATCGAGGTATCGGGCCTGACGAAGCGGTACGGCGAGAAGACGGCCGTCAACGCCCTGACTTTCCAGGTACGGCCGGGCATCGTCACCGGCTTCCTCGGCCCCAACGGCGCGGGCAAGTCCACCACGATGCGCATGATGCTGGACCTGGACCACCCCACCGCGGGCGCCGTCCGCATCGACGGCAGGCGCTACACCGACCTCACGGACCCGCTGAAGTACGTGGGCGCCCTGCTGGACGCCAAGGCGCTGCACGGCGGCAGGAGCGCGTACCACCACCTCCTGTGCCTGGCGCAGAGCAACGGGATCCCGGCCTCCAGGGTCGGCGAGGTCCTCGACACCGTCGGTCTGACGGCGGTCGCCAAGAAGCGCTCCAAGGGCTTCTCGCTCGGCATGGGCCAGCGCCTGGGCATCGCGGGCGCACTGCTCGGCGACCCCAAGATCCTGATGTTCGACGAGCCGGTGAACGGGCTCGACCCCGAGGGCATCCACTGGATCCGCAACCTGATGAAGTCCCTCGCCGCCCAGGGCCGCACCGTCTTCGTCTCCTCGCACCTGATGAGCGAGATGGCGCTCACCGCCGACCACCTGGTGGTCATCGGCCAGGGCAGGCTGCTCGCCGACACGTCCATGGCGGACTTCATCCGCACCAATTCACGCTCGTACGTAAGGCTGCGCAGCCCGCAGCAGGAGCGGCTGCGGGACGTGCTGCACCAGGCCGGGGTGACGGTGGTGACGGCCGGGAACGGCACCCTCGAAGTGGACGGGGCGACCTCCGAGCAGCTCGGCGAGCTGGCCGCGCAGCACCAGCTCGTCCTCCATGAGCTGAGCCCGCAACAGGCTTCGCTGGAGGAGGCGTTCATGCAGCTCACCGCGGAGTCGGTCGAATATCACGCGCACTCGGACCCGAGCGGAGGGCGAGTCTGAGATGGCTGCCGCACAGGTACTGAAATCGGAATGGACCAAGATCAAATCCGTGCAGTCCACCGTGTGGACGCTCGGACTCGCCGTGCTGTTCACGGTAGGCCTCGGATTCCTGATCAGTCTGCTGGTCAAGGACCAGTTCTCGAAGATGAACGCAAAGGAACTGCAGTTCGCGGATCCCACGTTCACGAGTTTCGCGGGGACGAGTCTCGGCCAGCTCGCGATGATCGTTTTCGGAGTGCTGGTCGTCGGCAACGAATACAGCACCGGAATGATCCGCACTTCGCTCGCCGCGGTACCCCGGCGCGCCACTTTCCTCTTCAGCAAGCTGACCGTCGCGGCGCTGCTCGCTTTCGTGGTGGCACTGGTGACGAGCTTCGTGACGTTCTTCGCCGGACAGGCGGCGCTCGGCCCGTACAAGGTGTCGCTCGGCGACGAGGGCGTACTGCGGGCGGTGATCGGCTGCGCGCTGTACATGACGCTCATCGCGGTGTTCGCGATGGGAGTGACCATGATCCTTCGCTCGCCGATGCTCTCGCTCGGCATCCTGATGCCGATCTTCTTCCTGCTCGCGCCGATCCTGGGCAACGTCGAGGCCACCCGCAAGATCGGCCAGTACCTCCCCGACCAGGCCGGCACCAAGATCATGCAGGTCGTCGCGCCCGAGAACGACATCGCCCCGTACGGGCCCTGGGGCGGCCTGGGCATCCTGGTGCTCTGGGTGGTTCTCGCGGTGCTGTGCGGCTGGCTGGTGCTGAAGAACCGCGACGCGTGAGCCGCCGCCCTCCCGACCCGGGTCCCCGCGCGCGAAGTGTCCGGGTTCCGGTACGAACAGTCGTTCTTGGCCGGAACCACCCTCCCCTGGTTAAGCTCCTAGTGCTTACGGGGGCAGAAAGAATCACCGCACGACCAAGCGTGTGATCGTGGCCCCGACAATCTGTCGATGGGGCTGGAGAATGATCGAGGCAATCGGCCTGACGAAGCGCTACGGCGCCAAGACGGCCGTGTACAACCTTTCCTTCCAGGTGCGGCCGGGGACCGTCACCGGGTTCCTGGGGCCCAACGGCTCCGGCAAGTCCACCACAATGCGCATGATCCTCGGTCTCGACGAACCCACCTCGGGCAGTGTCACCGTCTGCGGCCACCCCTTCCGCGAGCTGCCCAACGCCCCCCGCCAGGTGGGCGCACTGCTCGACGCCAAGGCGGTGCACGGCGGGCGCAGCGCCCGCAACCACCTCCTCTCGCTCGCCCAGCTCTCCGGCATCCCCGCGAGCCGGGTCGACGAGGTGCTCGGGGTAGTCGGCCTCCAGGAGGTGGCCAAGCACCGCTCCAGCGGCTTCTCGCTCGGCATGGGCCAGCGGCTCGGCATCGCCGCCGCGCTGCTCGGCGACCCACAGGTGCTGCTCTTCGACGAGCCGGTCAACGGCCTCGACCCCGAGGGCATCCTCTGGGTGCGCAACCTGATGAAGATGCTGGCCTCCGAGGGCCGTACGGTCTTCGTTTCCTCGCACCTGATGAGTGAGATGGCACTCACCGCCGAGCACCTGATCGTGATCGGCCGCGGCCAGCTGCTCGCCGACATGAGCGTCCAGGCCTTCATCGCCGCCAACTCCGCCGGTTTCGCCCGCGTCCGCACCCCGCAGACCGACCCCCTCCAGCGCGAGAAGCTGACCTCGGTGCTCACCGAGGCGGGCGGCCAGGTCATGCCGGAGCAGGACGGCGCGCTGCGCGTCACCGGTCTCCCCCTGCCGCGGATCTCCGACCTGGCGCACGGCGCGGACGTACGGCTGTGGGAGCTGTCCCCGCACCAGGCGTCGCTGGAGGAGGCCTACATGCGGATGACGCAGGCCGCGGTCGACTACCGCTCCACCGACGACCAGCTCGCGGGCTTCGCGCAGCCGGACACCGCGGGCGCGCTGCTGCCCGGCCGGCCCCTGCCGGGGCAGCCCGTCGTCCCGCAGGGGCCGCCGCAGCAGGACTGGTACGCCCCGCCGCCGCCCCAGCCGGGACAGCCGCACCCGGGAGTCCCGGGATCCGGTACGGGCACGCCCCTGCCGGCGGCGCAGAACCCGTACGCACAGCAGCCCGCCGCCCCGGCCGCTCCCCCGGCGCCCACCGACGCCGCCCAGGCCCCTGCCCAGGCCCCTGCCCCTGCCCCTGCCCCGCAGCTCCGCAAGAGCGACGACACAAGCAGCGACACCAACAGCGACACCCCCGAGGACGCCCGATGACGACTCCCTCGACCCCGAATCTGTACCCGCACCAGCACCCGCACCCGCAGCAGCCCGGTTACGTCTCCCCCGTGCCGGTGCGCCGTGCGACGCTGGCGGACGCGCTGGCCTCCGAGTGGACCAAGATCCGCTCCGTGCGCTCCACGATCTGGACGCTCGGCGTGATGGTCGTGCTGATCCTCGGCGTGGGCGTCCTCGTCACCCTCGCCCTCGCGGGCTCCAGCCTCCCCGACGATGCGTCGCCGATCACGTTCGGCTTCGTGGGTGTGATGCTCGGCGTCATCCCGGTGATCACCCTCGGCGTGATGACCATCGCCTCCGAGTACGGCACGGGCATGATCCGTACGACGCTGACCGCCTGCCCCAGCCGGGCGCGCGTCCTGGCGGCCAAGTCGCTCGTCTTCTTCCTGCTCACCTTCGCGATCACCCTGGTCGCCACCGTTGTGCAGTCCGCCCTGATGGTGGGTGCGCTGGACGGCACGGCCAATGGCGGCCAGTGGCTGCGGGCGACCGTCGGAGTCAGTGCGTTCGTCGCGCTGATCGGTCTGCTCTCGCTGGCCGTGGGCTCGTTGATCAGGCACTCGGCGGGCGCGATCACCCTCATGATCGGCCTGGTGCTGCTGCCGCTGGTGATGGCGCTGTTCATGATGACGGAGGCGCTGGAGGGCGCGCAGTCCTTCCTGCTGGAGTACTCGATCCCCAGCCAGCTCGCCGTCTTCTACGGAACCGAGATGACCGAGGGTGGCCTCACCGGCTGGACCCCGCTGGGCATCATGGCCGGCCTGGTGGCCGTCGTACTCGCACTGGCCTTCGTCGCCCAGAACAAGCGGGATGTCTGACCGGTCGACCGCCCCGAGCACCGACTGCTCTGAGAGTGCGGAACGTGAGTAGTTGTCCGTTTCGCGGTTGGGCTTGGGCGCGGACTGCTGGTCATGAGGACGCGATGCCGCTCAGCTGCTCGGAGGGGCGAACAAGCCGGGCTCGGGCTCGGTGAGGATGCCCCTGGCTGTGAGGCGTTTGAGCTTGGATCGGATGCCCTCGGTGTTCTTCGGGACGATCGTCAGGTCGAGTGCCTGGCGCAGGTCGCGGGCCCGCATCGGATGCCCGGTATCCGCGAAAGCGGCGAGGATCTGCTGGTAGGCGGGGACGTCGGGACGGTCCGGTTCGCCGGCGGGTGCGGGGGCCGGCAGGGCCAGGAGGGTCTTGCGGGTGACGCGCTGGTTCTCGCGCTCCGCGTCGAACTCGACCAGCTCCGCAGTGAGTTCCTCGATGCGGCCGCGAAGTTGCCCGGCCCGTTCCTCCGGCTCGCGCTCACGTGACTCGACGTACTCCAGAACTGCGGTGATCTGCGGGTTCTCGCTCATGCGGTCCTCCAGGAGTCGAGGGTGGCGCCGGTGAGGCGGCGGGCCATGACCGACGTCATCGCCCAGAACACGCGGGAGCGGGAAGTGGTGAGCCGGTGCTCGTAGTCGCGGACCAGGCGCCGGTAGAACAGCAAGATCCCGTTCGTCTGCTCCACGATCCACCGCTTGGCCTGCGGGACGAAGCCCTTCTCGGCCGGGTTGCGCTCGACGATCTCGACGTCGATGCCGAGGTACTTGCCGTGGTCGACCAGCGTCTTCTTGAATCCCTGGTCGACCAGGGCCTTCTTGACGGTGTCGCACTGAGCGGCCACGCCGTTGAGCAGCGCGATGCCGGCGGTGTTGTGCGCGGAGGCGTGCAGGACGACGGCCTCGACGACCAGACCCGACACATCCACGGCCAGGCATCTCTTCCTGCCCGGCACCTTTTTCGAAGCGTCCTTTCCGGTCGTGTCGGCCGGGACGCCGACGGCGGCGTGGATGCTCTGGGTGTCCATCACGATGAGGCTCGGGTCGGCTGATCGCCGGTTCTTCTCCCGCAGTTGCCACCGCAGCAGGTCGTGGACGGTCTGGTCGGTGCCGTCGTCGCGCCACTTGTAGAAGTAGTACTTCACCGCCCCGGCGGGCGGCAGGTCATGGGGCAGCAGGTCCCACTGACAGCCGCTGCGGTTCTGGTACAGGATCGCGTTCACGATCTCCCGCATCGGATATCTGCCCCGGTGGCCGCTGACCGACGGATGCGCGGCCTTCCACGCGGTGATCACGGGCTCGACCAAGACCCACTGCTCGAAGGATCATGTTCTGCACTCTCGGGAATTTTGACACCCCGCGATCCGGACCCCCGTGCCAGAACGAAGACGAGGCCGTTGACACCCCGGCGGCCGATGGCCAGTTGGTACAGAACCTCGGGCAGGTCCCCGCATCGAGGTGACTGACGCCATGCCACCTGGAAAGGCCATCACCGGCGCAGCCCTTACGGTCAGGCCGCCCGGGCGCGGCAGCACCGCACTGCCCCAGCGCACCTCCACCTCACCCCGACTCACCTGCCCTGCCAGCAGCTCGGCCATACCGACGGGGCAGTTCAAATGGGGGCCCGCGGCTCGCGCCAGTGCGCCTAAGGATTAGCAAACCCCAATAAAATGGGCATAGTTGACCTACCGCACCAGTGACCGGGGTCATAGCGTTGGTCTGGACCAATGGCTACTGTCACGTGCCGCATGATGCGTACGCGTCATGCATAGGTGTATATGAACGGATTTGCGTGAACTCTCTCGGTCGTTTCAGACATTTGATACCCGCCTCCAGGACCAGGAGAGCTTCCGTCGCCGTGACAACGGCCATGGTCATAGCTCTCAGCTCGGGAGTGGCGACCGCCGCCGTCACTGACGACCGGTCGGCGGCCGCCGCCGTCACTGACGAGCGGCCCTCAGCGACACCGCCTCATGTGCACGGTGAGCCGGCGCCCCAGGCGAACCGCGCGCTGGGCGCCGCAGCCGCCAACAGGGCGCCCGACACGCCCAAGGCACCCGAGGTCGGCCCGCCCTTCACGCAGACCTCCGGCGTATGGCAGACCAACACTCTTACCCCCACCCTCCGCAACACTGTGGTGGATGCGGACAAGGACAAGACGACCAGCACCTTCGAGGTGTGGACCGTCAAGGCGGACGGCACCGCCGGGTCCAAGGTGAACCTCAGCGACGACAACAAGTACGACGTCCTTGTCTCCGGATACACCGCCTCCGGCACCCCGGCCTCCGTCAATGTTTCGGCGGGGAAGCTGAAGGATGGCTGGACCTACCTCGTCCGCTCCTCCGCCTACGACGGCAAGGCGTACGAGACGGACTGGTCCCCATGGGCCAAGTTCAAGGTGACCGTGCCGCCGGTCGTCGTCGACCCCGCGACCGGTGAGGAGTTCTCCGCCGAGGAGAAGAAGAAGTGGCAGGCCATCGCGGCCAAGGCCCTGGCCGCTGACCAGGAGGAACGCGACGCGCTGGCCAAGCTGAAGGCGAAGCCGCTGCCTTCCGACCAGACCCAGCGTGACAAGGCCAACCTGCCGCTGCCCAACAGCGGCGCGTCCGGGTCCCGCGCGTTCTACACCGCGTACACCGACACCCTCGGGGCCACCCCCAAGGGCGACTGCCGTGTCGCGTCCACGCTCGACGTCTGCTTCCAGGACTTCGAGGTCACCTACGACCTCGGCTTCGACACCTTCCTGTGTGACAGCGACGCTGCCGGGATCACCAACAAGACCTGCCCCAAGGGCAAGGGCTACTGGTCCGGGTTCGACCACCGCGTGCACACGGCGACGATCACCGAGACCTACCCGGCGCTCCAGCCGCCGCCGAACATGGTCGAGACGCTGATCAACGCGCTCAAGGCAGACTTCGTCAAGTGCGGCGAGGGCAACGCGAGCAGCTGCGCCTGGGCCGGGGTCACGGTCCTGCCCTTCGTCGGCCAGTTCACCAAGGTCACCAAGGTCATCACCGCCCTGGACGCCTCGGTGCGCACCGGCATCGGCTTCGAGAAGGCCCTCGCCGGACTCGACGCCCTCGCATTGTCCGCCAAGGAGTACGGCGCCCTGGAGACGATGATCACCAGTGCCGCCCGCACCAGCCCGGCCCTGAAGAACCTGGTCGCGGAGATGACGCACGTCGCGACCGTCGACCAGGTCATCGCGAAGATGCCGGCCAGCGCACAGGTCATCCTCAAGGACTACGCCCGCACCGGCCAGCTGTCCGTGCCGATGTTCTTCGCCAAGTACTGGAACACCTCGAAGGGATGGTTCGACTACCCGGACTTCATGGGCTTCGTGAACGGCACGCAGAAGGCGTACATCCCCAAGGTCGGCGAGCAGTGGGACCGCTTCGGCGCCCCCGCCGGCGGGTTCCTCTCTCCCAAGGCTGTGCCCTTCGCCCAGCGGGCGATCCCCCCGGCCAACCTGGAGTTCGAGGCCGGCAAGTCGTCGTACCACGTGTACGAGTGGGTGCGTCCGTGGTCGGACATTGCCAAGTACGGCAAGGCCGGTGACATCCAGGCCGGGAAGATCGCCCCGTTCTTCGAGCAGCCCGGCGGCGGCACCCAGTACCTCCTGCCCAAGCTGACCCCGGTCGGCGGCGGTAAGGACTACTTCATCAACGTCCAGTGGCTCCTGGACAACAAGTTCCTGAAGGTCGTGCCCCAGGCATAACCCGCCACACCACGCAGAAGGCTCCCCGCGCTTCCAGCGCGGGGAGCCTTCTCCATGCCCAGAGGGTTAGTCCAGGACGACGGCATCAATGTCTTCGAACCGGACATCGGCCAGCTCGGCCGCCACCCGAACCTCCGCCCGCAGGCGCTCCCCCCACACCGGGTCGAGCTGGTGCATGAGCTGCAACTGCCTGGCCCGCCACACCACCCACTCGTCCGTGTCCGCAGGACGCGTATGGCGGCTCTCGGCCTCCCACCCGGTCGCGATCGACCGGGTCTCGTCCACCGCCACCAAGTACAGGAGCTCATCGAGATCGTCATAGACGGTGTGCTGGAGCTCCATGCCGCGCTCGCGGACGATGAAATGGGCTCTGCCGTCGCGTACCTCGACGAACGGCTTGCCGTCCTGAGTCTGCCTGAAGCCGACCAGATCCACAGACCGGCCATACAGCACGTCGGAGATACGGCGGGCCCCGGCAGCTACATCCGCCTCAGTAATCGTCATACTGACATTATAGGGGATAGGGGCTGCCGACGGGGTCGTCGAACAGTTCGTCGCGTGAATGCGACCATCGACGACCGGGCGGTCATCGCTCAGGTGCCGACCGAGTGCAGGCTGTTGCGCGAACGCCGCCGGGTGGCCCGCGGACTCTACTGGTGAGCCACCTGCGACATGTTTTACGGACCACGCGATCCCAACCGGAAGGACCCCATGAGCACGACCCGGAACAAGCGCCGCACGATAGCCGTCGCCGCCACAGGCACCGTAGTGGCGGCCGGCATCATCGCCGGTGTCTTCTACCAGCAGGGTGACGACACCGGCAGCGGGCAGGCGAAGAAGGCCGACCTGCCCGTCTCCACCTCAGCGCCCCGTCACACCCCGGCCCCCACCACCTCGCTCACACCCGACACGGTCCCTACCGCCGCCCCCACACCGAAGATCGACATCACGGCCGGCGAAGAAGGCAGCCTGACAGCCATCCGGCAGCTCCGGCCCGGCATGACCGACAAGCAGGTCAAAACCGTCACCAAGGGCTGCGGCGCCGGCACAACGGAAGCCCACGAGGGGGGCGAGGTACGCCACAACTACACCTGCAACGACGGCCTCAAGCTGTACGTGCACATGAAGGACGGCAAAGTCACCGGCTACGGCGGCACCCGCTAGCTCCGTACTTCGCGGGTGACTGAATCGGCTGGTTCGGGGGCTGTGAGGGTGTCTGTTGGAGTCGTGGCCGCGTTGGCCGGGGTATGACGAAGTCTTCCCGGCCCCGGCCACGGACGGCTCAGTGGCACCTGCTGCCCCACGGCCTGCCGCCTGCAGGGGCGGTGGAGTGCTACTTCTACAAGTGGCGCGACGACGGCACCGACCTGGCCATCCACGATCCGCTGCGGTGGCAACTGCGGGAGAAGAAACGGCGATCAGCCGATCCGAGCCTCCTCGTGATGGGTACCCAGAGCATCCACGCAGCCGTCGGCGTCCCGGCCGGCACGACCGGCAAGGGCGCTTCGAAAAGAGTGCCGGGCAGGAAGAGATGCCTGGCCGTGGATGTGTCGGGTCTGGTCGTCGAGGCCGTCGTCCTGCACGCCTCCGCGCACGACAACGCCGTCGGCATCGCGCTGCTCAACGGCGTGGCCGCTCAGTGCGACACCGTCAAGAAGGCCCTGGTCGACCAGGGATTCAAGAAGACGGTGGTCGACCACGGCAAGTACCTGGGCATCGACGTCGAGATCGTCGAGCGCAACCCGGCCGAGAAGGGCTTCGTCCCGCAGGCCAAGCGGTGGATCGTGGAACAGACAAACGGGATCTTGCTCTTCTACCGGCGCCTGGTCCGCGACTACGAACACCGGCTCGCCACCTCACGCTCCCGCGTCTTCTGGGCGATGACGTCGGTCATGGCCCGCCGCCTCACCGGCGCCACCATCGGCTCTTGGAGGACAGCGTGAGCGACAACCCGCAGATCAGGGCTGTCCTGGAGTACGTCGAGGCTCGTGAGGCCGAACTCTGCGAGCAGGCTGGAGAGATTCGCTCCCGCGTTGAGGACCTCGCCGCCCGGCTGGGCGAACTCGACGCGGAGAGCGAGAACCTGCGCATCACCCGCAAGACCCTCCTCGGTATCCCCGCACCGGCCCCCGTCACACCCCGGCCCGACTCGACGCCCGGACCACCCGGCCTACCAGCAGATCCTCACCGTCTTCGCTGACACCGGAAAGCCGCTGCGAGCCCGCGACCTCTGCCAGACCCTCGACCTGCCGATCCTCCCGAAGTGCACCAAAGACATCCGCTCCAGGCTAAAACGCCTGGTCACCAGGGGCATCCTCACCGGAACCCGAGCCCGGCCTGTTCGCTCAGCCCGGCACCTGATCCTCATCACGCCCCGGTGTCCAGCAGCCCTCACTCAACCCCAACCCCGAAACGGACAACTACTCACGTTCCGCGCTCTGAAGGCCAACTGCCCTAATAGCGGGGCGCGTTGCGGGACCGCTGCACCTTTGTGGTGCGGCGGTCCTTCGCGTTCCAGCAGGCCTTGTGCCAGTGCCGGCGGTCGTCGACGCCGCCGTAGTCGGGCCAGGCCACCAGGTGCGGGACGCCGGAGGGGATCTCCTGGTCGCAGCCGGGGCAGCGGTAGCGCTTGCCCTGGGCACTGGCCCCGCTGACCTGTCGCACGAGCCACTCCTCGCCCTGCCAGGACTCGGTGTGCTGCAGGCCGAACCGGTCCGGGGAGCCACCGCCGCCTCCGCTGCTCGCGGTGGGGTTCTCGCCGCCTCGTCGGGGGCGGTTGCGGCGCGGGGACACGTAGCACCTCATGGGGCTGGGCGGACTGGTTTCCCCCAGCCTAGGCCCATCAGACAGGGGTAGGCGTACCACTGGAGGGAGTACTCCGGTAGCCCCGGCGCAGCACCGGCCGGAAAATCACAAGATCTTTGTGCGGGCCCGTGCCTTTGGCACTTGTCAGACGTTAATGCCAGTGGGGGATCGCCGATTCGGAGCCTGAGAAGGAGGCATAAGGCGATGCACATTGGAGCTTTTGTACTGGCGGCCCAGTTCCCGGGCCAGGGGCAGGGGGAGGCCCTGCACCGGGCTGTGCGGACGGCGGAGGTGGCCGAGGAGGCGGGCCTGGACTCCGTCTGGCTGGCCGAGCACCACTTCGTTCCGTACGGCGTGTGTCCTTCGGCCGTGACGCTGGCCGCGCTGCTGCTCGGCCGCACCCGCCGGATCCGGGTGGGCACGGCGGTGACCGTGCTGCCGACCGCCCATCCGGTCAACGTGGCGGAGCAGGCCGCCCTGTTGCACCTCACGTCGGGCGGGCGCTTCTCGCTCGGGGTGGGGCGCGGCGGCCCGTGGGTCGACCTGGAGGTCTTCGGCAGCGGTCTGATGGCGTACGAGGAGGGCTTCCCCGAGTCCCTCGACCTGCTGCTGCGCTGGCTGCGCGAGCCGCGTGTGGACGCGCGCGGCGAGCGCTACCGCTTCCGCGAAGTCGCGGTCGTACCAAGGCCGGACGAGCAGCTGGAGGGCGCGCCGGGACCGGAGGTCGTCGTCGCGTGCACCTCGCCGAAGAGCGTGCGGCTGGCCGCCGAGCAGGGGCTGGCGATGCTGCTCGGGATGCACTGCGGGGACGAGGACAAAGCGGACATGACCGCCCTGTGGCGTACGTACGCACGAGCGGCGGGGCGGTCGGCCGAGGAGATCGCGACGGTCGGCCACGTCTCGGCCGGTGTCGCGCAGATCGCGGACAGCGTCGAGGACGCCTGCGAGACCCTCACCAAGGCGATGCCTGGCTGGCTCAAGCAGGGCCTCGACGCGCACGTCACGGTCGACGGCCGGCACCGCGCCATGCGCGACCCGGTGGCGTACACGGAGAAGCTGTGCACCCTGCACCCGGTGGGTACGCCGCAGTTGGCGGCGGACCGGCTGGCGGCGACCTCGGAGCGGACCGGGATCACGCGCTTCGCGCTGCTGACCGAAGGGTCGGGCGATCTCGCCTGCACGGAGGAGAACGTACGGCGGCTGGGCACCGAGGTGCGGGCACTGCTGTCATGAACGGCCCCGGGCCCCTGACGGTCCCGGCTTCCCCGGACGGTCCCGGCTTCCCCGCACGGTCCCGGCTTCCCCTGACGGTCCCGGCTTCCCCGCACGGCCCTGGCTTCCCCGGACGGCCTGACCGTCCTCACCGCCCTGGCCGGGAGTTCCCGCGGGGCCTGCTGGGAGCTGCCGCTCCTGCATCAGTAGCACCTACCTCCCGCGACACGGGAGCGACAGCTTCAGACGTCAGCAGTCCCGCAGTTCCGGCGACTGGTTGAGCAGCTGGCCGCGGACCGACGTGAAGCGGGCGAGCCGCTCGTCGACCGAGGAGTCCAGCGGGAAAACCGCCACGCGGTGGCAGTTCTGGAATGCGAGTCGTACTCCGAAGTGACGCTCCAACGAACCACGGATGGCGTCACTCGCCAGGGCCCGCAGCAACTGGCCACGGGCTTGCTCGGTGGGCGGCGGCGTCTGGTTGTCGGCGAACTGTCCGCCGTCGACCTTCAGCTGGGCCACCAACGAGCTGATCATCTCCCATGCGAAGGGCAGGGAGGTCCGGACGCAGTCGACGAAGTCGGCTTCGTTGACCTCGCCTCGCTCGGCCTGTTCCAACAGAGCCGGTGAGACGTCGAGCGACATGGGTTCTCCTCTCGCGACCCCGCACCCGGGCGGGGTCTTCCGGGCAGGACAGGAGAGCCGCAACGCAGCGTGCACGAACGGCGACCTCCTGCATCCACGGTAAGCGCGCCATCGGTGCCGCGACAGGGGATTGCACACACAACCAGCCATTGCAAGCAGGTTTGGTGAAGCCTGCGAAGGGTGGCGTACGGGTGCCTTACAGGGCGAATCGCGTCCACCCCTTGTCGTCGAGTAGCGTTGCTCCCCATGCGTCTCGTCATCGCCCGCTGCTCCGTGGACTACGCGGGCCGGCTCACCGCCCATCTCCCCTCCGCCCCCCGTCTGATCCTGGTGAAGGCGGACGGCAGCGTCTCCATTCACGCGGACGACAGGGCGTACAAGCCGCTCAACTGGATGTCCCCGCCCTGCACCCTCAAGGAGGGCACCGGTGACGACGCCGGTGTCTGGACCGTGATCAACAAAGCGGGCGAGAAACTGATCATCACGATGGAGGAAGTCCTCCACGATTCGTCGTACGAGCTGGGCATCGACCCCGGTCTCATCAAGGACGGCGTGGAAGCACACCTTCAGGAACTGCTCGCCGACCGCATCGAGACCCTCGGCGAGGGCTACACGCTGATCCGCCGCGAGTACATGACGGCGATCGGCCCGGTCGACATCCTGTGCCGCAACGCGGACGGTGCGACGGTGGCCGTCGAGCTGAAGCGGCGCGGTGACATCGACGGCGTCGAGCAGCTCACCCGCTACCTCGAACTCCTCAACCGCGACCCGCACTTGGCGCCGGTGACCGGTGTCTTCGCCGCCCAGGAGATCAAGCCGCAGGCCCGCGTGCTGGCCACCGACCGTGGCATCCGCTGCGTGGTCCTGGACTACAACGCGATGCGCGGCATCGAGGACGACAAGCTGCGGCTCTTCTAGCCCGCCCGGAGCACGGCTCCGGAACACGGCTCCGGAACACGACTGTGGCGGCCCGCCTGAGGGATCAGGTGGGCCGCCACAGTCGTGTTCGGTACGTACGCGGCCCTGCGGCTCCGCTCTAGGCCGTGCCGCTCGGCCCCGGCGCGCTGACCGTGTTCCCCGGCGAGGTGGCCGGGGGCTTGTCCGAGGTCGCCGTGGGCTTGTCCGGCGAGGTCGGCGGCTTGTCCGGGGACGTCGGCGGCTTGTCGGGAGACGTCGGCGGGTCCGGCTTCGGCGTCGTCGGCGGGTCCGTCGGCTTGGTGGGCGGATCGGTCGGCTTCGTCGGCGGATCGGTCGGCTTGGTGGGCGGGTCCGTCGGCTTGGTCGGCGGGTCCGTGGGCTTCGTCGGCGGGTCCGTCGGCTTGGTCGGCGGACCGGTCGGCTTGGTCGGCGGGTCCGTCGGCTTGCCCGCGGTGCCGCTCGGGGCCGGGTTCGTGGCCCCGTTGTCCTTGCCGCGGCTGGTGGAGTCGGCGGCGGGGACACCGGGGTCACCCGGGCCGTCGTCGCTGGACGCACCGCCGGAGCCGTTGCCCTCGGAACCTTCGGCCTTGTCGGCGTCGATTCCGCCCTTGCCCGCGTCCTCGTTGGCGGACTGGCCGGGGACGACGTTGTCGGCGGGTCCTTCCGGGTTGCCTGTCGCCCCGAGGGTCACCACCGTGCCCAGGACGGCGACGAGCAGTGCGCCCGCACCGGCCGCGACCAGGTTGCGCCGGGCGCCGCTGAGCATCGAGCGGCGCGCCGGCGGACCGCCACCGGCGGCCGAAGGGCTGCGGCCGATCACCAACGGGCCTTCGGAGTCCGGGAGTTCGCCCAGTACGGGCGGGGCTGGCACCCCGGCGGGCGGCGAGGCCGACTCCTCGTACCGCGCGGCGGGCATCTCCTCGCCCGCCGAAGGACGGTCCGACTCGAAGGGGTTGTACGGGGTGTCGAACGGCGAGCGCGAGTAGGCCCCGCCGCCCGCGGGCACGGCTGCCACGACGGGCGGCCCCACCGGCCCGGGACCCACAGGACCCGTACCGCTGCGGTCCCTGACGAGCGCGAGGGCCCGCCGGGCGGCGACGGTGCCGCGCCGGTCGGCGAGCGCACCGCGCAGCCCTATCGAGGTCTCCAACTCCGCACGCGCACGGTCGAGTTGGCCCGCACAGAGCGCGAGAATCCCCAACTCGTGGTGGAAGTACGCCTCTTCGGCCACCTCGCCGGCGATCCGGGACGCCTCGGCGCCCGTCCGCAGCGACCGCTCCCAGGCGCCCCACTGCATCCCCGCCGCGAAGGCGGGTGCGGCGGTACGGGCCAGGAGCACGGCGGCACTCGGGTGCCCCGCCTCCGTGCCCGGAACCAGCGCCGCGAGGGCCGCGAGCACGGCGTCCGACTCGGCGGAGATCCGCTCGGGCGTCACCGAGGGGTGCCCGGCCCACCAGGCGTAGTGCTGGGCGGCGTTCAGCGCCTGCCCGGCCGCGTCCTCGCCGTATCCCGCGTTCTCCAGCTGTACGGCGACCCCGGCGGCCAGCCGGTAGCGCATGCCGGAGGGCGAGAGCAGCCCGCACGCGAGGAGCTCGCCCAGCGCGGCGTCCGCGTGGGTGTCGCCGACCAGTGCCGGCAGGTGTGCCTGGTGCGGCACCTCGCCGCCGAGCGCCAGCGCGAACCGCAGCGTGGCCCGCGCGGACTCGCTGAGCCTGGCGGCCAGCGGCGCGACCGGAGCGATCCCCTCCGCGAGGGTGGGCAGCGGTACGTCGTGCCCGTCGGCGGCGTCGAAGGGCGCGTCGAGCGGGGCCTCGGTGAAGTACCCGTACTCGTCGAAGGCGCCCGGGTCGGCGCGCAGGATGTCGCGCTGCCGCAGCAGCGCCCCGGCCTGCACGAAGCGCAGCGCCAGGCCCTCCGACTCGAACCAGAGGTCCCCCGCCCAGTTCGCCTCCTCGTCGGTGAGCGGCCGGCTCACGGCCCGCTCCAGGAGCTCCAGCGAAGAGCCCCGCCCGAGCCCGCCGAGCAGCACCTCCTCGATGTGCGACTCCGGTGAGGCGGCCGCGACGTCGGGCGTCGTGGCGAGCAGGAACGCGCACTCGGGCGTCGCAGCGAGCAGCTCTTCGAGGACCGCCCCGCCGAACTCCAGGTCGTCCAGGACGACGACGGCGCCGATCTCGTGGACGTGGCGCAGCAGTTCGTCCCGGTCCGGCCGGTGCAGCGGCGCCCGGAAGACGGCCGCGAACAGGTCCTGCAGCAGCTCCGACGTGGTGCGCCGGTAGCCCGAGAGCCGTACGACGCCGTCGGGTGCGAGGTCCGCACAGTCTGCGGCGACGGCGTCGAGCAGTGCGCTGCGCCCCGATCCGGCGGCTCCCACCAGCCGTACGGAACGACCGCGCGACAGCAGCCCCACCAGCCGCTCGCACTCCTCCTGCCGCTCCAGGAGCGGCAGTTCGGGCGCGGCGGGGCCCGGCGGCACCGGCGGCCTGGCGGCGCGCGCCAGCTCGGCGCGGTCGGCCGCCGGGTGCCGGACGGGCGCCTCGGGGCGCTCGCCGGGCGGGCAGGGTTCGATCTCGCTTCCGTCGACCGGATTGACGGTCAGCAGGAAGTCGCCGGAAGTGAACTGGACGGTGCGGGCGAGCGACGGTGTCGCGCTGTGCTCACCGAAACCCTGTCCCAGGTCGCGGGTCATCGGGTCGCGCTCGCGCGCGGCTCCCGGCTGATCCCGCTCTTCGTGGTTGCGGATGTTGTCCTGGCCGTACTCAACAGGTCCCCGGTTTATCGGGTCCATGGTCAAAGCCCCCCAGATGCGTTGCGTGCTGACTGCCCCTCCCGGCCTTTCACACGCTCGCTGTCGCTTCTGGTCCGGTGCCCGCCGACGTGGGTGCATCCATTGCGTGGGCTCGTCAAGCGGCAGGCGACCGAACCCTAGACCTTCGCACATTATCTACGAGCGTCGGGGGTCCTGGACGGTCCGGGACGTCACAGTCGTGTGAGGATTGCCGCCCCCCGGCGACCCGCTGCGGCCCTTGTGGGACCCGGGCGTGGCCCATTCCGCCGCGACCCTTGCGGGACCCGGGCGTGGCCCTTTCGCGGGACGCGCCGGACGGGCGGTCAAACCCGCCTCGATTCAGACCCGCGGCAGCGAGTCCGCCGCGAGCCCGCCCTCGATCGCCAGGATCCGGTGCAGCCGGGTCGCCACCAGCAGCCGCTGCATCTGCGGCGGTACGCCGCGCAGCACCAGCCGGCGCCCGCACCGCCCGGCCCGCCGGTGCGCGCCCATGATGACGCCGAGTCCGGTGGCGTCCCACGAGTCCAGCTCGGTCAGGTTGAGCACCAGGTCCCCTGCGCCGTCGTCGACGGCGGAGTGCAGGACCGTACGGGCGTCCGCCGCGCTGCGGACGTCGAGGCGGCCCCCGACGACCAGCTCGACGTGATCGCCCCTGATGTGCATGTGCGCTCCCCGAGAGTGCTTGTCCGTGACGTCAGACGTCTTCGTCTCTTATTTCTTTCCATCAACTGACTGCCGCAGGGGCAGAGAAGTTGCCGTCTGTAAGCGAATCGATACCGAATTCACCCGTAGGGGTGAGCGCGGTGCCCGGCAGGCCTCGGTCCCGTAGAACGGCTCAGCGCTCCTAGAACGACTCAGTGCTTGCAGAACGGCTCAGTGCTTGTAGAAGCCCTGTCCGCTCTTGCGGCCGATGTCCCCGGCGTCGACCATGCGCCGCATCAGCTCCGGCGGTGCGAACTTCTCGTCCTGGGACTCGGTGTAGATGTTGCTGGTGGCGTGCAGCAGGATGTCGACGCCGGTCAGATCGGCGGTGGCGAGCGGTCCCATGGCGTGGCCGAAGCCCAGCTTGCAGGCGATGTCGATGTCTTCGGCGCTGGCCACGCCCGACTCGTACAGCTTGGCCGCCTCGACGACGAGCGCCGAGATGAGACGGGTCGTCACGAAGCCGGCGACGTCGCGGTTGACGACGATGCAGGTCTTGCCGACGGATTCGGCGAACTCCCGCGTGGTGGCGAGGGTTTCGTCGCTCGTCTTGTAGCCGCGTACGAGCTCGCAGAGCTGCATCATCGGGACCGGCGAGAAGAAGTGCGCGCCGACGACCCGCTCCGGACGCTCCGTCACGGCCGCGATCTTCGTGATCGGGATGGCGGAGGTGTTCGACGCGAGGATGGCGTCCTCGCGCACGAGCTTGTCGAGCGTGCGGAAGATCTCGTGCTTGATCTCCAGCTTCTCGAAGACGGCCTCGACGACGATGTCCACGTCGGCGACGGCGTCCAGGTCGGTCGTGGTCGTGATCCGTCCGAGCGCGGCCTCCGCGTCCTCGGCCGACAGCTTCCCCTTGGCCACGAACTTGTCGTAACTGGCCTTGATGCCCTCGGTACCGCGCGTCAGCGCCGCGTCCGTGACGTCGCGCAGGACCACGTCCCAGCCCGCCTGCGCCGAGACCTGGGCGATGCCCGATCCCATGAGACCGGCCCCGATGACGGCAAGCTTCCTGGCCACTGCGCACTCCCTTTGACTACTGCGTGCTGTCGCGTATGCGTTGTCCTGTGGCGGAGGTTATCGCCGGATGAGGCCGCTGGGGCGGCGAAGAGATGCGCGTCACGTCTCAGATGACGGACATCACACTGATACGTGGTGGCGTGCGTCACCCGGCGTCGCGGACCGCGTAGTTGAGCACCTTCTCGCTCAACAGTCCCTCGGCCTCGTCGAGCAGGACCAGAGCGCCCCTGGACACTTCGGCCGGCGCCCGCCCCTTGACCATCTCGCGGCCGATCCACGCCATGAGAGTGGAGTGCACCCAGACGATCTGACCGGCGACCAGTTCCGGCAGGTCGTCCCCGGGGCCGGCGCCGGTCTCCTCGCGCAGCGCCTTCTCCAGGTTCTCCAGCGATTCCTGCTGGATGTACCAGAGGCGGGAGCGCAGGGTGTGCGCGCCGTGCACGACCTTCATGAAGCTGTCGTAACCCTCCATCAGGCCGACCCGCGGCGAGACGGCCTCCACGTCGGCGCGCAGTTCGCGCAGGACGGCGAGGGCGGCGGACTCGCCCTTGTCGCGCCCTCTGACGTGCCGGGCGAGGAGGTCGACGACGCCCGCGCTGCGGTCGAAGAAGAGGTCCTCCTTCGCCGGGAAGTAGTTGTAGACGGTGTTGACGGAGACGTCGCTGGCCGCGGCGATCTCGGCGATCGTCACCGCGTCGAATCCCTTCGCCAGGAACAGCCCGGTGGCCACGTCGGAGATGTACTGCCTGGTCTGCCGCTTCTTGCGCTCTCTCAGTCCCTCAGCCATGCCGTCATCGTACGCAGCGTTCTTGGTCCCGCTGAAGACTTGGCAAGACTTAAAAGTTGGGGCGATTGCAAAAATAGAGGGACTCTGTTTTTCTAGGGTCATGACAGCGAACGAAGCCCCTCAGGCGATCGTCAGCACCTCCGGCCTCGCCCGTACCTTCCAGACCAAGGCGGGCCCCGTCGAAGCGGTCCGCGGCATCGACCTGACCGTCCGCCCCGGCGAGATCCTCGGCTTCCTCGGCCCCAACGGCGCGGGCAAGACCACCACCCTCCGCATGCTCACCACGCTCCTCGCCCCGACCGGCGGCACCGCCACCGTCGCGGGCTGCGACCTGCTGGCCGACCCCACGGGCGTACGGCGCAAGATCGGATACGTGGCCCAGTCGGGCGGCGTCGACCCGCACATCCCGGTACGCGAGGAACTGGTCACGCAGGGCCGCCTCTACCGCCTCAGCAAGCCCCTGGCAGCGGCGCGCGCGGAGGAGCTGGCGCACGAGCTGGACCTCACCGACTTCATGGACCGCAACTGCAGCGCGCTCTCCGGCGGCCAGCGGCGGCGGCTCGACATCGCGATGGGCCTCGCGCACCGCCCCGAGGTCCTCTTCCTCGACGAACCCACCACAGGACTGGACCCGGGAAGCCGCGACGACCTGTGGAAACTGATCCGCCGGCTGCGCGACACGTACGGCACGACGGTCCTGCTCACCACCCACTACCTCGACGAGGCCGACGCGCTCTCCGACCGGCTGGTGATCATCGACAAGGGCACGATCGTCGCGGACGACACCCCGGGCGCGCTCAAGCTGCGCCACGGCGGCTCGGCCGACGCCACGCTCCAGGACACCTTCCTGGCCATCACCGGACGCGCCGCGCCGGCGCCGAAGGACACCACCCCCGTAGCGGTCTAGGAGCCCCACCGTCATGCCTGCTCTGTCTTCACCGTCCCCCCTGTCCCCCCTGTCTCCCCTGTCCTCCTTGTCCTCCCTGCTCTCCGACACCTCGCTGATCTTCGGCCGGTACGTCCGGCAGACCCTGCGCTCGAAGTTCCAGATCTTCTTCGGCGTCCTGATGCCGCTGCTCTACCTGCTCTTCTTCGGCCCGCTGCTGACCGGCCTTCCGCTCGGCTCCAAGGGCGACTCCTGGCAGGTACTGGTCCCCGGCCTGCTGCTCCAACTCGGCTTGTTCGGCGCCTCATTCGCCGGTTTCGCGCTCATCCTCGACAAGGGGACGGGGGTGGTGGACCGGATGCGGGTCACTCCCGCCAGCCGTCTCGCGCTGCTCCTGGGGCGGGTGCTGCGGGACGCGGTCCTCTTCGTCTTCCAGGCCGTCCTGCTGGTGGCCGCGGCCCTCGCAATGGGACTGCGCGCGCCGGTCGCCGGCATCCTGATCGGCTTCGCCTTCGTCGGCGTACTGACGATCGCGCTGGCGGCGCTCTCGTACACCCTGGCGATGAAGGTCTCCACGCCGCAGGGGTTCGGCCCGGTCGTCAACGCCGTCTCGATGCCGGCGATCCTGCTCTCCGGCCTGATGCTGCCGATGGCGCTGGCGCCCACCTGGCTGAACGTCCTCTCCCACTTCATGCCGTTCCGGTACCTGGTGGACGCGGTGCGGGCGGCGTACGTCGGCGAGTACGCGAGCAGCACGATGCTGTACGGGGTGCTGGTGGCGGTCGCGTTCACGTTGCTGGCGGTAGCGGCGGGTACGCGGGTCTTCCGGCGGGCCGGGGCGTAATGGCTATGGCTACGCTCTGGGCATGGTCAATCTGACGCGCATCTACACCCGTACCGGCGACAAGGGCACCACGGCGCTCGGCGACATGAGCCGCACTGCCAAGACCGATCTGCGGATCTCGGCGTACGCGGACGCCAACGAGGCGAACGCGGTGATCGGCACGGCGATCGCCCTCGGCAACCTGGACGAGGGCGTGGTCACAGTCCTCACCCGCATCCAGAACGACCTCTTCGACGTGGGTGCGGACCTTTCCACGCCGGTCGTCCAGGACCCGAAGTACCCGCCGCTGCGGGTGGAGCAGTCGTACATCGACAAGCTGGAGGCGGACTGCGACGCCTACCTGGAGGAGCTGGAGAAGCTCCGCTCCTTCATCCTGCCCGCGGGGACGCCGGGGGCGGCACTCCTCCACCAGGCATGCACGGTCGTACGACGGGCGGAACGCTCCACGTGGGCGGCCTTCGAGGTCCACGGCGAGTCGATGAACCCGCTGACCGCCACCTACCTGAACCGCCTGTCCGACCTCCTCTTCATCCTGGCCCGAACAGCAAACAAATCGGTGGGCGACGTCCTCTGGGTCCCGGGCGGCGAAAGGTAAGCCTGCTGGGGGGCGGTGGTCGTTCTCCTTAGCCCCCTTGGGCAGCGGGGCCGCCCCCCGGGGGCAGTGGGGTCTCCCCTGCTCGAGCGAAGCCGAGAGCTTGGGGAAGGGTGGGCAAGGGGGCGGCCCCCACGCAGAGCACGCCCCCTCCGCGATCGACCGCTCCCCTCACCGCTCCACCGCCACCCCCGGCCCCCTCTTCGGAAACACCGTATAGCTCCCCGCAATCACCACATTGATCCCGACCACGAACGCCACCTTGAACTGCCAGTCCCGCAGGGACGACACGTCCCCCGCGTCCCCCACGTACCACGCCGCCCCCTGCAGCAGCCCCGCCGCGATCGCACACGCCAGGATCCACCGCGCCGCCGTCTTCCACTCGTACACTGCCCGCGCCATCCCGTACTTCGGCGGCTTCACCGGCGGCGGCCCACCCGCGAACCGGTGCGCGAACCGTACGTCGAGCCACTTGATCGTCCGGTGCCCCAGCGCCACCGTGAACCCGATGTAGACCGCCGCGAGCCCGTGCTTCCAGTCCGGTACCGCCCCGTTCTTCAGGTCGATCGCGGTGACCACGAGGAGTACGACCTCCAGCAGCGGCTCGCACAGCAGCAGCGCCACTCCGAGCCGGGGCATCTTCGCCAGGTAGCGCAGCGAGAGGCCCGCCAACAGCAGCACCCAGAAACCGACTTCACAAGCAATGACCAGTGCGACGATCACGACGCGACTCCTCCCGTAAACACACCCCCATCGTCACTCACCCCCCTCCCCCGAGCATCGTCGCCAAGAGCGAAGCCGCACTACACCGAAGGATGCAGTGCGGTTTCCGCCCGCGCGCGGAGGACGCCCGGCCGCGGGCCGTGTTGGATGGAGTACGTGCCCCGCCTCCCGCTCCCCCGCTCCCTCCACCACCCGCTCTTCCAGCCGCACCGGGACGACGTGCTCCTCTCGGTGGGCAGCCTGCTCGGTGGGCTGGTGCTCTGGTTCCTCGGGCTGTACAGCCAGGGCAACCGCCATCTCCTCCCCGGCTGGGTGACCCTCGTCCCCCTCTGCGTCCTGGCCGCCATGGAGCTGCTGCGCAGGACCGCCCCCCAGTTCGCCCTCGCTGTCGGCACCCTCGGAGTGATCGCCGACCAGTTCACCTGGGGCAACATCGCCACGATCATCATGTTCGCGGACCTCGTGTACGCGGCCGTGGTCTACGGCACTCCACAGGCGGCCCGCCGGATCCCGATCACCACCGGGATGGTCACCCTGGCGGTCACCATCGGCTTCCTGGCCTGGTCCCGCGATCCGGAGGCCCTGCTGGTCGGCATGGTCACGGGCCTGATCAGTTTCGCGCCCGCGCTCACCGGTTCCATCCTGCGCAACCACCGCGAGGCCGCCGTCGCCGCCCGGCTGCGCGCCGAACAGACCGCACTGCTCGCCGAGATGGACCGTGCGCAGGCGGTGGTCGCCGAACGGGCGCGGATGGCAAGGGAGTTGCACGACATGGTGGCCAACCACCTCTCGGCGATCGCCATCCATTCCACCGCCGCACTCTCCATCGACACCCCCGAGACCTCCTCCCGCGCGCTGGCCGTCATTCGCGAGAACAGCGTCCAGGGCCTGGCCGAAATGCGCCGTCTGATCGGCCTGTTGCGGGCGGGCGACGGCGACGGCAGGCCCACCGCGGCCCCCACCCTCGACGGCCTCGAAGCGCTGCTCGCCCAGTCCCGTACCTTCGGCGCCGACAGCGGGCTGACCTTCGTACTCGACGACGCCCGCCCGGCAGGGCTCGGGCTGCCGACACCGGTCGAGCTGGCCGCGTACCGGATCGTGCAGGAGTCGCTGACCAATGCGCTCAAGCACGCGTCCCCGGGCCCGGTCGCCGTCTCCCTCGCGTACGCGGACAGGACCCTGACGGTGTCGGTGACCAGCCCGTTCGGCGGCGAGCGCCCAGGGCCGCGCGCACCCGGCTCGGGGGCAGGGCTGGTGGGCATGCAGGAGCGGGTCACCCTGCTGGACGGCGAGTTGGAGGCGGGCCCGGCCGCCCTCGACGACGGCACCAAGATCTGGCAGGTACGGGCCCTGCTGCCCGCCGAGAACGAGAGCGAGGAGCTCCCCACATGAGCCACATGAGCCACATGAGCCACCTGCAGACGAGCACGAGCACGGGGAGCGCCCCCGCCCGCGCCCCCGCCCCCGTCCGCGTCCTGGTCGCCGAGGACCAATCGGCCGTACGGGCCGGTCTGGTCCTCATCCTGGGCAGCGCCCCCGACATCGAGGTCGTCGGCGAGGCATCGGACGGCGAGGAGGCGGTCCGTCTCACCCGCGAGCTGCGCCCCGACCTCGTACTCATGGACATCCAGATGCCGAGGCTCGACGGGGTGTCGGCGACGAAGCAGGTCGTCGCCGAGCAGCTCGCCGACGTCCTCGTACTGACTACCTTCGACCTCGACGAGTACGTCTTCGGGGCCCTGCGCGCGGGCGCCTCCGGCTTCCTCCTCAAGAACACCGAGGCCAAGGACCTGCTGGAGGCGGTACGGACCGTGGCCCGCGGCGAGGGGCTGATCTCACCGGCCGTGACCCGCCGGCTGATCGCCGAGTTCGCCGCGCCCTCGACCGCACGCAGCGAGAACGCACCCGACCTGTCGGTCCTTGACCCGCTGACCCGGCGCGAGCGCGAGGTGCTGACCCGGCTCGGCGAGGGGCTCTCCAATGCGGAGATCGCGGTCCGGCTCGACATGGCGGAGGCCACCGTCAAGACGCATGTGAGCCGTCTCCTGGGCAAGCTCGGGCTGCGCAGCAGGGTCCAAGCGGCGGTGTTGGCGCAGGAGTTGGGCGTCTGAACGTAGGGCATCCAATCGGATCCGAACGGGCGAATTCCCCACTCTCCCCCACTCTCCCCCTCTCTGGTCCAGACCTCTTGACGATTGGTCCAGACCTTGGCACGCTCACCGCACTGCAGTGGTGAGCACGCCATGCATTGCCTCCCCCTCAGGGGCGTGCTCACCAGGCGGCGCAGGTCCCACCCCCGTCATGTCGGACCTTCTTGGGAGCACCCCTTGAGTACTGCAATTCCCCAGCATCCCCACAGATCCTCGCGGCTGAGAAAACGATTCGCAGCCGGACTGACCGCTCTCGCCCTTCCCCTCGCCGCGATGGTCGGCCTGGCCTCCCCCGCCCAGGCGGCCCCCGCCGCGACCGCGACGTACACGAAGAAGTCGGACTGGGGCACGGGCTTCGAAGGCTCGTGGACCGTCAAGAACACCGGCACCACCACCATGAGCTCGTGGACCGTGGAGTGGGACTTCCCCACCGGCACCAAGGCGGGCTCCGCCTGGGACGCCGCGCTCACCACCGCAGGCAACCACGTCACCGCCAAGAACCTCTCCTGGAACGGCACCCTGACCCCGGGCGCCTCCGTCACCTTCGGCTTCAACGGCACCGGCGCCGGCAACCCGTCGGGCTGCAAGCTCAACGGCCTCTCCTGCGACGGTGACACCCAGCCCGGCGACGCCGCCCCCTCGGCCCCCGGCACCCCGGTGGCCAGCGGCATCACCGACACCTCGGCCAAGCTGACCTGGACCGCGGCCACCGACGACAAGGGCATCAAGAACTACGACGTCCTGCGCGACGGCACCAAGGTCGCCACCGTCACCGGCCTCACGTACACCGACAACTCCCTCACCAAGGGCACCAGTTACTCGTACGCGATCCAGGCCCGCGACACCGCCGACCAGACCGGTCCCGCGAGCGCGTCCGTCGCGGTCAAGACCACTGGCGGCGGCACCGACCCGGGGCCGGGCCCCGGCGACCAGGTCAAGCTGGGCTACTTCGCCAACTGGGGTGTCTACGGCCGCAATTACCACGTCAAGAACCTGGTGACGTCCGGCTCGGCCGCCAAGATCACCCACATCAACTACGCCTTCGGCAACGTCCAGGGCGGTAAGTGCACCATCGGTGACGCCTTCGCCGACTACGACAAGGCGTACACCGCCGACCAGGCCGTGGACGGCGTCGCCGACACCTGGGACCAGCCCCTGCGCGGCAGCTTCAACCAGCTCCGCAAGCTCAAGGCCAAGTACCCGAACATCAAGGTGATCTGGTCCTTCGGCGGCTGGACCTGGTCCGGCGGCTTCGGTGAGGCGGCCAAGAACCCGGCCGCGTTCGCCGACTCCTGCTACAAGCTGGTCGAGGACCCCCGCTGGGCGGACGTCTTCGACGGCATCGACATCGACTGGGAGTACCCGAACGCCTGCGGCCTGACCTGCGACACCAGCGGTCCCGCCGCACTGGGCAACCTGTCCTCCGCGCTCCGCACCAAGTTCGGTGCGAACAACCTGGTCACCGCCGCCATCACCGCCGACGGCTCGGACGGCGGCAAGATCGACCTGACGGACTACGCGAGCGCCGCCAAGTCCTTCGACTGGTACAACGTGATGACGTACGACTTCTTCGGCGCCTGGGACGCGAAGGGCCCGACCGCCCCGCACTCGCCGCTCACCCCCTACACCGGCATCCCGAAGCAGGGCTTCAGCTCCTCCGAGGCCATCGCCAAGCTGAAGGCCAAGGGCGTCCCCGCCAAGAAGCTGCTGCTCGGCATCGGCTTCTACGGCCGCGGCTGGACCGGCGTCACCCAGAAGGAGCCGGGGGGCACCGCGACCGGCCCCGCGGCGGGAACGTACGAGCAGGGCATCGAGGACTACAAGGTCCTCAAGAGCAGCTGTCCCTCGAACGGCACGATCGCCGGCACCGCCTACGCCCACTGCGGCACCAACTGGTGGAGCTACGACACCCCGGCGACGATCAACTCCAAGATGGCCTGGTCGAAGTCGCAGGGCCTGGGAGGCGCCTTCTTCTGGGAGTTCAGCGGCGACACGACCAACGGCGAGCTCGTCTCGGCGATCGACAGCGGTCTGAAGTAGCCCTGAGGCTGTAACCCCACCGGCCCCCCATGGGAAAAGCCGGAGGAGACGAGTCCGCCCCCGTCTCCTCCGGCTTTCGCACGTCTGCCGATCGGCGTCCCCGGCGAGCTGTACCTCGTCAGTGAGTACCGCGCTATGCCACGTTCACCCGCTGGCCGGGCGGCGCCGCCTCCAGCCAGGCGAGGAAGCCGGTCAGCGCGTCCTCGGTCATCGCCAGCTCCAGCCGCGTACCGCGGTGGAGACAGCCGAGGATGTGCGCGTCGGACAGCAGCGCCAGCTCCTCCTCGCCCTCGGGAGGGCGGCGCGTGACGACCTCGATGGCCGAGCGCTCCAGGACGCGGCGCGGCTTCGGCGAGTACGAGAAGACCCGGAACCAGGCGATCCGGTCGCCGCTGTAGCGGGCCACGCCGTACACCCACCCCTTGCCGGACGTGTCCAGCTCCTCGGTGGTGTCCCAGCGCAGCGAACAGTCGAAGGTGCCGCCGGAGCGCTGGATCAGTCTCCTGCGCAGCCCGAAGACGAAGAGTCCCACCAGCACCAGCAGGACGACAGAGCCGCACACAAGCAGAGCGAGGATCATCTCCTACGACCTCCTCGCCTCATCCATTACCGCCGGGAAAAAACCAGAACCACGCAGCATCAACAAAAAGCGTCCGCATCGCCTCAGCCGCGACCCGTCCTGGAAGTATCCAGTACGAGCCGCGGCTGAGGTTAATTCACGCGTAGTGAGGCGGGACTCAGTGCCCCGCCACCGCACGCAGACGGACGTCGGCGCGACGCTCGGCGACCGCGTCGGCGGCCTCCTTCGCGCGCTCCAGCGCCCGCTCCGCACGAGCCTGGTCGATCTCGTCGGCCAGCTCGGCGATCTCCGCGAGCAGAGACAGCTTGTTGTCGGCGAACGAGATGAAACCGCCGTGCACGGCGGCGACGACAGTGCCGCCCTCACTCGTACGGATGGTCACCGGGCCCGATTCCAGCACACCCAGAAGCGGCTGGTGACCGGGCATGACGCCGATGTCGCCGGACGTGGTGCGCGCGACGACCAGGGTGGCCTCGCCGGACCAGACGTTACGGTCCGCAGCGACCAGCTCGACGTGCAGCTCAGCAGCCAAGGGTGGCTCCTCGGGTCACCACCCGGCAGTGGCTGCCGGGTGTTGGGTCAAAGTCTAGGGGGTGTACGGAAGAGGGGCGGGGCTGGCCCGCCCCTCTCACACGTACGGCACTACTCGGGGCTGGCGGCGTCAGCTGACGCCGAGCTCCTTGGCGTTGGCCTTGAGGTCCTCAATGCCACCGCACAGGAAGAACGCCTGCTCGGGGAAGTGGTCGTAGTCGCCGTCGCAGATCGCGTTGAACGCGCGGATCGACTCTTCCAGCGGTACGTCCGAACCGTCCACGCCGGTGAACTGCTTGGCGACGTGGGTGTTCTGCGACAGGAAGCGCTCGACGCGACGGGCACGGTGGACAACGAGCTTGTCCTCTTCGCCCAGCTCGTCGATACCGAGGATCGCGATGATGTCCTGGAGGTCCTTGTACTTCTGCAGGATCCCCTTGACGCGCATCGCCGTCGCGTAGTGGTCCGCCGCGATGTAGCGGGGGTCCAGGATGCGCGACGTGGAGTCGAGCGGGTCCACCGCGGGGTAGATGCCCTTCTCCGAGATCGGGCGCGACAGAACGGTCGTCGCGTCCAGGTGGGCGAAGGTGGTGGCCGGCGCCGGGTCGGTCAGGTCGTCCGCGGGGACGTAGATCGCCTGCATCGAGGTGATCGAGTGACCACGGGTCGACGTGATGCGCTCCTGGAGGAGACCCATCTCGTCGGCCAGGTTCGGCTGGTAACCCACCGCGGACGGCATGCGGCCGAGGAGCGTGGAGACCTCGGAACCCGCCTGCGTGTAGCGGAAGATGTTGTCGATGAAGAAGAGCACGTCCTGCTTCTGCACATCGCGGAAGTACTCCGCCATGGTCAGACCCGAGAGCGCGACGCGAAGACGCGTGCCCGGCGGCTCGTCCATCTGACCGAACACAAGCGCCGTCTTGTCGATGACGCCGGACTCGGCCATTTCCTCGATGAGGTCGTTGCCCTCACGGGTGCGCTCACCGACACCGGCGAACACCGACACACCGTCGTGGTTGTTGGCCACACGGTAGATCATTTCCTGGATCAGCACGGTCTTGCCGACACCGGCACCACCGAACAGACCGATCTTTCCACCCTTGACGTACGGGGTGAGAAGGTCGATGACCTTGACGCCGGTCTCGAACATCTCGGTCTTCGACTCGAGCTGGTCGAACGACGGGGCCTTGCGGTGGATGGGCCACCGCTCGGTCACCTCGGCGTTGGCCTCCGGCTTGTTCAGGATCTCGCCGAGGGTGTTGAACACCTTGCCCTTGGTGATCTCGCCGACGGGGACGGTGATGCCCTCGCCGGTGTCGACGACCGGAGCCTGGCGGACCAGACCGTCGGTCGGCTGCATCGAGATCGCGCGGACCAGGCCGTCACCCAGGTGCAGGGCGACTTCCAGGGTCAGCGTCTTGAGCTTGCCGTCCTCGGCCGGGTCTGCGACCTGGACCTTGAGGGCGTTGTAGATCTCCGGCATGGCGTCGACGGGGAACTCCACGTCGACGACAGGGCCGATGACACGGGCAACACGGCCCGTGGCGGCGGCCGTCTCCACAGTGGTCGTCATTACTTGTCACTCCCCGCGTTCGCGTCGGCGAGGGCGCTGGAGCCACCGACGATCTCGCTGATTTCCTGGGTGATTTCGGCCTGGCGGGCCGCGTTGGCAAGCCGGGAGAGGCTCTTGATGAGATCCCCGGCGTTGTCGGTCGCCGACTTCATCGCACGACGACGGGCGGCGTGCTCGGAGGCGGCGGACTGAAGCAGTGCGTTGTAGATACGGCTTTCGACGTATCGCGGCAGCAGGGCGTCCAGGACGTCCTCCGCCGAGGGCTCGAAGTCGAAGAGCGGAAGGATCTCGTCCTTCGTGCCCTCCTCCTTCTGCACCTTGTCGAGGCTGAGCGGCAGCATCCGGTTCTCGACCGGGTTCTGCGTCATCATCGACACGAATTCCGTGAAGACGATGTGCAGTTCGTCGACGCCGCCCTCGGCCGTCTCCGTGGTGACGGCCTCGATGATCGGGCCGGCAACACGCTTGGCGTCCGCGTAGGTGGGGCTGTCGGTGAAGCCCGTCCACGAATCCACGACCTTGCGCTCGCGGAACCCGTAGTAGGCGACACCCTTGCGGCCGACGATGTACGTGTCGACCTCCTTGCCCTCGCCGCGCAGCCGCTCGGTGAGCTTCTCCGCCGCCTTGAGGGCGTTGGAGGAGTAACCGCCGGCCAGGCCGCGGTCGCTCGTGATGAGCAGGATCGCGGCCCGGGTCGGGGCCTCGACCTCGGTCGTCAGCGGGTGCTTGGTGTTGGATCCGGTCGCCACGGCCGTCACCGCGCGGTTCAGTTCACCGGCGTACGGCATGGAAGCCGCCACCTGGCGCTGAGCCTTGACGATGCGGGCCGCGGCGATCATCTCCATCGCCTTGGTGATCTTCTTGGTCGCGGTGACGGATCGGATGCGACGCTTGTAGACCCGGAGCTGCGCTCCCATGAGTCAGGTCCCTTCCGTCGTCACTTGGAGACGTTGACGGCCGGTGCGTCCTCGCCCAGGGACTTGCCGTCCGAGGTCTCGAACCGTCCCTTGAACGTGGTGATCGCGTCGGCGATGGACTGCAGCGTGTCGTCGTTCATCTTGCCGCCGTCGGCGATCGAGGTGAGGAGCTCCTTGCGCTCGCGGCGCAGGTAGTCCAGCAGCTCGTTCTCGAAGCGACGGATGTCCTCGACCGGGACCTCGTCCATCTTGCCGGTGGTGCCGGCCCAGACGGAGACGACCTGCTCCTCGACCGGCATCGGCTGGTACTGGCCCTGCTTCAGCAGCTCGACCAGGCGCTTGCCGCGCTCCAGCGACGACTTGGAGGCCGCGTCCAGGTCGGAACCGAAGGCGGCGAACGCCTCCAGCTCACGGTACTGGGCGAGGTCCAGACGCAGTCGGCCGGAAACCTGCTTCATGGCCTTGTGCTGGGCGGAGCCACCGACGCGGGAGACCGAGATACCGACGTTCAGCGCCGGGCGCTGGCCCGCGTTGAACAGGTCGGACTCCAGGAAGCACTGGCCGTCGGTGATGGAGATGACGTTGGTCGGAATGAACGCCGACACGTCGTTCGCCTTGGTCTCGACGATCGGCAGACCCGTCATCGAACCGGCGCCCATGTCGTCCGACAGCTTCGCGCAACGCTCAAGGAGACGCGAGTGCAAGTAGAAGACGTCGCCCGGGTAGGCCTCGCGGCCCGGCGGACGGCGCAGCAGCAGCGACACGGCGCGGTAGGCGTCGGCCTGCTTCGACAGGTCGTCGAAGATGATCAGGACGTGCTTGCCGGCGTACATCCAGTGCTGGCCGATGGCCGAACCGGTGTACGGCGCCAGGTACTTGAAGCCGGCCGGGTCGGACGCGGGGGCGGCGACGATCGTCGTGTACTCGAGCGCGCCGGCCTCCTGGAGCGCACCACGCACGGAGGCGATGGTGGAGCCCTTCTGACCGATGGCGACGTAGATGCAGCGCACCTGCTTGTTCACGTCGCCCGAGCGCCAGTTGTCACGCTGGTTGATGATCGTGTCGACGGCCAGCGCGGTCTTGCCGGTCTGGCGGTCGCCGATGATCAGCTGACGCTGACCGCGGCCGACCGGGACCATCGCGTCGATCGCCTTGTAGCCGGTCTGCATCGGCTCGTGCACGGACTTGCGGACCATGACGCCCGGAGCCTGGAGCTCCAGGGCGCGGCGGCCTTCGGTCTCGATCTCGCCGAGGCCGTCGATCGGGTTGCCGAGCGGGTCGACAACGCGGCCGAGGTAGCCCTCGCCGACGCCGACGGAGAGCACCTCACCGGTGCGCTGCACCGGCTGGCCCTCCTCGATTCCGCTGAACTCGCCGAGGACGACAGCGCCGATTTCGCGCTCTTCGAGGTTGAGCGCGAGACCGAGCGTTCCGTCCTCGAACTTCAGCAGCTCGTTCGCCATGGCCGAGGGAAGTCCCTCGATCTTCGCGATGCCGTCGCCGGCAACGCTGACAGTTCCGACCTCCTCGCGAGAGGCCGCGTCCGGCTGGTACGACTGGACGAAGTTCTCCAGTGCGTCCCGGATCTCCTCCGGCCGGATCGTGAGCTCCGCCATCTGGGTTCCCTGCTCTCCTTGTTGGGCCCGAAGTTTTCTAGGGGTCTGGGGTCGGCCCCCAGGAATCCTCTGCGGCCCAACCGGGCCGCTGGCAATGCGTGGTGCTGCGTGCGTTTTACTGCGTTGCTTCTACGGTGTGCTGGCGTCAGCCGGCCATGCGGCGGGTCGCCTCGTCGAGGCGCTCCGAGATGGTCCCGTCGATGAACTCGTCGCCGACGCGGACCTGGATCCCGCCGAGGACCGCGGGGTCCACGTCGAGGTTCAGGTGCATCTCGCGGCCGTAGATCTTCGCCAGGGCCGCGCCGAGGCGCTGCTTCTGCCGGTCGGTCAGCGGCACCGCCGAGGTGACCTCCGCGACCATCCGGCTGCGGCGCTCCGCGGCGAGCTTGGAGAGGGAGTCGAGTCCCGATTCCAGGCTACGTCCACGGGGCTGCGTCACAAGGCGTACGACCAGACGCTCGGTGACCGGCTCGGCCTTGCCCCCGAGCAGGCTGCGGAGCAGCTCGCTCTTGGCGGCGGCGGAGGCCGACTTGTCGGTGAGCGCGGAGCGCAGACCCGTGTTGGACGAAACGATCCGGCCGAAGCGGAACAGTTCGTCCTCGACGTTGTCGAGCGTCCCGGCCTGCTGCGCGGCGGTGAAGTCGGCGGTGTTCGCCAGCTCCTCCAGCGTGTCGACCAGGTCGCGGGACTGCGACCAGCGGGACCGGACCATGCCCTTGACCAGGTCGACGGCGGGGCCGTCCACCTGACCGGTGAGCAGCCGTCCGGCCAGTTCGGCCTTGGCCTCACCCGGCTGCGACGGGTCGGTCAGGACCCTGCGCAGCGAGACCTCACGGTGGAGCAGCGCGGTGACGGCGGACAGGTCGCCGGCCAGCTTCGTCGCGTCGACGGAGCTGGTGTCCGTCAGCGCGTCGAGGCTGTCCCGGGCGTTGCCCAGTGCCTCGCGGCTCGCGCCGTTCATCGGGCCGCCTCGGCCTTCTCCTCAAGTTCGTTGAGGAAACGGTCGATGGTGCGGCCCTGGCGGGCGGAGTCCTCAAGGGACTCGCCGACGAGCTTGCCGGCCAGGTCGGTGGCGAGCTTGCCGACGTCCTGACGCAGCGTCAGGGCAGCCTGCTTGCGGTCGGCCTCGATCTGGGCGTGACCGGCAGCGATGATTTCCTCACGCTGCCGCTGGCCCTCTGCGCGCAGGTCTTCCTTGAGCGCAGTGCCCTGCTCCAGCGCCTCCTGGCGCAGGCGCGCGGCCTCGTGGCGGGCCTCGGCGAGCTGAGCCTTGTACTGCTCCAGGACGCTCTCGGCTTCGATCCGGGCCTCATCGGCCTTCTCGATACCGCCTTCGATGGCCTCGCGGCGCTCTTCCAGAACCTTGTTGATGTTCGGGAGGAGCTTCTTGGCGAGGAAGCCGAAGACGATGACGAAGGCGATCAGACCGATGACCAGCTCGTCGAGATGCGGGACCAGAGGATTCTGAGGCTCCTCAGCCGCCGCAAGGAACAGAGCGTTCACATCAGTGCCTTCCGTGAAAGGTAGTTGGCTGTCGGTCCGGGCTTACTGGTAGACGAAGCCCATGACGATGCCGATGAGGGCGAGAGCCTCACAGAAGGCGAAGCCCATGATCTGGTTGGTGCGGATCAGGCCGGCGGCCTCGGGCTGACGCGCGAGGGCCTGGGTGCCGTTACCGAAGATGATGCCGACGCCGACGCCGGGGCCGATCGCGGCGAGGCCGTAGCCGATGGAGGCGACGTTGCCGACGACGTTCGTCTTCGCGGAACCGTCAGCGGCGAGGTTGATCAGTTCGAGAGCAGCGGACATGCCGTTACTTCCTTCTCTTTCACGGACCGATGGGGGTTGGCCACCGGACGTCTGTTGGTTCTTGGGGGGCTGGACCCGCGCGTTGCGCCGGCCCGGTCGTGCTGGCTCAGTGGCCCTTGGCGAGTGCGCCCTGGACGTAGCTGGAGGCCAGGAGCACGAAGACGTATGCCTGGACGGCCTGGATGAACAGCTCGAAGACCGTCATCACCAGCACCATGACGAAGGAGACGGTGCCGTAGGCGATACCGATTCCGTTCATCAGGTACCAGGAGGCCAGCGTGAACATCACGATCAGCAGGTGACCGGCGAACATGTTCGCGAACAGTCGCACCGCGTGGGTGAAGGGCCGGATGACCAGGTTCGAGAAGAACTCGATGACGACGACGAGCGGCAGGACCCAGCCGAGCGACTTGTCGTAGCCGGTGATGTTCTTCCAGGCGCCGGTCCAGCCGTGCTTCTTGAAGGTCAGGCTGACCCAGAGCACGTACACGATCAGCGCGAGACCGGCCGGGAAGGCGATCAGCGACGGGACCGGGAACTGTGCCAGCGGGATGATCGACCAGACGTTCATGATCCAGACGAAGAAGAACAACGACACCATCAGCGGGACGTACTTCTCGCCGTCCTTCTTGCCGATGATCTCGTACACGATGCCGCGGCGTACGAAGTCGTACCCGGCCTCACCGATCATCTGGACCTTGCCGGGCACCAGCTTCGGCTTGTTGAAGGCCGCCCAGAAGAAGGCGACGATCACAAGCGTGCTGAGGAGCGCGAGCAGCATCGGCTTCGTGAACTCGAAGCCCGCCACCTCGAACATCGGCTTGTACAGGAAGGTGTGGAGGCCCGGAGCCGGGAACCCGCATCCGGAGAAAATGTGGCAGCTCGCATCAAAGGCAAGCGTTGTGTCAGCACTCACCGCGGGCTCCTTCAGCGTGGCGCATAGGTACGGCAACCTCGTTGTGTCGGCGCGGCAGGAAGCCGCGGGTCGGCACTGGACTGGTGGTCTTGGAAAGCTGGGCGGGGCGGTTCGGCATCGAGCCTCGCGCTGGGACAGGCGTCAGCTCGGATGCCCGCGCCCGCAGTGCCGCAGTTGGCACCGGACGATAGCAGGATCTCGAACGGCCATTTATCCCGGCCCTACCCTTCACGACGAAGACCCGGTCTTCTGGGGCTTTTCACCCTTGTCGGACGCGTCGTCGACGTAAAGAATCTTGGCCTTCATGTAGGCGCGCGCCTGGGCGGCGATCCACACGAGGGTGACGGCGAGCAGTGCGAAACCGAACGCCTTGAAGTCGAACAGCTCTGTTCCCTTGAACACTGCCAGGAAGACGAACAGCAGCAGCAGTTGGAGCACATAGAGCAGGAGCCCCATGGCCTGGAAGAGCTGCGGCAGCCGCTTCGCGGTGCGCTGGAGTGCCACCAGCCCACCCCCCATGAAGACGATCGCCAGTGCGGCGCCCACGAGTGCTCCGAGCGCTGCCTCGCCGCCGCCGACCAGCGCGCTGATCCCGACGGCGAGAACGCCGACGGCAGCGGAAGGCACAGCGGTTCGGAGGAGTGTCCGGACGTCGTTGGACGGCATGGCGGCAGCTCCGCGTTGCTTGGTGGGGGCAGTGGGTGTCGTCATGGACGAGCGTAAGCCCGGATCGAGAAGGGTCCTCGGGCCGCTGGACCGTCGCACCGCGGTCCTGCGGCTCTGTCGCCGGGTCTCGTGAACCGTATCACAAACTATTTGATGCAGTCTTTACCCAGAAAGTGTGGTTGCTGTCACACATGAGAGTGAGTCCGCCCGTGTGTGCAGTGAACGTCATCGCTTTGTCTGGTAATGGGCCCTGCTGGGGCAATCGTCAACGCGGGCACGTCAGTTGAAACGCGAACGGGGTCCCACTGCTGTCGCCCCGTTGACGCCCGCCGGGACGGGCGCGGAGTCCTCTTCGCCGCTTTCGTCCCTCGCTTCGTCCACTGCCTCGGACGCCTTCTGCCCGTCCGCGGCGGCCGCCGGGGAGGACGCCACCACCTGGGTCCGCCGTCGCCGGTAGCGGGGCGGAACGAACGCCTCCATCCAGCGCGGGGCACGCGGCGTGAAGCGCGGCAGCAGCAGCAGAAGGAGACCCAGCGCGCTCAGCGCGACGATGAGCAGCACGAACCACATGCTCTCCTTGGCCACCGAGTAGGCCACCATGCCGAACGCGATCAGCGCCGACCAGAAGTACATGATCAGCACCGCCCTGCTGTGCGAGTGCCCGATCTCCAGGAGCCGGTGGTGCAGATGCCCCCGGTCGGCGGCGAACGGCGACTTCCCCTGCCAGGTGCGCCGCACGATCGCCAGGACCAGGTCCGCGAACGGGATCGCGATGATCGTCAGCGGCAGCAGCAGGGGAATGAAGACCGGCAGCATCGCGTGGGTGGCGTTGCGCTCGCCGCCGGTGAAGAGCTTGAGCACGTCCCCATCGACCTGCCCGGTGATCGAGATCGCTCCGGCCGCGAGGACGAGACCGATGAGCATCGACCCCGAGTCGCCCATGAAGATGCGGGCCGGATGCATGTTGTGCGGCAGGAAGCCCAGGCACATGCCCATCAGGATCGCCGCGAACAGCGTCGCCGGGGCCGCTTCCTCGATCCCGTACCGGAACCACATGCGGTACGCGTACAGGAAGAACGCGGCCGTGGCGATGCAGACCATGCCGGCCGCGAGCCCGTCCAGACCGTCGACGAAGTTCACCGCGTTGATGGTGATGACGACCAGCGCGACGGTCAGCAGGTTGCCCTGCCACTGGGTCAGCGAGACCGCGCCGACGCCGGGGATCGGCAGGTACAGGACGGTGAGGCCCTGCATGACCATGACGCCGGCGGCGATGAACTGGCCGCCCAGCTTGATCAGGGCGTCGATCTCGAACTTGTCGTCGAGGACGCCGATCAGCCAGATCACGGCTGCTCCGGAGAGCAGGGCGCGCGGCTCGTTGGAGAGCTCGAAGACGCCGTTGAGGCTCGCCAGGTGGTCCGCCACCAGCAGTCCCGCGCACAGACCGCCGAACATGGCGATCCCGCCGAGCCGCGGTGTCGGCTCCCGGTGGACGTCACGGGCGCGGATCTCCGGCATCGCTCCGGCCGCGATGGCGAACTTCCGCACCGGGCCCGTCAGCAGATACGTCACCGCGGCCGTGACGCAGAGCGTCAACAGATATTCACGCACGGGCTGCCCCACAGTTGTCGCTGACCATCTCAGCCCCACACCCTAGCTTCGCCGCCGCGGGGTTGAAGACACACGGGTGCCGGTGACTGGTTCCGCGGCGCCGATTCACCCCGGGCGCGGGGCGCCGGTTCACCCCGGATAAGGGGGGAACCTCCGGGCCAGTTCCCGTACCTCCGTGGGCGCACTCCGCTCTCCCCTCAGCGCCGGCGCGAACACCGCGACGATGCGCGCCATCTCCGCCTCCCCCATGCCCTGCGTGGTCACCGCGGCCGTGCCCAGCCGCAGGCCGCGCCCTTCTCCGTACGGCAGCGCACAGGTGTCCAGCACCACTCCCGCCGCCGCCAGCAGGGCCCGCGCCTCGCGCCCGTCCATTCCCAGCGGGGCCGGGTCGACGGTGATCAGGTGGGTGTCCGTGCCGCCGGTGGTGACCGCGAAGCCCTCGGCGGCCAGACCATCGGCCAGTACGCGCGCGTTGGAGACCACCTGATGGGCGTACGCGGTGAAGGCCGGCCGCGCCGCCTCGCCGAAGGCCACCGCCTTCGCCGCGATCGTGTGCATCTGCGCGCCGCCCTGGGTGAACGGGAACACCGCCCGGTCGATCCGCTCCGCCAGCTCCTCGCCGCACAGCAGCATCCCGCCGCGCGGCCCGCGCAGCACCTTGTGCGTGGTCGCGCAGACCACGTCGGCATACGGAACGGGATTGGGCGCCGCTCCCCCGGCGACCAGCCCGATCGGATGCGCCGCGTCCGCCACCAGATACGCGCCGACGTCGTCCGCGATCGCCCGGAAGGCGGCGTAGTCGGGGTGACGCGGGTACGAGATCGAGCCGACGACGATCGCCCGCGGGCGGTGCATCCGCGCCAGGGTGTGCACCTGGTCGTAGTCGACCAGCCCGCTCTCCGCGTCGACCCCGTACCCCACCACATCGAACCAGCGGCCGGAGAAGTTCGCGGGCGAGCCGTGCGTGAGGTGCCCACCGGACCGCAGCCCCATCGCCAGGAGGGTGTCCCCCGGCTTCAGCAGGGCGGCGTACGCGGCGAGGACGGCGGCCGACCCGGAATGCGGCTGTACGTTCGCGTGCTCGGCGCCGAACAGGCCCTTCGCCCGGTCGATCGCGACCCGCTCGGCGGCGTCCACAATGTCGCACCCACCGTGGTGACGTGCGCCGGGATACCCCTCCGCGTACTTGTTGGCCAGCGGCGAACCGAGCGCGGCCAGGACGGCGGGCGAGGTGAAGTTCTCCGCGGCGATCAGCTGGAGCCCGTCCGCCTGCCGACGCGTCTCCTCGCGTACGAGGGCGGCGATCTCGGGATCCTGCCGGGCGAGCGCATCGAAGTCCGCGCCCGGGTGGACAGCGGCCGACACGGGTGCAGGTGCAGTGATGGCAGGCATCTCTGGCTCCGGGCCTCGGAGGGGACTCGACGTGTCCCCCAATGTAGGCCCGCCGTGCCAACCCTGCCCGGCGTACGTACCCGCCCGCGTACGCGCCCGCCGGGCTCAGTGCTTGGTCGGGACCCCGGTCAGCGCCGTGACCACCGGGTCCAGCGCCAAGTTGATTTCCTCGCCGATCGAGCGGAAGAACGTGATCGGAGCACCGTACGGGTCATACACCTCGTCGGCCTCCTCACTGGGTGCCAGCAGCCAGCCGCGGAGCGCCGCCGCGGCGCGGACCAGGGCGCGGGCGCGTTCGACCACGCCGTCTTCCAGCGGATCGGGAAGTGTGAGCGGGTCTATGGCCCGGACGAGGCGGTTGAACTCCTTCAGGGTGAAGGTGCGCAGGCCCGCGGAGTGGCCCATGGAGATGACCTGGGCGCGGTGGTCGCGGGTCGCGGTGAGGACGAGGTCGGCGCGGATGACGTGCTCATCGAGCAGTTCGCGGCCGGTGAAGCCGGAGGCGTCGGCGCCGAAGTCGGCGAGGACGGCGGCGGCGTTGGCCTCCATGGGGGCACCCTCGTGCCCCCAGGTGCCGGCGCTCTCCACGATCAGGCCGCCGAAGAGGGGGTCGCCGAGGCGGTCCTCCAGGGCATGGCGGGTCAGCCGCTCGGTGATCGGCGAGCGGCAGACGTTGCCGGTGCTGACGTGGAGGATACGGAAGGTGGTCCCCGATATGCCTTCTGCTGTGCCACGCCCGTAGAGGGCGGTCAACTCGCCACCTCAAGATCGGGTACGACCTTGCGGAGCTCCTCCGCGCTGAGCACTCCGGCCCGCAGGAGCACCGGCACGGGGCCGGTGACGTCGACGATGGAGGACGGCAGGTTGCCGGGGGTGGGGCCGCCGTCCAGGTAGACGGAGACGGAGTCGCCCAGCATGTCCAGGGCCGCGTCGCAGTTCTCGGGGGCCGGGTGGCCGGTGAGGTTGCCGGAGGAGACGGCCATCGGGCCGACCTCGGTGAGCAGCTCGATGGCGACGGGGTGCAGCGGCATCCGGATGGCGACGGTGCCGCGGGTGTCGCCGAGGTCCCACTGGAGGGACGGCTGGTGCTTCGCGACGAGGGTCAGGCCGCCCGGCCAGAACGCGTCGACGAGCTCCCAGGCCTGCTCGGAGAAGTCGGTGACCAGGCCGTGCAGGGTGTTCGGGGAGCCGATGAGGACGGGGGTGGGCATGTTGCGGCCCCGGCCCTTGGCGTCGAGGAGGTCGGCGACCGCCTCACCGCTGAACGCGTCCGCGCCGATCCCGTACACGGTGTCGGTGGGCAGCACGACCAGCTCGCCGCGGCGGACGGCCGAGGCGGCTTCGCGCAGACCGGTCTTGCGGTCGGTCGCGTCGTTGCAGTCGTATCGCCGTGCCATTTAACGGACCCCCTCGGGCAGGAACATCTGGTGGTACGAACGGAAGCAGTACGGGCTCACGGCATCGCCTTGCGGGCGGTGGCGAAGCGCGGCCTGTTGTTGAGGTCCGGGTGGTCGGCGGCGTCCGCCCAGCCACGCTCCTCGGTGAAGATCCACGGGACCTGGCCGCCCTGGGTGTCGGCGTGCTCGATGACGACGACGCCGCCCGGTCGCAGCAGCCGGTGCGCGGTGCGCTCGATGCCCCGGATCAGGTCGAGGCCGTCCTCGCCGGAGAACAGCGCCATCTCGGGGTCGTGGTCGCGGGCCTCCGGAGCGACGTACTCCCACTCGGTGAGCGGGATGTACGGCGGGTTGGAGATCACCAGGTCGACCTGGCCGTCCAGCTCGGGGAGCGCGGTGAGCGCGTCCCCGTGGTGCAGGACGACGCGGGACCCGGCGACGTTCTTGCGGGTCCATTTCAGGGCGCCCTCGTCCAGCTCCACGGCGTGCACGCGCGAGCGCGGCACCTCCTGGGCCAGCGCGAGCGCGATGGCGCCGGAGCCGGTGCACAGGTCGATGATCATCGGTTCGACCACGTCCATGGCGCGTACGGCGTCTATGGCCCAGCTGACCACCGACTCCGTCTCCGGCCGCGGCACGAACACACCGGGCCCGACCTGGAGTTCCAGGTAGCGGAAGAAGGCGCGCCCGGTGATGTGCTGGAGCGGTTCGCGGGCCTCGCGGCGGGCGATGGCCTCCCAGTAGCGGGCGTCGAAGTCGCTGTCGGGGACCCGGTGCAGCTCTCCCCGCTTGACACCGTGCACGAACGAGGCGAGCTCCTCCGCGTCGAAGCGCGGTGAGGGCACGCCGGCGTCGGCCAGCCGCTGGGTGGCCTGCGCCACCTCGGCGAGCAGCAGATTCATCCGGATCCTCCGGCTTGCAGGGGCTGAGCTAGGGGCTGTGGGCGGGGACTGCTACTGCGCGGCAGCGAGCTTCGCCGCGGAGTCCGCGTCGACGAGGGCCTGGATGACGGCGGCGAGGTCACCGTCGAGCACCTGGTCCAAGTTGTACGCCTTGAAGTTCACGCGGTGGTCGGAGATCCGGTTTTCCGGGAAGTTGTACGTCCGGATCTTCTCGGAGCGGTCGACCGTACGCACCTGGCTGCGACGCACGTCCGAGGCTTCGCGCTCGGCGGCCTCCTGGGCGGCGGCGAGCAGCCTGGAGCGCAGGATGCGCATGGCCTGCTCCTTGTTCTGGAGCTGGCTCTTCTCGTTCTGGCAGGAGGCGACCACACCGGTCGGAAGGTGCGTGATGCGCACCGCGGAGTCGGTGGTGTTGACGGACTGGCCGCCGGGGCCCGAGGAGCGGTACACGTCGATGCGCAGGTCGTTCATGTTGACCTCGACCTCGACCTCCTCGGCCTCGGGCGTGACGAGCACGCCTGCGGCGGAGGTGTGGATGCGGCCCTGCGACTCGGTGGAGGGCACGCGCTGCACGCGGTGCACGCCGCCCTCGTACTTGAGGCGGGCCCAGACACCCTGGCCGGGCTCGGTGGCGCCGTTGCCGCCCTTGGTCTTGATGGCGACCTGGACGTCCTTGTAGCCGCCGAGCTCGGACTCGGTGGCGTCGATGATCTCGGCCTTCCAGCCGACGCGCTCGGCGTAGCGCAGGTACATGCGCAGCAGGTCGCCGGCGAACAGGGCCGACTCGTCGCCGCCCGCGCCCGCCTTGACCTCAAGGAGGACGTCCTTGTCGTCGCTGGGGTCGCGCGGGACGAGGAGGAGCCGCAGCTCCTCGGTGATCTCGCCGCGCTGCTTCTCCAGGTCCTTGACCTCGGCCGCGAAGTCCGGGTCGTCCGCGATGAACTCGCGGGCGGTCTGGATGTCGTCACCGGTCTGCTTCCAGGACAGGTACGTCCGGATGATCGGGGTCAGCTCGGCGTAGCGCTTGTTCAGCTTGCGCGCGTTCGCCTGGTCCGCGTGGACCGACGGGTCCGCCAGCTTCTTCTCAAGATCGGCGTGCTCGCCGATCAGGTCCTCGACCGCCTCGAACATCTCGGGCTCCTGGTTTCGCTGAAGTTTAGGAAGGTGCGGTGCGTCACGACAAAGCGCCGGTCATCGCCGCCCCGGTACGGAGCGGTCGAGGACCGGCGCGATGACTCGCTACTTCGCGGCGGAGCCGGCAGCCTTGCCGAAGCGGGCCTCGAAGCGGGCCACACGGCCACCGGTGTCGAGGATCTTCTGCTTGCCCGTGTAGAACGGGTGGCACTCGGAGCAGACCTCGGCACGGATGTTGCCGTTGGTCAGGGTGCTACGGGTGGTGAACGACGCGCCACAGGTGCAGCTGACCTGGGTCTCGACGTACTCGGGGTGAACATCGCGCTTCAAGGTGACTCCTAGAGTTTCGGGAGGGCACCGGGTCGCATCCGCGGATTTGCGGGTACGTGAACCGGGGCCGACGGACCAGTCTGCCAGGGCTGGGCCGCGCTTCAAAATTCGAAGGTAATCGTCTCAACGGGGACGGCCCCCGAGGTATTCCGGACCGGGCTCAGCCGCCCTTGACTATCTTGCCGGCGTCGCCCTTGTCGCCTGCCGAGCCCTGGGTGGCGGACGCCGGAATGGGCTGCTCCGCCTTGAGCGCCCGCCAGACCTGCTGGGACTGCTGCTCCAGCGGAATGACGCGGTTCGGGTCCCGCGGGTCGTACTGGACGGGCAGCGTGACCATCTTCATGTCCTCGGCGCCGATGCCCTTGAGGCCATTGGCGAAGGAGACGAGGCTGTTCACGGAGGCCAGGTCGCTGTCGGTGGTGATGGCCTTGGTGGCCGCGTCCGCGAGGTCGTACAGCTTCTTCGGGTTGGTGAAGACGCCGACGTCCTTGACCTGGCCGATGAGGGCCTTCATGAACGCCTGCTGGAGCTGGATGCGGCCGAGGTCGCTGCCGTCGCCGACGCTCTTTCGCGTACGGACGAGGCCGAGGGACTGCTCGCCGTTCAACTGGTGGGTGCCGGGCGGGAGATCGAGGTGGCTCTTGGTGTCCTTGATCGCCTTGTTGGTGGTGACCGGGACGCCGCCGAGCTCGTCGATGAGCTTCTTGAAGCCGGTGAAGTCGACCTCGACGTAGTGGTCCATCCGGATGCCGGACATCTGCTCCACGGTCTTCACCGCGCAGGCCGGCCCGCCGACCTCGTACGCCGTGTTGAACATCTGTCGTTCGGCGGCGGGGACCGGCGTCTTGCCGTCCTTGTCGGAGACGCAGTCCGGGCGGGATATCAGGGTGTCGCGCGGGATCGAGACGATGGACGCCTTCTTGTGGCCCGGGTACACGTGCAGGACCATCGCGGTGTCGGAGCGGGCTCCGCCCTCGTCCGTGCCGTACTTGCCGTTGTCGCCGTGCCGGGAGTCGGAGCCGAGGACGAGGATGTCCTGCGAGCCGTTGTCGACCTCCTCGGGGCGGTTCGCGCCGAGGGCGCCGTTGATGTCGACGCCCTTGAGGTTGCCGTCGAGCTTGAAGTACACGTACCCGAGACCGCCACCGCCGGCCAATACCACTCCCGCGGCCACCCAGGCCAGCGTGGTGACGGCCCTGCGGCCCTTGGTGGGGCCCTTGCGGCGTTTGCCGGTGGCCCGTATTCGGCCGCTGCTCCTGCCCGTCTCGCTCATACGCTCCTCAGTCCCTCGTGGATGCCCGCGTACCCCCTGCCGTAGTGGATCAGGCACGGTTTGTCGACACTTGTCAGACGTCGAATCACCCAGAAGGGTTGCACAGCGCCCTGTGACGACCGCGGGGGAAGCGAGCCGCCGAGCATGCTCGCAGGGCTCTCTAAGAGCGCTTCTTATCTGCTCTGAACTGCGGATTCACGAGTACGGGGCGACCGCGGGACCATGATCACGGAATGTGACCGGTGTGGCGCACGTCTCGAACCGATGACGACGCGGGGGCCCCGCCACAGTGATCGTGGCGGGGCCCCCGCGTCGTGCTTGCCGGACCGGCCGGACGACTAGTCGTTGCTTCCCGACGGCGTCGTCTTGGCGATCTGCATCAGGAACTCGGCGTTCGACTTCGTCTGCTTCATCTTGTCGAGAAGCAGCTCGATGGCCTGCTGCGAGTCGAGTGCGTGCAGCACCCGGCGCAGCTTCCAGACGATCGCCAGCTCCTCCGCGTTGAGCAGGATCTCTTCCTTACGGGTGCTGGACGCGTCCACGTCCACCGCCGGGAAGATCCGCTTGTCCGAGAGCTTCCGGTCGAGCCTGAGCTCCATGTTGCCGGTGCCCTTGAACTCCTCGAAGATCACCTCGTCCATCCGCGAACCGGTCTCGACGAGCGCGGTGGCCAGGATGGTCAGCGAGCCGCCGTCCTCGATGTTGCGCGCCGCACCGAAGAAGCGCTTCGGCGGGTAGAGCGCGGTCGAGTCGACACCACCGGACAGGATGCGTCCGGACGCGGGGGCCGAGAGGTTGTACGCACGGCCCAGACGGGTGATGGAGTCCAGCAGGACGACCACGTCGTGACCCAGCTCGACGAGACGCTTGGCGCGCTCGATGGCCAGCTCGGCGACAGTGGTGTGGTCCTCGGCGGGACGGTCGAAGGTCGAGGAGATGACCTCGCCCTTCACCGACCGCTGCATGTCGGTGACCTCTTCCGGACGCTCGTCGACCAGGACGACCATCAGGTGGCACTCGGGGCTGTTGACCGTGATCGCGTTGGCGATGGCCTGCATGATCATGGTCTTGCCGGTCTTCGGCGGGGCCACGATCAGACCGCGCTGGCCCTTGCCGATCGGTGCGACGAGGTCGATGATCCGGGTCGTCAGGACACCCGGGTCGGTCTCCAGACGCAGCCGGTCCTGCGGGTACAGCGGGGTGAGCTTCTGGAACTCGGGGCGGCCGCGGCCGCTCTCCGGCGCCATGCCGTTGACGGAGTCCAGGCGCACCAGCGCGTTGAACTTCTCGCGGCGCTCGCCGTCCTTGGGCTGGCGGACCGCACCGGTGGTGTGGTCGCCCTTGCGCAGGCCGTTCTTGCGGACCTGGGCCAGCGACACGTACACGTCGTTCGGGCCCGGCAGGTAGCCGGACGTACGGATGAACGCGTAGTTGTCGAGGATGTCCAGGATGCCCGCGACGGGGATCAGGACGTCGTCGTCGTTGACCTGCGGCGGGGCGTCGCTGCCGAACTCGTCGCGGCCACGGCGGCCACGGCGGTCGCGGTAGCGGCCCCGGCGGCCGCGGCGGCCACCCTCGAAGTCGTCGTCGTCCTGGGGCCCGTTGTCACGGTCGCGGTTGTCGCGTCCCTGACTGCCCTGGCTGCCCTGGGCGTTGACGCTCTGGCCGCCCTGGCTGCCCTGGCCGCCCTGGTTGCCGCCGCCCTGGCGCTGCTGGCGGCCCTGGTCGTCGCCGCCCTTGCCACCGCGGTCGCGGTCCCGGTCCCGGTCGCGACGGCTCTGGCGGTCGCCGCGGTCCTGGCGGTCGCCGCGGCCCTGACGGTCACCGCGCTGACCGCGGTCACGACGACCCTCGGCGTTGTCGACGGCCTGGTCGGCCTTGGCGTCCGTCCTGGTGTCCGTCTGGACCTCGGCCTTGGCCTCGGTCTTGACGTCGCCCTTGGGCTCGGACTTCTGGCGGTCCGTCACCTCGCTTGCGGCGGTGGCCTGTTCGGGGCTGCCGGCTGCGGCGGTGGCGCGACGGCGGCGGCGCTCACCGACGGGCTGGTCGTCGCTGGCAGGCTGACCGGGAATGTCGATCTGCTGCTGGGCGACGGCCTTCTCGGCCTTCGGCTCGACCGGAGCCGCAGCTTCCGGAGCAGCGGCTGCCGCAGGCGCGCTCGATGAGGTGCGTGCCTTGGAAGTGGCGCGGCGCTTCGGCTTGGTCTCGGCGTCGCCCGAGTCGGCGCTCTTGGCCGGGGCGGAGCCGCCGGCCTGCGTCTCCTTGATGACCTCGATCAGCTGGCCCTTGCGCATCCGCGCAGTGCCCTTGATCCCGAGGCCGGACGCGACCTGCTGCAGCTCGGCCAGGACCATGCCGTCCAGGCCGGTGCCGGAGCGGCGGCGCCGTGGGGCACTGCCGGTGGCAGCACCTGCGTCGGACGCATTGTCGACAGTCTTGTCGGCAGTCACGCCCATCAGATCGGTGGTGTCGCTCACGAAGGGTCCTTCCCTGGAGCGGACGTCGGCCTGTCTGGCTCGGCGACCGGTTGTGCTGTGCCGGCGGCTCCCGTTGGAGAACCGTGCCGGGGCGGTGGTCCGCCGGATGTGGCGGAGAGATAAACGTGCGTGGGGTTCCGACCCGAAGTCCCCAGTTGCCCCCTCTGGGAAGAACGCGGGGTGTCGTGCCGGTTCCGGAGCGTGCTCAAAACTGCTCAGGCAGGCTGACAGGGCAGTTTGGGGAGGCTCCCGGAAGAAGATGGTCCCGAAGGGGACACGATGCACCGCGCCGCAAGGGCGTCGGATGCAGACTTGAGATTAACACTACCGGCTCCAACAAACATTCCCCCTCTCGTCCACCGGCAATCACTGGCGGTCGGGCCGCGGCCTATCCGGTCGCGTCCTGCGGCGCAAGCGGAAGCACGCACGCACCTGCGGCGTCCAGGGAGAGCCTGCCCGCGGCCCACCCGTCGCCCGCCATCCGTACGACCTTGTCGGCCGTACCGTCCTCGGCCAGTGCGAGGACCGTGGGGCCCGCACCGGAGATGACCGCGGGGACGCCGTCCGCGCGCAGCCGGTTGACGAGTGCGACGCTCTCGGGCATCGCGGGAGTGCGGTAGTCCTGGTGCAGCCGGTCCTCGGTGGCGGCCAGCAGGTGCTCGGGGCGCCTGGTCAGGGCCTCGACGAGCAGTGCGGCGCGACCCGCGTTCACGGCTGCGTCCACATGGGGGACCGTACGGGGAAGCAGGCCGCGGGCGGCCTCGGTGAGGACCGGGACGGAGGGGACGAAGACCACGGGGACGACCGTGTCCGCGGGGTCCATCCGGATGGCGCGGGCGGCGCCGGAGTCCATCCAGGCGAGCGTGAAGCCGCCGAGGAGGCAGGCGGCGACGTTGTCGGGGTGGCCCTCGATCTCGGTGGCGAGTTCGAGCAGGGCCTCGTCGTCCAGCTTGGCGTCGCCGCCTATGGTCACCGCGCGGGCGGCCATGATGCCGGCGCAGATCGCGGCGGACGAGGAGCCGAGGCCGCGGCCGTGCGGGATGCGGTTGGCGCAGACGATCTCCAGGCCGCGCGGCTGTCCGCCGAGGACGTCGAAGGCGGTGCGCAGGGATCGTACGAGCAGGTGACTCTCGTCGCGGGGCAGCGTGTCGGCGCCCTCGCCCGCGATGTCGATGTGCAGGCCGGAGTCGGCCACCCGGACGACCACGTCGTCGTACAGCCCCAGCGACAGGCCGAAGGCATCGAAGCCCGGACCCAGGTTGGCGCTGGTTGCGGGGACACGCACGCGCACGGCGGCGGCTCGGAACGCGGGACCGGCCATCGCTCGACGACTCCTTGTGTGACGGGTGGTGGGTGGGAACTTCACAAGCTGCGGCACCCGGGGCCTGACGGCAACAACACCGCGGCATATGCGGCGCGGCTGGTTCGGTACAGCCTATCGAAGGAAGGTTCTGTGAGGACATAGGGCGCACAAGAGGCGCACGAAGCGTGTCGCTCACCCGCCTGTGCCCCTTCAGGGGCGCGGGGAACCGCGCGGCAGGCCACAACGGGCCCGCACGCGAAAAACTCCCGCGCCCCGCAAGCCCTAGGCGAGCCCGAGCTTTTCGGCGGCCGCTGCGGCGTCGACCGGGACCGTGACCGGCTGCGGGGCGCCCGCGACCGCCCAGTCCGGGTCCTTGAGGCCGTTGCCGGTGACCGTGCAGACGATGCGCTGGCCCTTGTCGACCTTGCCCTCTTCGGCGGCCTTCAGCAGACCGGCGACCGACGCGGCCGAGGCGGGCTCCACGAAGACGCCCTCCTGGGCCGCCAACAGGCGGTAGGCCGCCAGGATTTGACGGTCCGTCACCTCGTCGATGTGACCGCCAGACTCGTCGCGCGCGGCGAGCGCGAAGTCCCAGGACGCCGGGTTGCCGATCCGGATCGCGGTGGCGACCGTGGAGGGGTCCTTGACGATCTCGCCGCGGACGATCGGCGCGGAGCCGGAGGCCTGGTAGCCCCACATGCGCGGCGTGTGCGTGGCCAGGCCGTCGGCCGCGTACTCCTTGTATCCCTTCCAGTACGCGGTGATGTTGCCCGCGTTGCCGACCGGGAGGACGTGGAGGTCGGGGGCGTCGCCGAGTGCGTCGACGATCTCGAAGGCGGCGGTCTTCTGGCCCTCGATGCGTACCGGGTTGACCGAATTGACCAGCGCCACCGGGTAGTTGTCCGAGAGCGAGCGGGCCAGGGTGAGGCAGTCGTCGAAGTTGCCGTCGACCTGGAGGATCTTGGCGCCGTGCACGAGCGCCTGGCCCATCTTGCCGAGCGCGATCTTGCCCTGCGGGACGAGGACGGCGCAGACCATGCCGGCCCGTACCGCGTACGCGGCGGCGGAGGCCGACGTATTGCCGGTGGAGGCGCAGATGACGGCCTTCGCGCCCTCCTCCTTGGCCCGCGTGATCGCCATGGTCATGCCTCGGTCCTTGAAGGACCCGGTCGGGTTGGCGCCCTCGACCTTGAGGTACACCTCGCAGCCCGTGCGCTCGGAGAGGACCTGCGCGCGGACGAGCGGCGTGCCGCCCTCGCCGAGCGAGACGACCGGCGTCGTGGCCGTCACCGGAAGCCGGTCCCGGTACTCCTCGATGATGCCGCGCCACTGGTGGGTGCCCTTGATGGTCATGGGTCCTTACTCCCCTTCAACACGCATGATGCTGGCGACACCTCTGACGGTGTCGAGCTTGCGCAGCGCTTCGACGGTCCCGGAGAGGGCGGCGTCGGGCGCGCGGTGGGTGACGACGACGAGGGATGCCTCGCCGTCCTTCCCCGACTGGCGGACGGTGTCGATCGACACGTCGTGTTCGGCGAAGACCGTGGCGACCTGGGCGAGTACGCCCGGCTTGTCGGCCACGTCGAGGCTGATGTGGTACCGCGTGACGACCTCGCCCATCGGGCTGACCGGCAGTCGGGTGTACGCGGACTCGCCGGGTCCTGTGGTCTCGCTCAGCTTGTTGCGGCAGACCGCCACGAGGTCGCCGAGAACGGCGGACGCGGTGGGCGCGCCGCCCGCGCCCGGCCCGTAGAACATCAGCTGACCGGCGGCTTCCGCTTCCACGAAGACCGCGTTGTACGCCTCGCGGACGGAGGCCAGCGGGTGGGTCAGCGGGATCATCGCGGGGTGTACGCGGGCGGTGACGGACTTGCCGTCGGCGGCGCGCTCGCAGATGGCGAGCAGCTTCACCGTGCAGCCCATCCGCTTCGCGGAGGCGATGTCCGATGCGGAGACCTCGGTCAGCCCCTCGCGGTGCACATCACCGATCTTCACCCTGGTGTGGAAGGCGATTCCGGCGAGGATGGCGGCCTTGGCGGCGGCGTCGAAGCCCTCGACGTCGGCGGTCGGGTCGGCCTCGGCGTACCCGAGGGCGGTGGCCTCGTCGAGCGCCTCGGAGTAACCGGCTCCGGACGTGTCCATCTTGTCGAGGATGAAGTTCGTCGTGCCGTTGACGATGCCGAGCACCCGGTTGACCTTGTCGCCGGCGAGGGACTCGCGCAGCGGCCGTACGAGCGGAATCGCGCCCGCGACGGCCGCCTCGTAGTAGAGGTCCCGGCCGTGCTTCTCGGCGGCGGCGTGCAGCGCCGCACCGTCCTCGGCGAGGAGCGCCTTGTTCGCGGAGACGACGGACGCGCCGTGCTCGAAAGCGGTGGTGATCAAGGTGCGGGCGGGCTCGATGCCGCCGATGACCTCGATGACGACGTCGATGTCGCCCCGTTTGACCAGGGCGGTCGCGTCGGTGGTGATGAGTGCGGGGTCGATGCCCGCACGCACCTTCGAGGGCTGGCGGACGGCCACACCGACGAGCTCGACGGGGGCGCCGATGCGCGCCGTGAGGTCGTCGGCGTGCGTCGTCATGATGCGCGCCACCTCTGAGCCGACCACACCACAGCCCAGCAGCGCCACCTTCAGCGGACGCGTACGCATCATCCGACCTCACTCCTCATACTTCTTACGGTTTGACCAGTCTCACCCACCGGACGGGAGTTTCTATCCCCCGTCCAGTGGTTGAGACAAGGATTCCACTAGCCGACATCGAGCCGCAGGAGATCTTCCTCGGTCTCGCGCCGGACGATCACCCGCGCCGCGCCGTCCGTGACGGCGACGACGGGCGGGCGCAGTGCGTGGTTGTAGTTGCTCGCCATGGAGCGGCAGTACGCCCCGGTGGCGGGCACGGCGAGCAGGTCGCCGGGGGCGGTGTCCGCGGGCAGGAAGGCGTCCCGCACGACGATGTCGCCGCTCTCGCAGTGCTTGCCGACGACTCGTACCAGCATGGGCTCGGCGTCGGAGCGGCGCGAGACGAGCGCGACGCTGTACTCGGCGTCGTAGAGCGCGGTACGGATGTTGTCGGACATGCCGCCGTCGACGCTGACGTACGTACGCAGCCCCTCCAGCGGCTTGACCGTCCCCACCTCGTACAGCGTGAAGGCGGTCGGGCCGACGATGGCGCGTCCCGGCTCGACGGAGATGCGGGGCGTCCTCAGGTTCGCCGACTCGCATTCACGGGTGACGATCTCGGTGAGCGCCTTGGCGATGTCGTGCGGCTCGCTGGGGTCGTCCTCGGAGGTGTACGCGATGCCGAGCCCGCCGCCGAGGTCGATCTCGGGCAGCTCCACGCCGTGCTCGTCGCGCACCTCGGCGAGCAGCTGCACGACGCGCCGTGCGGAGACCTCGAAACCGGCCATGTCGAAGATCTGCGAGCCGATGTGGGAGTGGATCCCGATGAGTTCGAGGCCGTCCAGCCTGAGCGCACGCCGCACGGCTTCGGCGGCCTGTCCCCCGGCCAGCGCAATGCCGAACTTCTGGTCCTCGTGGGCGGTGGCGATGAACTCGTGGGTGTGCGCCTCGACGCCGACCGTCACCCGGATCTGCACCCGCTGGCGCTTGCCGAGACCCTGCGCGATGTGCGCGACGCGGACGATCTCCTGGAAGGAGTCGAGCACGATCCGCCCGACCCCGGCCTCGACGGCCCGGGTGATCTCGTCCACGGTCTTGTTGTTGCCGTGGAAGGCGATGCGCTCGGCGGGCATTCCGGCGTCGAGGGCGGTGGTCAGCTCCCCGCCGGAGCAGACGTCCAGATTCAGTCCCTCTTCCTTCAGCCAGCGCACGATCGCGCGCGAGAGGAAGGCCTTCCCCGCGTAGAAGACGTCCGCGTCCCTGCCGAACGCACCGGCCCAGGCCCTGCACCGGGCGCGGAAGTCCGCCTCGTCGAGGAAGTAGGCGGGAGTTCCGAACTCCTCGGCCAGGCGCGTGACTTCGAGCCCGCCGACGGTGACGACACCGTCCGCGTTGCGTGCGACGGTCCGCGCCCAGACCTTCTCGTCGAGGGCGTTGAGGTCGTCGGCCGGGGCGGTGTAGTGCCCCTCGGGGTAGACATCGGCGTGGCGGGGCCCGGCGGGGTGGGCGGAACGGCTCATGCTTCTTCTCTCACTTCTTCACGCACGTACTTCTTCACGCACGTCACAGGTGGTCCGGTGCACTGATGCCGAGCTGGGACAGGCCGCCGGCCAGCACCGTCCCGGCGGCTTCGGCGACTGCCAGCCGGGAGCGGTGGGCGGCCGAGGGTTTCTCGTCGCCGAGCGGCAGCACGTTGGCTGTGTCGTGGAAGCGGAGGAAGGCGTCGGCGACGGCGACGAGGTGCCGGGCGAGGCGTTCGGGCGCACCCAGCCGGACGGCGGCGTCCAGCTCTACGGGGTAACCGCCGAGGAGGGCAAACAGTTCCGGGGCGTCGGTGACTGTCTTGTACGGGGGCTCGGGTGCGGCCTCGTACGGGACGTCGGGTGCGGCCGCGCGCGGGGCCTCGGGTGCGGCCTCGTACGGGGCGTCGTGTGCGGCCGCGCGCGGGGCGTCGTGCCGGGCGTCGGGTGCGGCCTCGTATGCGGAGGAGAAGCCGAGGTCGGCGGCGTTGCGGTGGAGTGCGCGGGTCCGGGAGTGCGCGTACCGCACCCGGAAGAGAGGGTTCCGCTCGTGCTGGGCGAGCAGCTCGGTGTCGGGCGCCGGCAGCAGGAGCGCCCAGACGGCGGCGTCGCGGCCGAGCCGGGCGAGGGCGTCGGGGGCGGGCACGGGGACGGCGAGCGCGTCGCTCCGTACGACACCGCGGTCGAGCAGCTCCCGTACGACCTCCTCCCCCGTACTCACATCGAGCGTGAAGTTCAGGAAGCCGGGTCCGGTGACCTCGACGGCGGCGAGCCCGGGGGTGCCGGCCAGACGCTCCCGGAGGATCTCGGCGACCTCGCGCGGAGACTTGCGCGCGGCGCGGGCGAGCCGCAGCGCCACATTGCTGGCGTAGTCGCCGGTCCCGCCGGGGCGGGTGCGCTCGACGGCGGCCCGCTCGGGCACCGGAGCGGGCAGGACTTCCTCCTCGACGGCACGGCGCACGGCGCGCAGCACGGTACGGGAGAGCTCTGCGGGGGTCACGGGACAAGCCTAGGCGAGGTGGGGGTACCTCCCGCGAACGGGTTTCAGCATCTGGGCGGGGCGGGCCGCCGCGGCGTGTCAGGGCGCCCGGTGCGTCAGGGGTCCTGCGGCGTCGGGGGCCGGGCATGTCACGGGGTCGGGGGCACCCCGCGCGCGGGCCGTCCGTACCCGGCGGCATACCTGCCGTCGGCGGACGGCGGTTCCTCCTGATCCGCCAGCCGCCGTACGAGCCGGACCAGTTCGGCGGGCTCGAAGGGCTTGGAGAGGAAGGCGTCCACCCCTGCGGCCAGACCGCTCTCGACCTCGTACTGCGTACAAGCACTGACGATGGCCACCGGAAGGTGACGGGTGCGGGGGTCGCTGCGGAGGCGGGCGGCGGTGCTGAGCCCGTCGAGCCGGGGCATCACCACGTCCAGCGTGATCACATCCGGACAGACCTGGTGCACGATCTCCAGGCATTCGGCACCGTCGGAGGCGGTCACGACCTCGAAGCCCTCCAGTTCGAGATTGACCTTGATCAGCTGCCGGATGACCTTGTTGTCGTCGACGACAAGGACCCGGCCGAACACGCCCGGCACTCTTCGAGAGTAGGCCGGACTCCCGCACCGCGTAGGGGTTTTACCCACTTCCGCCCCGTGCGGGGGAAGTGCTTGCGGGAGGCTGACGTGCGGGGCACGCAGATATCTGTTCACAGGCACCGGCCACGAGCTGGTAAGGTTCACCACGTCGCCGACACACCGTGCGACACGCCCCCGTAGCTCAGGGGATAGAGCATCGGCCTCCGGAGCCGGGTGCGCAGGTTCGAATCCTGCCGGGGGCACTTGGAAGAGAGCAATTCTGACAAGTGTCAAGGATCGGGTGTCCGTACTTCGGTACGGACACCCGATTTTTTTGTGCCGTGTGCCGTGGTGCCGTGGTGCCGTGTGTCGCGTGCCGGCCGTGTGCCGTGGTGCCGTGTGGGTGCGGTGGGGACGGTGCGAGGTGCGGTTTACCGCAGTGAGGTCTGCGGAGGACCGCATTCTGCTTGAGGGCTGCGATCCCTAGCCTTTTTGGCATGAGATCACTTCGCAGTACGGCAGTTGGGGTCGCGGCGCTCCTCGCGCTGTCGGCCGGGCCCGTGGCAGGGGCGGTGGTTGAGGAGGACCACGTCCGTGGCGATCCGGTGTCCGTGACGCCGCTCGGTGAGCGGGACCGCCCACGCGTCGTCGAGCAGGCGCAGAGGGCGGGTTACCCCACCGACACCGCCCGGTTCGGCGTCGCCGCGTACCGGCTCACCTATCGCACGGTCACTCCGGACGGGAGGCCGACCACCGCGTCCGGTCTCCTCGCCCTGCCGCACGGCGGCGCGCACCGGCTGCCCGCCGTCCTTCACGGACACGGCACCCTGGCCTACCGGGGCTACGCGCCCTCCGTCGCGGAGGGCCCGGACCGTACGGTCTCCCTTCTCTACGCCCCGGCGGGTCCGGAGACAGCACGCTCCTTCCCGGCCACCTGAGGAAGTGGAACGCCCCAGTCCGGCCAGCGTGATCATTCCCTGACCCGGCAGTCCCGGAGCAGGGCGAGACTTGCTCGACGAGCCGAGGTGAGGAACCGAGATGACCGAAGGACCGGACCTGCGCACGTACGCGCACCGGGTCCCGTATGCCGATCCCGGATCGCCGGACCACCGCGGCCCGGCACGCTATCTGTGGTGGCTGGTCAAGATGCAGCGCAAGCGGGTCGTTCTCGGAGCCCTGTGGGGCAGTTCGTGGATGTGCGCGCTCATGCTGCCGCCGTACCTCATGTCCAGGGCGATCGACAGCGGTCTCAAGGCGGGAGACCGGGGGCAGTTGGTCCTCTGGGTCTCGGTCCTCCTCACGGTCGGTGCGGCCGTCGCGGTCCTCGGCATCCTGCGCCACCGCACCATGACCCTCATCCGGGTCGATGCGGCGTACCGCACGGTGCAGGTCGTCGTCCGGCACCTCACTCATCTCGGTGCGGCACTGCCCGGCAAGGTGTCGGCAGGTGAGCTGACCCATCTGCAGGCGGGAGACATCGGCCGGATCGCCCAGACCCTGACCATCACGGGGCCCGGTGTGGGCGCGGTCGTCGCCTACGCCGCGACCGCGGTGCTGCTGTTCCGCATCTCCGCCCTGCTGGCGCTCGTGGTCCTGCTGGGCGTCCCGCTGCTGGCGGTGACGATCGGCCCGCTGCTGGAGAGGCTGCACGGCGCCGAGGGGACCTACCGGGAGAAGCAGGGTGAGCTCACCGCCCAGGCGGTGGACGTGGTGACCGGGCTGAGCGTGCTCAACGGCATCGGCGGGAAGCCGATGTTCGCCCGCCGCTACCGGGAGCGGTCCCAGGCCCTCCTGGCCGACGGCTACCGCGTCGCCTCCCTCACCAGTTGGGTGCAGTCCCTCGGCGCCTGTCTGCCGCTGCTCTTCCTCGCCGTGGTCACCTGGATCGCCGCGCGGATGGCCGCCGACGGCACCATCACGGTCGGCGAACTGGTGGCCGTCTACGGGTACGTGGCCGCGCTCCTGGGGCCCGTGACGTTCTTGATCGAAGGTGCCGACGACCTTCCGCGAGGGCTCGTCTCAGCGCGCCGGGTGACCGACATCCTGGCGATGACGCCCGACGTCGAGGACGACGGAACGCCGGTGGCCGCGCCGGGCGGTCCCGCCGACCTGCACGATCCGGTCTCCGGCCTGGTTGTTCCGGCGGGCCGGACGACGGCGCTGGTGAGCGCCCGGTTCGACGAGGCGCGTGCGGTGATCGACCGGCTGGGCCGCTATACGGACTCCGATGCCACCTGGGGCGGTGTCCCGCTGGCCGGCCTGGAACTCGCCGAGGTGCGCCGCCGCATCCTCTGCGCCGACAACGACACGTACCTCTTCGGCGGTTCGGTCCGCGCCGCCGTCTCCGTACGGGAGTCGCATTCCGACGAGGACATCGAGCGGGCGGTACGGGCCGCGGTGGCGCAGGACATCATCGAGTCGCTGCCGGACGGGCTCGAATCCCGTCTGGACGACCGGGCCCTCAACGTGTCCGGTGGCCAGCGGCAGCGGCTGCGGCTCGTGCGGGCGCTGCTCGCCGACCCCGAAGTCCTCCTGCTCGTCGAGCCGACCTCGGCCCTGGACGCCCAGACCGAGGACACCGTCGCCTCGCGTGTCCACGCCGCCCGCGAGGGGCGCACCACCCTCGTCGTCAGTACGTCCCCGCTGCTTCTCGGCCGTGCGAGCCAGGTGTCGTACCTGGTGGGCGGCCGGGTCGTCGCGACGGGCACACACGGTGAACTGCTCGCGCGGCAGCCCCACTACAGGGCCCTGGTGTTCCGCGGCGCCGACGAGAGCGAACCGTCCGTCCGGGCGGCCGGTCCCCAGGAAGGAATCAGCCGATGAGCGGGTCGCAAGAGGTACTGCGGCTTCCGGTCGCCGACGGCCCGGCCGTGCGCCGGGCCAGTTGGGGGCTGCTCAGGGACGACGGTCCGGCCATGGTCAGGATCATCGCCCTGACCTGTCTGGCCTCGCTGGCGGGCCTCGCGGGCCCGTGGCTGCTCGGCAGGATCATCACCAGGGTCGAGCAGGGCCACCTCACGGCCTCCCAGGTCGACCGGCTGGCCCTGGCCACGGTCGCCTTCGCCGTGGCTCAGCTGATGCTGACGCGGTACGCCCGCTGTTCCTCGCACCGGTTCGGCGAGCGTGCGCTCGCCCGGCTGCGCGAGGAGGTCGTCGACCGGACCCTCGCCCTGCCGGCCCGGGTGGTGGAGCAGGTCGGCACCGGCGATCTGGTGACCCGCTCGTCCGTGGACGTCGCCACCGTGGCCTCGACGCTGCGGAACGCGGCGCCGGACGTGTTCCTCGCCATGGTGCAGGTGCTGTTCATCTTCGTCGCGGTCTTCGTGCTGCATCCGCTGCTGGGGCTGTGCGCGCTGGTGGGCCTGCCGTTCGTCTGGTGGGTCGGCCGCTGGTACCTCGCCAGGGCCAGGGACGCCTATCTCGCCGAGGGCGCGGCCGCGTCCGACGTCGCCGAGGCGCTGAACGCCACGGCGCAGGGTGCCCGCACCGTCGAGGCGTTCGGACTGCGCAGGAGCCGGGTGCTGCACACCGACAAGACCATCGACACGACGTACCGCGCGAGGCGTCGCACCCTGTTCCTGCGCACCGTGCTGTTCCCCGTCAGCGGTTTCTCGCACTCGCTGCCCATGGCGCTGGTCCTCCTGGTGGGAGGGTTCGCCTACCTCGACGGTGCGGTCGGCCTGGGTGTGGTGGTGGCGGGCAGCCTCTACATGTGGCAACTGGTCGACCCGCTGGACCGCGCGCTCACCTGGGTGGAGCAACTCCAGCTCAGTGGAGCGTCCTTCGCCCGGATCAAGGGCGTCGGCATGCTCACCGACGAGACCGTGCCCGATGCCCGGCAGCCCGCCGACGACCGCATCGAGGTGTCCGGGGTGCGGTACGCGTACTCCGGGACGCACGACGTGCTGGACGGCGTCGATCTGACGGTGCAGCCCGGTGAGCGGCTGGCGGTGGTCGGTGCTTCGGGCGCGGGCAAGTCCACCCTCGGCAGGCTGATGTCCGGTGTGGGGGCTCCGCGCACGGGGTCGATCGAGGTGGGCGGCGTCTCGGTCGCGGCCCTGGCCGCGGCGGGTGCGCTGGGCAACCGCATCATCCTGATCACGCAGGAGCACCACGTGTTCCTGGGGACCCTCCGGGAGAACCTCGCGATGGCGGCGCCGGACGCCACCGACGGCGCGATGCTCGCCGCGCTCGCCATGGTGGAGGCCGACTGGGCCCAGGAGCTCCAGGACGGGCTCGACACCCGTCTCGGTGCCGGTGGCGTTCGGCTCGACGCCGCCCAGGCCCAGCAACTCACCCTCGCGCGAGTGCAGTTGGCCGATCCCCACACACTGATACTCGACGAGGCGACCGCGCTGCTCGACCCCACGACGGCACGGCACGCCGAACGGGCGATGGCCGCCGTGCGCGCCGATCGCACGGTGATAGCCATCGCGCACCGGCTGCAGACCGCACACGACGCGGACCGGGTCGCCGTCATGGAGGACGGCCGCATCGTCGAGATCGGCACCCATGACGAACTGGTCGCCGCGGAGGGGCCGTACGCGGCTCTCTGGCGGTCCTGGAACGGGCGGGACCGCCAGTCGGCTTCGGCTCAGGCGTCCGGTGCGCCGGAAAGGATGTGTACGGGCCGGCCAGGCACGGCGGCGCGGGCTCCCCATTCACGCGGATATCCCAGGGACACCTCGTAATGAGGCACCCCGTCCTGCCGGATCAGTCGCGGAATGTGCAGATGCCCGTAGACCACGGCGGCGGCGCGGAATCTCACGGGCCAGTCCTCGGTTGCCTCGGTTCCGCACCACAGGGCGAATTCCGGATAGTGCAATACCCGAGTGGGTTCACGTACCAGCGGAAAATGATTGAGGAGAACGGTGGGCAAATGCTCCGGAACCGCGGCGAGGCGGGCCTCGGTTTCCGCCAGCCGCGACCGGCACCATGCCTCGCGGCTCGGATACGGGTCGGGGTGCAGCAGGTATTCGTCCGTGCAGATGACGCCGGCTTCGACGGCCTGCTCCAGTGCCTCTTCCTTCGTACTGAGCCCCGGCTGCCGGAAGGTGTAGTCGTACAGCAGGAACAGGGGGGCGATCACGACCGGGCCGTCCGCGCCGTTCCAGACCGGGTACGGGTCCTCGGGCGTGACGACTCCCAAACCCCGGCAGATTTCCACCAGATGCCGGTAGCGCGCTTCGCCCCGCAGGGAGACCGGGTCGCCGGGGCGGGTCCACAGTTCGTGGTTCCCGGGAACCCAGACCACCTTCGCGAAGCGGTCACCGAGGCGGCTCAGCGCCCACTCGACGTCCGCGAAGTCGTCACCGACGTCGCCCGCCAGCAGGAGCCAGTCGCCGTCCGTGCCGGGACGCAGACCTTCGACCATTTTCCTGTTGTCGGCATAGCGGACGTGCAGATCGCTGATGGCCAGAAGATTTCCCATACGGAACTGCTCTGCTCCCCCACGCCCGTCGCTCGCCGTTCACCGACACGGCCGAGCGCACCTTGGGCGTAGATCCTTGCCCGCGCTGTGAGATGAGTCAATGTCAGGAATGTCACGCTGAGTTGAGGTTCACGGGGGCCGAGGCGGGCGGTGTGTCCCGGGTCAGGCGGAGGTCCGCTTCCTGGCAGTCGCCTTCTTGGCCGGGGCCTTCTTCGTGGTGGACGCCGCCTTCTTGGCGGAAGCTGTTTTGGTGGTGGACGCCGATTTGGTGGTGGACGCTGTTTTCTTGGCGGTGGCCGTCTTCTTCGTTCCCGTGGCGGTGGCCGTCTTCTTGGCGGGTGCCGCCTTCTTGCGGGACTTGAGCTCGGTGACCTTGGCGGGGGCCTTCCCTGAGTCCCCGGAGTCCGTGGACTCGCCGCGGGAGCTCTTGGCCGCCCGGACGCTGTTCTCCAGGGCTGCCATCAGGTCGATGACCTGAGCATCACCGCCGGTCGACTCCGTCGCTGCCGGTGAAATGGCCCCGCCGCTCTCGGACTTGGCGGCGATCAGTTCCTCGACGGCCTCGCGGTAGTCGTCGTGGAGGGTGTCGAGGTCGACCTCGCCGAGTGTGTCCATCAGGGTGTCGGCCAGGTCGAGTTCGGCGTCGCGGACGGTGACGTTCCCTTCCGGGGCGATGCCTTCGGGCTGGCGGATCTCGTCCGGCCAGAGCAGACCGTGCATGGCGATCACGTCGTCGACCACCCGGAGCATGCCGAGGCGTTCGCGACCGCGCAGGGCGAATTTGGCGATGGCGACCTTGCGGCTGCGGGAGAGCGCTTCGCGCAGGAGGGTGTACGGCTTGGCGGCCGGGACTCCGTTGGCGGCGAGGTAGTACGCCTGGTCCATCTGGAGGGGGTCGATGGAGGCGATCGGGACGAACGCGACGATCTCGATGGTGCGGGCGGTGGGCAGCGGGAGCGCCGCCAGGTCGTCGTCCGTGATCGGGATGATCGAGCCGTCGGCGTCCTCGTACCCCTTGCCGATCTCGGCGGACTGGACCTCCTGCTCGTCCAGCTCGCACACCTTGCGGTAGCGGATCCGGCCGCCGTCGGCGGTGTGGATCTGGCGGAACGAGATGGCGTGGTTCTCGGTCGCGTTGAAGAGCTTGATGGGGATGCTGACCAGCCCGAAGGAGATGGCGCCGTTCCAGATCGACCTCATGCCTGTGATCCCTTTCGGTGGGATTCTTATGCTATGTCGCCCATGACGGAGGTGGAGGGTCGACGGCTGGCCCTCAGCAATCTGGAGAAGGTGCTCTACCCGGCCACCGGGACGACGAAGGGCGAGGTGCTGCATTACGTCGCCACGTCGGCCGGGGCGCTGCTGCCGCACGTGCACGACCGGCCGATGTCCTTCCTGCGCTTTCCGGACGGGGTGGAGGGCCAGAAGTTCTTCGCGAAGAACCCGCCGCCGGGGAAGCCCGCCTGGGTGAAGACGGTGGAGGTGCCGCGGTCGGAGGGGGTGACGGCGCGCCAGGTGCTGGTGTCAGACCTGTCGTCGTTGATCTGGGCCGCGAACCTGGTGGTGGAATTCCATGTTCCGCAGTGGCGGGCGGAGAGCCCGGGGGTGGCCGACCGGATGGTCTTCGACCTGGACCCCGGCGAGCCTGCGACGGTGGCGGAGTGCTGCGAGGTCGCGCTGTGGCTGCGGGAGCGGTTGGCGGCGGACGGGCTGGCGGCATGGGTGAAGACGTCGGGGTCGAAGGGGCTGCATGTGCTGGTGCCGGTGGAGCCGACGGCATCGGAGCAGGTCAGTGCGTATGCCAAGGCCCTCGCCAAGGAGGCGGAGGCGGAGCTTCCGGGGTTGGTGGTGCACCGGATGGCGCGGGCGTTGCGGAAGGGGCGGGTGTTTGTGGACTTCAGTCAGAACTCGGCCTCGAAGACCACGGCGGCGCCGTACACCCTTCGGGCGAGGAGCGAGCCGACCGTCTCGACGCCGGTGACGTGGGAGGAGGTCGAGGCGGGGAGGGCCGACGGCGGTTCGCTGGTCTTCCGGGTGACAGACATCGGTGCGCGGCTTGAGCGGTACGGGGACCTGCTGGGGCCACTGCTCAACCCGAACCGGGCGCGGGCGCTGCCGCGGGTGGCGGGTCGCGGGCGTAGCGCGGGGCCGGTAGTCAGGTACGTGAGCCCGTGACCGGGGTGACCGGGTGTTACGCCCGTAGCCAGGTGTGGCGGTCGCGGGCGGATGCGTACAGGGACTCGATGTCGGCCGGTTTGAGTACGCCGCCGAGGCGGGCCAGGGTCGTACCCGTTTCGCCGTCGCGCAGGAGCTGTACGTCGCCCGGGGGCGGGCCGCCTTCGATGCGGGTCGCCCCGACGACGGCGAGCACCGGGCGTACGGCCGCGGCGAGGGCGAGCGCGGCCCGTTCGGCGTCGTGGGCGGCGCGGCGCAGGTGCGGGGCGTTGGCGGGGGCGTCGAGGCGGAAGCGGCGGTTGCGGGCGGGGACGGTGTGCACGGTGAGGATGCCGGCGGGGCCGACCAGGAGATGGTCGAGGTGGGACCGGCCGGGCAGCGGCACGCAGTGCAGGATGCGCCAGCCGACGCCCTCCAGGCCGTCCAGCTCCTCGCCGATGCGCTGGAGGGCGGCGAGGGTCTCGCGGCGCGGGTCGGAGCGGAAGCGGCGGACGGGCGGGGCTTCGTCCAGGGCGGTGTGCAAGTGCTCGCCCGGCCGGTTGGGAGCCAGGTCGTCGTCCGGGTGGAGGGCGAGGCGCACCAGGTCGGCGGAGGTGGGGACGGGCGGCGGACCGACGGTGAGGGGGCCGGTGACGTACGGGGCGAGGGCGGTAAGGACCTCCTCGCGGCGCCCTTCCGCCAGCAGGCTGACGCGGCCGGTGTCCCGGTCGTACCAGGCAATGCTCCGGCCGGTGGCGAGACTCACGTACAGTCGCGCGCCTCCGTGGCCGAAGACCGGTGTGACTCGCAGTGGCTTCATCGTCCATCACCCCCTGCCATGGGAACAGGCGAAGGGCCTCCTGGGCAACAACTGAACGTATACGGGTGGGAGTTGTCCGGGAGGAGATGTGGTGGGAACCCGTCGGGGGCGCCGGACGTTGCATCAGTACGGCCGGGGCTGTACCGGCCACGGGGGCGGGCGCGGGGCCCGCACCTGGGAAACGGGGGGCGCGCAATGATCATTTTCGGCACCAAGGGATATGTGTACCAGCTGGCGATGCTGATGCTGCTGTGCGGGCAGTGCGGCAATCCCGCGGCGCACACGCTGCGCAAGCGGGTCACGAAATTCACCCTGTTCTTCGTCCCGCTGTTCCCGGTCTCGTCGAAGTACGTCACACAGTGCACGTTCTGCGGGGCCGAGCGGCGGGTGGAGCCGGCGGAGGCGGAGCGACTCCAGGCACAGGGTGGGAACCCGGCGTACGGACAGGGGCCGGGTCCGGGACAGGGGCAGGGTCCGGGGCCCGGGGGGATAGGCCAGCAGCAGAATCCGTATCAACAGGGGTTCTGACCTGCGGTGCTGCTTGCCGTCGGGCGGCCGTTACACGAACGATGAACCTCCGCAATAGCGGACATTTAGGATTCATCACATGAGTACGACGACCAAGTCCGGCTCGACGACCGGGCCCAGCAAGCAGCAGCCCCGCACGGCCAGGTTCGTGGCCGCGTCCGCACTCACCCTCGCGCTCGGCGGTGGACTCGTCGCCTGCGGAGGCGGTTCCTCCACCGCACTGGCGCCGGAGGTGAACGTCAAGAACGTCGCGGCCCAGCCTGCCGACCCGGGGCGGCCACAGGGCCGGACCGGCGCCGGGACCCCCCTCAAGGCGTCGAAGCCGACCGGGCTGACCATCCCCTCGGCGGGCGTGCGGACCCACAGCATGCTCGACCTGGGCCTGGACAGGAACCAGGAGCTGGAGGTTCCGTCGGTCGCCGACGCGGAGAAGCCCGGCTGGTACACCGGCGCGGTCACTCCCGGCGAGAATGGCGCCTCGATCCTGGTCGCGCACTACGACACCGCCAGGGGTCCGGCCCTGCTGCGCAACGTCGCCAAGATGAAGGTCGGCGATGCGATCGAGGTGGGCCGGGCGGACGGCAGCACCGCCAAGTTCAAGATCCGCGAGGTTCAACAAGTGGACAAAAAGGACTTCCCTACGAATAAGGTCTATGGCAAGACCGAGCGTCCGGAGCTGCGCCTCATTACTTGCGGGGGCCCGATCCGCGACGGCCACCGTTCTGACAACATCATCTTCTTCGCCGACCTCGTGAAGTAGGGGTGGGCAGGGAGGGGAGTACTTGTTCCTCCGCCGACCCGATCGACGCGATCGGCCCGATGGCCGCGACCGGCCCGAGGGGCGCGGGGCCCCGGTCCGAGGACCGGTGGCGTTCCCCGGCCTGCCCCGCGCGCTGCCGGCCCGGACGGCCTGCGCCGCTGTGCTCGTGGCCGTGGTGTGCGGCGCGGTTTCGGGCTGCGGTCAGGCGGGCGAGCTGAAGAGCTCGGGGCCCGTGCGCACGGCCGTCGGGCCGGTGCGGCTGTGGCCGACGCTGCCGCCGGCGAAGGCTCCGGCCGAGGACTTCGGGATGGCCGAGACGGAGACCGCCAAGGGCATCAAGGTGCGGGACGGCGATGTGCACAAGGTCGATCCGGTCGCGGTGGTGCGGGCCGAGGTGGCCGCGCACCCGGACACGTACAGTGGATCCAGCGGGCTCTACGCGGAGACGGTGGCCAAGCTCAGCACCTGTGGCGAGAAGCGCGGGGAGTGCCCGGTGCTGCCGCCGTACTACCGCGATCTGACGGGCGACGGACGTGACGAGCTGATCCTCGGCATCACCATGCCGGAGGGCCAGCTGGCGATCCGCGCCTACCTCGCCGAGAAGGGCGGGCTGACCCGGATCATGGGCACGTCGGAGGCTGTGCTCAGCGTGGCATTCGCGGGCCGGGACCTGGTGCTGCGGGTGCCGTCCGGGATCACGGGCTACGAGTACCGGACCTCCTGGACCTGGGACGCGCGCCAGCACGCGATGCTGCCCACCCAGGACCAGATCGTGCACACACCGGGAGGCCCGCACCCCCAGCGCACCGGGCCGGGTACGGGGCCGGGCACAGGACCAGGCACGGGCCCCGGGACCGGCACGGGAGCAGGCCGCGGTACGGGCGCGGGCACCGGCACCGGCACCGGCACCGGCACGGGCACGGGCACGGGCACGGGCACAGGCCGCGGCACGGGAGCGGGAACGGGCCGCGGTTCGGGCGCGGGCCTGACCCCGGAAGCAGGAACAGGCTTGGACTTTGACTTGGGCCTGGGCTCCCACAAGGGCTCGGTGTCCGGCACCGGCTCTGGCCCTGGATCCGTCGCGGTATCCGGCACCGGAACCAGCGCCGGCTTGGGCTTGAGCTTGGGCTCGCGATCCGGCTCGGGCTCAACCACCAGCACCGGCGCCGGCTCGGGACCCGGCTCAACCACCAGCACCGCCACCGGCTCGGGACCCGGCACCGGCACCACCACCGACCGCACCCAAGCCACACCCCTCGCCCCCACCCGGCGCTCCCCGTGAAGCGCCTCCGTTTGCGGTTTCCCGCCTGGACCGCCTCGCTCACCTGGAAGGCCCTCGCCTTCCTCACCGTGATGTGCTGCGCCCTCGCCTTCTTCCTCGGTGCCCTGGTCCACGTGTCAGTGACCCACCAGACCGTCGGGCAGGCCCGCGAGAAGGCTCTGGAGAAGCTGGACCGGGCCGTCGAGGCGTACGAGGCGGGTGACGCCCTGCCGCCCGGCGCCGGGCTCGATCTCCCCGGGCTGCCCGACTCCCTGCAGGCCCTCGCCCGGGACGGCCAACAGGGCACCGTCGTGGAGAACGACCTGACGGGCCACCCCCGTATGTGGGCCGCCCGCCCCGCCGACGGCCGCGCCCTGGGCGTCGCGCTGGACTACGGCCCCAGCGCGGAAACCATCACCGGGCTCGACCGGGCCATCCTCGGTTCCTCCGTCCTGGCCATCGGCGCCACCCTGCTGGTCGGCGCCTTCGCCGTCACCCGCGTCACCCGCCGCCTGCACCAGACCGCCCGGGTCGCCCGCCGGATCGGCGCGGGCGACCTCGACGCCCGGGTGAACGACCCCCGCAACCGGGACCCCGGCCGCCACCAGGACGAGGTGTCCACCGTCTCCGGCGCCCTCGACACCATGGCCTCCACCCTCCAGGGCAAGCTGCTCAGCGAGCAGCGCTTCACCGCCGACGTCGCCCACGAGCTGCGCACCCCGCTGACCGGGCTGACCGCCGCTGCCGGGCTGCTGCCGCCGGGCCGGCCGTCCGAGATGGTGCAGGAGCGGGTGGACGCGATGCGGCGGCTGACCGAGGACCTGCTGGAGATCTCCCGGCTGGACTCGGGCACCGAGCAGGTCGAGCTGGACGTCCACCAGCTGGGCCCGCTGGCCGAGCGTGCCGGGCGCGGGGCGGGTGCGCCCACCGAGGTACGGGTCGTCAGGAGCGTCGGCGTGGAGACCGACCGGCGCCGTCTCGAACGGGTGCTGGGCAATCTCGTCGCCAACGCGCACAAGCACGGCCGGGCCCCGGTGGTACTGACCGTCGACGGTCAGACCCTCACGGTGCGTGACCAAGGTTCCGGTTTTCCCGCCTACCTGGTGGAGCACGGGCCGCAGCGGTTCCGCACCGAGGCGGGCGGCAGCAACGGCGGGCACGGCCTGGGTCTGACCATCGCGGCGGGCCAGGCGGAGGTGATCGGGGCCCGGCTGACGTTCACGAACGCGCCGGACGGCGGGGCGGTCGCCACGCTCGTACTGCCGGAATCCCCCGAGCTGGACAACTCACCAAAACGCAACACAAAGTGACGCATTGCGATCATTAAGTGACGATTTTAGGGTGAGCGGGCGAGTTGAGGGCCGCATTCCGCAACGGGACGCGGCCACTCCCTCCCCAGGAGGCAGCATGCTCACCCCCAAGAAGCCCGAGAAGCCCGAGAAGCTCAAGAAGCCCATGAAGTGCGCCCTGTACGTCGCCGCAGGGGCGCTGACCGCAACCCTCGCGACCACCCCCGCCCTGGCCGAACAGCGTCCCGCCGCCGACCAGTGGCCCGCCGCCGAGCAGCGTCCCGCCGCCGGCCAGCAGCCCGCCGCCCAGCACCCCCGGCACACCGAGGGCCGCGTCACCGCAAGGAGCGGCCTCAAGCTCCGCGACAAGCCCACCCGCAGCAGCCGCCTCATCCGTATCGAGCCCTACGGTGCGACGGTCCACATCTTCTGCAAGACCACCGGCGACCACGTCGAGGGCAACGATCACTGGTATCTGCTCACGGACGGCACCTGGGCCTGGGGATCCGCCCAGTACATCGTGGTGAGGGACGGGCACAGCCCCCGCTGGTGCTAGGTGCACCGGGGGGCGTCGGTGAGGTGCGGCGCCGTCGTGGCTGGTCGCGCAGTTCGCCGCGCCCCCATGGGTGCCCCCTGGTGACATATGCCGACATTCAGCACAAACGCTTGCTACGTTGCCGAGCATGACGGACACGCCGACGGGCAAACCGACGGGCAGGCTCACGGACGCGCCCCCACCCGATCTCCGCCTCCCCAAGCGTCGCGGCGTAGAGCTCTCGCTCCTCGTCGGCGCCGTCCTCATCGCCGTGCTCGGCTACTGCGCCACCGGCTTCGGCAAGACCGGCACCGCACCACCCGACGCCCTGAGCTACGGGGCGGGCCTCGGCGTCCTCGCACTCCTCGCCCACTTCGCGGTCCGCTTCCGCGCACCGTACGCCGATCCGCTCCTGCTCCCGATCGCCGTCCTCCTCAACGGCATCGGACTGGTCCTGATCTACCGCCTGGACCTCGAAACCCCCGCCGACCAGGCCGCGTTCACCCAGCTGACCTGGTCCACACTCGGTGTCGGCCTCTTCATCGCGGTGGTCGTGCTGCTCCGCGACCACCGGGTGCTCCAGCGGTACGCGTACCTCTCGTGCGCCGCCGCCCTCGTCCTGATGGCCGTCCCGATCTTCTTCCCGGCGATCAACGGGGCCAAGATCTGGATCCGGGTCGGCGGACTCTCCTTCCAGCCGGGCGAGTTCGCGAAGATCCTGCTCGCCGTGTTCTTCGCCGCGTACCTGGCCGCCAACCGCAACGCCCTCGCGTACACCGGCCGCACCCTCTTCTTCAAACGCCTCCAGCTCCCCACCGGCCGGGTGCTCGGCCCGATCGTCGCGATCTGGCTGCTGAGCGTCGGCGTCCTGGTCCTGGAACGGGACCTGGGCACCTCCCTCCTCTTCTTCGGTCTCTTCGTGATCATGCTGTACGTGGCGACCGGGCGGACCGGCTGGATCGCGGTGGGACTGCTGCTCGCCGCGGTCGGGGCGTACGCCGTCGGCTCGATCGAACCGCATGTGCACAGCCGGGTCACCGACTGGCTGAACCCCTTCGCCTCCATCGAGGCGGGCCAGGGTCCCGGCCAACTCGCCCAGTCCCTCTTCGCGTTCGCGGCGGGCGGCATGCTCGGCACCGGCCTGGGCCTCGGCCACTCCATCCTCATCGGGTTCGCCGCCAAGTCCGACTTCATCCTGGCGACGGCGGGCGAGGAGCTCGGCCTGTCCGGGCTCACCGCGCTCTTCCTGCTGTACGCGCTGCTGGTCGCCCGCGGCTACCGGGCGGGCCTCTCGCTGCGCGACCCGTTCGGCCGGCTGCTCGCCATCGGCCTCGCGTCGATCGTCGCGCTGCAGGTGTTCGTGATCGCGGGCGGTGTGATGGGGCTGATCCCGCTGACCGGCATGGCGATGCCGTTCCTGGCGCAGGGCGGCTCGTCCGTCGTCACCAACTGGATCATCGTGGCGCTGCTGATCCGGGTCAGCGACTCGGCCCGCAGCCCACGGCCGACCACCGCCGACACGGGGCAGATCGCGGCGGTGACGGTCACCGGCCTGGCCGAACTCGAATTCGTACAGGCAAGGCTGGAGGAGAAGAAGCCGTGATCCGCTACATCCGCCGGGCCGCCGCCTGCTGTCTGATCCTGCTGGTCGCCCTCCTCCTGAACGCCGCCCGCGTCCAGGTCTTCCAGGCCGACTCCCTCGACGACAACCCGGCCAACCGCCGCAAGAACATCGCCCGTTACGACCAGGCGCGCGGGAACATCCTCGTCGACGGGAAGCCGGTCACCGGCTCCAAGGACACCGGCGAGCAGCTCCGCTGGGAACGCACGTACACCCAGGGCCCGTTGTACGCACCGGTCACCGGTTACGCCTCGCAGACGTACGGCACCGCCTTCGTCGAGGCCGCCGAGGACGACGTCCTCTCCGGCACCGACCCGATGCTCGCCCCGTTCCCCTTCTGGGGGGAGATCACCCGCAAGCGGCAGCCCGGCGGACAGGTGGCCACCACGATCCGGGCGGCGGCCCAGCAGGCGGCGTACCGGGGTCTCGGTGGGCGGCGCGGCGCGGTCGCGGCGATCGAGCCGGCGACCGGGCGGATCCTCGCGCTGGTCAGCAGCCCTTCGTACGATCCGGGGCGGCTGTCGGGTACGGGGGCGTCGGTCGCCGACACCTGGTCGGGCCTCAATTCCGCGACCGGCCGGCCGATGCTGAACCGGGCGATCCGGCAGACGTACCCACCCGGCTCCACCTTCAAGATCGTGACGGCTGCGGCGGCGCTGGACGCGGGGGTGGTGACGGACGTCGACGCGCCGACGAACACTCCCGACCCGTACGTCCTTCCCGGCACGCGCACCTCGCTGCCCAACGAGGCGAGCGGCTGCGAGAACGCGTCGCTGGCGGAGGCGATCCGGGTGTCGTGCAACACGGTGATGGCCCACCTCGGGGTGAAGGTCGGGCTGGCCGGGATGCTGGACACGGCCGGGCGGTTCGGCTTCAACGACACGGGGATCCGAATCCCGTCGCCGGTGTCGGCGAGCAACTTCGACAAGAAGATGAGCGACGACCAGCTGGCGCTGTCGTCGATCGGCCAGTTCGACACGAGGGCGACGCCGCTGCAGATGGCCATGGTCGCGTCGGCGGTGGCGAACGGGGGCGACCTCAACAGGCCGCGCCTGGTGGAGAGTACGGCGACGGACGCGGGCAGCGTCGTCTCGCAGACGGCCACCCGTTCCTACCAGCAGGCGATGAATCCGGCGACGGCGATGCGGCTCCAGAAGATGATGGTCGACGTCGTCGAGAACGGCACGGGCGGCAATGCGGCGATCCCGGGCGTGACGGTCGGCGGCAAGACGGGCACGGCGCAGCACGGGGTGGGCAACGCCGGTATCCCGTACGCCTGGTTCATCTCCTGGGCGCAGAAGCCGGACGCCGGACAGGCCGGGGTGGCGGTCGCGGTGGTGGTCGAGGACTCGCAGGCGCGCCGCGGGGACATCACGGGCGGCGGCCTCGCGGCGCCGATCGCGAGGTCGGTGATGGAAGCGGTGCTGGGAGACTGATCGGCCCGATCACCGATCACCTGATCCACAGGGAGGTTCCAGGTGGACGTGAAGCAGTCTCTGAGCCGGATCGCGGAGCTCGATCCGCAGCTGTGCGCTTTCCTGGAGGTGTGGCAGGACGCGGCGCCGGCAGCCGCCGACCCCGAACTCCCGCTGCACGGGCTTCCGTTCGCGGTCAAAGGGCCTTCGGGGATACGTTCCTACGCCGCGCGGCGGCTGATCGCGGCGGGTGCGGTCCCGGTGGGCTCCACGGCGGTGCCCGGCCCGGGAACGTACTGGCAGACCTGGGGTCTGGGCGCACGCGGCCGCACCCTCAACCCGTACCGCGCCGACCGCACTCCCGGCGGCTCGTCCGCCGGGTCGGCGGTGGCCGTCGCCGCGGGGATGGTGCCGCTGGCCACCGGGAGCGACGGGGCGGGGTCGGTACGGATCCCGGCGGCCTGGTGCGGGGTGTTCGGCCTGCGGACGACCCGGGGCCTGCTGCCGTCGCCGGACCGTACGGGACTTGCGACGGCCGGGGTGCTCGGCAGGTCGGCGGCGGAGCTGGAGGTGTACCTGGGGTGCGTGGTGGACGGGTACGCACCCGTGGCGGAGCTGCCGAGGAGCGCGGTGTGGTCCGCCGACCAGGGTTTCGCGGCGGGCCCCGACCTCGACCCGGAGGTGGTGGCGGTGGCGCGGCGCGCGGCGGAACGGATCCTGACACTGGAGGAACCGCCGGAGGGCTTCGCGCTCCTTGACCCGAAGGAGGAGTGGTTCGCGATCCGGGCGGGGGCGCGGCCGGGAGCGGTGGCGGCGGAGAACACCGCCCGACTCCAACAACTCTTCACTCACACACGGCTGTTGGCGTCCCCGACCACTCCCTTCCCGCCGCACGGGCACGACGGGCCGGCCGGACGCTTCTCCACGGCCCTGACGTGGGCGTTCAATGTGAGCGGACATCCGGCGGTGAGCATTCCGGCGGGCTTCACGGCGGACGGCTGCCCGGTCGGGCTTCAACTCGTCTCGGAATTCGGATCGGAAGCACTGCTCGCGCGGGCGGCGGCTAGCGTGCCGCCATGGCCGATACCTCGTTCGAACTCGCGCAAGTGAACATATCCAGGCTCAAATTCCCGCTGGACTCACCGGAGTTGAAGGACTTCGTGGACGCGCTGGAACCGGTGAACGCGGTTGCCGACGCGGCGGACGGATTCGTCTGGCGCCTCCAGACGGACGGCGGTGACGCCACCGAGCTGCGGGTCTTCGGCGACGACTGGCTCATCATCAACCTGACGGTGTGGCGTGACGTCGACTCACTGAAGGCATTCATGTACGCCGGCCGCCACCGGGAGCTGCTGAAGCGGCGCAACGAGTGGTTCGAGCGGATTACGGAAGCGATGACCGCTCTGTGGTGGGTACCGGCGGGGCACCGCCCGAGCGCGCCGGAGGCGGAGAAGCGGCTCGTACACCTGCGTGAACACGGGGCTACGGAGCGGGCGTTCACGCTCCGGGCGGAGTTCCCGGCTCGGTAGGGCGGACATCAGCGGTCAGCGGCGCCGGTCGACGGCCGTCAGGTCAATGTCGACCGGGAACGGGACGGACAGCTTGAGCCGGTCGTGGAAGATTCCGGCCGCTCCGTAGGCGTGGGTCGCGGGGTCGAGTTCGTAGACGTAGACGACGGGGAGGCCGTGGTTCTCCTCGACGCGCCAGAAGTGGGGGATGCCGGCGGCGGCGTACTTGCGGGGCTTGGTCTCGCGGTCGCGTTCGGTGGATTCCTCGGAGACGATCTCGACGGCCAGCAGGAGGTGTTCCGGGGCGTACCAGGTCTGCGACGGCCCGGTGAAGCCCTCTTCCCGCACCAGCATGAGATCGGGCTCAGGCCGGTCACGCTTGGCGAGCTTGGTGGTCATTTCGCGTACGACGCGCCACTCCTCCGGAACCTGGCTCCACAGGGCGTTCTCCAGCACGCGCAGAGTAACCATGTGGAAGTAGGTCTGCGGACTCATGAAGACGAGGCTCCCGTCGATCAGCTCCGTGTGCGGAGGAAGATTCGGAAGCCGGTCCAGATCGTCAGCCGTCCACCCGCCGACAGGCGGACGGGCCCACTCGTAGCTCTCGTCCAGCCCGTACTCGCGTGCGGCGCTCATGATTGCTCCCATGGGGCGGAGTCCTCCTGACACTGAAAGCCTACCCAGAGTGATTGCCGATCCGCCCCTCGTACGAGTGGCCGACGCGTCCGCATTGACGAGGCTCCTCACCCCAGCCCCTCCCTCCTCTCCAGCCACTCCCCCGGCATCCCGCCCACGCCCACCCGCGCCCCCACGATTCCGCCCGTGATCGCGCAGGTCGTGTCCACGTCGCCGAAGCCCTCCGCCGTGGCCCAGAGGGCGTCCTCCAGGTCGTCCGGGTGGCGGGCGGCTGCCCACACCGCGAAGGGGACCGTGTCGTCGGCGCGGACGCGGGAGCCGTTGCCGAGGAGGTCGGCGGCTTCTCGGGGCGGGGCGGTGAGGGGCAGGGCGGCGGCCTTCAGCAAGCCGTCCCGTACGGGCCCCGGCGGGGTGCGGTCCGCGACCGCCGGGAGCGAGAGTTCGCCCCGTACCGAAAGAGCCGCAGCGATCGCGACGGCCACCGCGCCCGCGATTCCCTGTGGGTGCGCATGCGTGACTGCGGCCGACAACTCGGCTTGTGCGGCGGTCAGTTCGAGATCGTACGAGAACCAGGCGCCGAGCGGCGCCACCCGCATCGCCGCACCGTTGCCGAGGCTGCCGCCGCCTTCGAAGAGGGCGGGGGCGAGGGTGCGCCAGTCGGTGGGGCGGGCGAGGAGTTCGGGGAGGAGCAGGTGCATGCCGTGGCCGTAGCCGCGGCCCTGGTCGGCGTCGAAGGCGCGCGCGAAGCAGGTGGCGAGGCGGTCCTGGTCGATGCGGCCGTGCTCGGTTTCGGTGAGGACGCGGTGCAGGGAGAGGGCCATCGCCGTGTCGTCGGTCCAGGGCCAGAGCGGGCCGGCCGGGAGGCGACGGGCGCGTACATCCTCGTACGCGTCGTCGGGTACGAGGCCCTCGCGGAAGCGGAACAGCGGGAACCAGCGCTCCCCGAAGGCGTCCCCCAGGGCCAGCGCTTCGAGGCTGTGGCGGGCGGCGCGGCGGTTCGCGGCGGGCGCGGGCGGGATGCGGTCGGTGTCGGCCATGGTCACCATCGTGCCCGGAGTGCGAAAGGGCGTACATCCATTATGGGCCGGGGAACGGGCGGATTCCGTCGTCCGCGCGAATGATCTTCAACTCCCGCTCCCCGCCCTACCGTTGACGCCATGAGCAGCACACCACTCCACGTCCACGACCACGGCGGCGAAGGCCCCGCCCTCCTCCTCCTGCACGGCGCCGGCCGCTCGCACGCCGACTGGGACGCCGTCGTACCGTTCCTCCTCCCCCACCACCGGGTCCTCGCGGCCGATCTGCCGGGGCACGGCGGTTCGGCCGCCCCTCCCGCCGGCGGCTGGTCCTTCGAGTCGGCCGCCACCGCGATCGAGACCGCGCTCCGCGACCACGGCGCCCCGGACGCGGCCCTCGTCGGACACTCCCTCGGCGGCATGACCGCCGCCTTCTGCGCCGCGACCCGCCCCGGCACCCCCGCCGCCGTCAACCTGGACGGCTTCTGGTGGGGCACGCCCGGACGCTACGAAGCCGACGCACGCGTACGCGAGACCGTCCGCGCGGCGGCGGGTGCCGTCATGCCCGCCGAGTACATCGCCCAACAGGCCGCATACGCAGGGAAGTTCGGGATTCCGTACGGGAGGGCCGAGCGCGCCGCCCGCGCCGCCGCGCGCGAACTCCCCGACGGGCGGTGGCAGACGCTGCCCGAGCGGGACATCTCGCTCGCGATGTACGACGAGATGGACGCGCTCGATCTCTTCGCCCTGTTCAGGAAGGTGGAGTGTCCACTGCTGCTCGTCCGGGCGGGGCGGGAGCAGCCGCCCGGTCCGCCCGGGATGGAGTGGTTCGACGCTTTTCTGAGCGAGTACGGGGCAGGGCTGACGGACGACCTCGCCGCCCTGCGCGCGTACCGCCCGGAGACCGTCACCGTCGAGCGCATCGACGCCACGCACGCCCTGCTCCTGGAGGAGCCGGAGGCGGTCGCCGCCCTGGTGAGGGGCTTCGTCACGCGGCCTGGCCCACAGGGGAGCTAGGCAGCCCCGCCCGCGGCCCGACCGTCAGTCGCACCCGCCACCCCTTCACCGTCCTCCGCTGCCTCCGCTCCCTCCGCAATCGCGTCCCGTACCTCCTCCACCCGTACCCGCTCCTCCACCGCGAAGCGTTCCCGGTCGAGTTGTTCGGCGATTTCTTCGTCCTGGGTCATCAGGAGGTCGAGGTTGGAGTTGCCGAGTTCGAAGACGCCCATGTCGACGTACGCCTTCTGGAGGCGTTCGCCCCACAGGCCGATGTCCTTCACGCACGGCACGATGCGGCTGAAGAGCAACTTCCTGAAGAGGTGCAGGAATTCGCTCTGCTCGGTCAGTTCGTGGGCCTCCTGCTTGGGGACGCCGAAGTTCTCCAGGACCTCGACGCCGCGCAGGCGGTCGCGCATCAGGTAGCAGCCCTCGATGACGAACTCCTCGCGTTCCTTCAGCTCGGCGTCGGAGAGCTGCTGGTAGTAGTCGCGCAGGGCCATGCGGCCGAAGGCGACGTGGCGGGCCTCGTCCTGCATGACGTACGCGAGGATCTGCTTGGGCAGCGGCTTGTTGGTGGTGTCGCGGATCATGCCGAACGCGGCGAGGGCGAGGCCTTCGATGAGGACCTGCATGCCGAGGTAGGGCATGTCCCAGCGGGAGTCGCGGAGTGTGTCGCCGAGCAGCCCCTGGAGGCTGTCGTTGACGGGGTAGAGCATGCCGATCTTCTCGTGCAGGAAGCGGGAGTAGATCTCGGCGTGCCGGGCCTCGTCCATGGTCTGGGTCGCGGAGTAGAACTTCGCGTCCAGGTCGGGGACCGACTCGACGATCCGGGCCGCGCACACCATCGCCCCCTGCTCGCCGTGCAGGAACTGGCTGAACTGCCAGGCCGTGTAGTGCCTGCGCAGATCACCCTTGTCCTTGTCCGTCATGCGGTCCCAGTAGCGGGTGCCGTAGAGGTTCAGGGCCTCGTCGGGGGTGCCGAGGGGGTCCTGCGGGTCGACTTCGAGCGACCAGTCGATGCGGGTGGCGCCGTCCCACTGCTTGTCCTTGCCCTTCTGGTAGAGGGCGAGGAGGCGCGCGCGGCCTGCGTCGTAGTCCCAGCTGAAGCGGGCGGCGCCGGTGGCCGGGACCTGCCAGACCGGCTCGGACGGGCTTTTCGTGTAGAGCTCGTGCGTCGACATCCGCGACCCCTTCGCATCCCCAACAGCCTTGTTCGTACAGATAGTTGGCAGGCTCACACGTGGGTAGACGCACGGTCAACAAGCCGGACACAGGCCGCACAGGGGCCTGTCAAGAAGTGCCGCGCAGGGGATTGACGGCCTTGCTGACAGGGAGTCTCATAAGAGGTGACCCCCGGTAACCCCAATCACGAGGTGCTCCGACGATGACGACCGCGCCGAGCAGGACAGCAGAGCCGACCGAGACCGACTTCACCGCCCTTCGTGACGCCCTCGGAATGCTCAAGGACCGGGAGCAGGTCGCCAAGCGGCTGTTGGAGTCCTCGGCGAAGCACTCCTTCGACCCGGACAGGGAACTCGACTGGAACGCCCCTGCCGACGAGGGCAAGTGGTACTGGCCGCCGGAGCTGGTGTCCCTCTACGACACCCCGCTCTGGAAGAAGATGTCCGAGGACCGGCGGATGGAGCTGGCCAGGCACGAGGCCGCGGCCATCGCCTCGCTCGGCATCTGGTTCGAGATCATCCTGATGCAGCTGCTGGTCCGCCACATCTACGACAAGTCCGTGACCAGCAATCACGTCCGTTACGCACTCACCGAGATCGCGGACGAGTGCCGGCACTCGATGATGTTCGCGAAGATGATCCAGAAGAGCGGGACACCGAGCTACCCGGTCCCCCGCGTCTACCACAACCTCGCCCGCGTCCTGAAGACCGTTTCGACGACGCCTGGCTCCTTCGCCGCCACCCTCCTCGGCGAGGAGATCCTCGACTGGATGCAGCGCCTGACCTTCCCGGACGAGCGCATCCAGACCCTCGTACGCGGCGTGACGCGCATCCACGTCATCGAGGAGGCCCGCCATGTCCGTTACGCACGCGAGGAGTTGCGCCGCCAGATGGTGACGGCGCCTCGCTGGGAGCAGGAGTTCACCCGGCTGAGCTGCGGGGAGGCGGCCCGCGTCTTCTCCACCTGCTTCATCAACCCGAAGGTGTACGAGAACGTCGGCCTGGACCGCCGCGAGGCGATCGCCCAGGTGAAGGCGAGCGGACACCGGACGGAGGTCATGCAGAACGGGGCGCGGCGCCTGACGGACTTCCTCGACGACATCGGGGTGTTGCGGGGGGCCGGGCGCAAGCTGTGGGTCAGCTCGGGACTGCTGGCGCGCTGAGGTTCCTCCCGGGGGCGGGTGACTCGCGGGGGCGGTGACGTGTGATGCTCCGCCCCCGCACGAGCCCTGGACGTTTCCTCGGTTGGCCCTGGACCTCCCCGCACGAGCCCTGGACGTCCCCGGGTGTCCTCTGGGACCGTCGGTGTGCGCCCCCGCGTGGCGGGGAAAATCAGAGGGACGGTGAGGTCCGTGTCGGGGATCTGGATCGTGGGGCTCGCGGCGGCGGCACTCCTGGTGGCCTTGATCGCCATCGTCGAGAAGGCCAGGAAGAGGTCCGCGCGCAGTCCCGGCGGGTCCGCGCCGAGCGCGGTGCACCAGGGCAGTGCCACGAGCTGGGTCGCGGGCGGCGCGGTGGCGGGCAGCACCGCCTGGTGGCCCGGCCAGAGCCAGGCGCACGACAACGACTCGCCGTGCGACAACCACTCATCCTCGTACGGTGGATGTGGCGGATGCAGTGGATGTGGCGGGTGCGGTGGCTGCGGCGGGTGAGCCCGGGGCCGGCACTCCCCTCGTGCCCGCCCCGGTGGAGATCCCGCTCTCCCCCACCCCACCCCACCCCACCCCACCCCACCCCACTCCACCCCACCCCTCAGCGCAGCGCGCTCAGCCGCTGCCAGTCGGCCCACGGCAGGTTCCACAGGCCGAAACCGTTGTTCAGTGCGACGACGCCCTTGGTGTCCTTGCCGGTGATCTCGAACGGGTCGCCCGGCCGTACCTGGTCGTAGAACCAGGCCGCGTCGGCGCTGCTCATCCCTATGCAGCCCGAACTCTGGTTGGCGTTGCCGAAGTAGCGGGCGTTCCAGGGGGCGGCGTGCGCGTACATGCCCGACCAGGTGAGCCGCATCGAGTGGTCGACCATCTTGTCGTAGGCGTTGCCGAGGCCGACCGTCTCGGAGTTCATGTTGATGGTGCCTTCCTTCGCCATGAGCACGGCGGTCCCGCGCCAGGAGCGCCGGTCCCCACCGGGCGTGCCGCCGGAGACCGGGATGCGCCGGACCGTCCTGCCGTCACGCTGGAGCGTGAGGTGGTGGCTGTCCAGGTCCACCTTGACGATCTGCTGCGCGCCGATGGTGAAGGTGGACGTGTAGTCGCGTACGAACCAGCCACCGGCGCCCGAGTCGGTGCCGTTCAGCTCGGCGTTCACGGTGACCTTGGTGCCGGGTTTCCAGTACGCCTTGGGCCGCCAGTCCACCCGGTCATTGCCCGACCAGTCGCGCATCCAGCCCCAGGAACCCTCGGTGGGGTTCGAGGTGGTGATCTTCAGCTGCTTCTCGACCTCGGAGCGGTTCTTGACCGGGCGGTCGAAGACGAGCGAGACCGGCTGGGCCACGCCGACGGTGGTGCCGGTGCCGGGGCGCCAGTCGACCTTGTTGACCTTGGCGGCGGGGGCGGTGGTGAAGGAGGTCCGGCTCGTGGCGGCGGTGCCGCCCTGCGTCCGGGTCTCCGCCGAGACCGTGTACGCCGTGCCGGGTACGGCATTGCGCGCGGAGGTCCAGGTGCGGCCGTCGGCGGCGGCCTTCCCGGCGAGCGCGCGGCCCTTGGCGTCGGTGACGGTCACCGAGGTGAGACGTCCGCCCGTCGCGGTGACCTTCACCGGCTCCCCTGTCACGGCCTGCCGGCCCGTGGGGGTGACCTGCACGGTGACGGGGCGGTCGTTGTTCTTCGCTGCCGTGCCGGCGGCGTTCGTGGTGGCCGGCACGGGGTTCGCCGAACAGGCGGCCGTGAGCGGTACGAGCAGGGCCGCGGCGACGGCGGTACGTATCGAGGGACGGACGCGGACGCGTGTGCGGTGCAACAGGACCTCCGTGGCGGAAGCGGAAAGGGCGGCAAGAGCGGGAAGGAGCCTCAGAGGAGGCAGGGCCGGCAAGGAAGGCGCCGGCGGCCGGTGTTGCGACTGTAGGACCGGAGAAGCCCAGGTCAGCGGCTGCGGAGCGAGATGACGGCGACTGGTGAGAAACGGTCATGCTCCGGTCACATTCGTCGCGCGGGACGGTCACGGGCGGCTGTGAGCATCTCGTCCGACCCCGCGAACAGTCCGGGGAGAAGGAGAGGCCCAGACCGTGTCAGCGCTGCTCGTACCGACCCCGTCTCCTTACGCGGAGGACCGCCGGGCCCTCCGGCTGGGTTGCATCACCGCCGAGGCCTACCGTGCCTTCCTCGCCTCTTCCGAAGGTGCGGCGCTCGGCGCCGCGTTCCTGCAGTGCCCTTCCTGGGCCGACGTCAAGGAGGGCTGGCGTGCTCAGCTGCTCGGCTGGGGACCCGACCCGCAGGGCGGCCGGCTGACCGGGGTGGCGCTGGTGCTGCTGCGGCAACTTCCGGGCACCCGCAAGTACTTCGCGTACCTTCCCGAAGGGCCCGTCGCCGACTGGGCGGACCCGGACGTCGACAGCTGGCTCGGTCCGCTGCTTGAACACCTGCGCGGCGCGGGCGTGTTCGCCGTACGCATCGGGCCCTCGCCCGCTTACCGGCGCTGGAACGCGGCCCTGCTGAAGCCGCTCAGCCATCCGGGCAGGCGCCTGGGCGACGTCCTCGCCAGCGAGGTCGACCCGCTCGGCGCCGCGGTGGCCGAACGGCTGCGCGCCCGCGGCTGGCGGCGCTGCGGCGACGACGGTTCGGGGGGCGGCGGGGACGACGGGGACGCCCAGCCGCGCCACGTCTTCCACGTGCCGCTCGCCGGGCGCAGCACCGAGGACCTGTGGTCCGGGCTCAACCAGGAGTGGCGGCGCAATGTCCGGCGCGCCCGGAAGGAGGGCGTGGAGGTGGTGGTGGGCAGCGCCGCCGACCTGCCCGAGTTCTACCGGCTGCTGCGCATCACCGAGGAGCGCGACGGATTCCGGCTCGGCCGCTCGCTCGCGTACTACGAGCGCCAGTACGCGGCGCTCAACGCCGAGGAGCCGGGCCGGATGAAGCTCTACCTGGCCCGCCACCACGGGGAGGTCCTCGCCGCCCACACCATGATCACGGTGGGCCGGAGGGCCTGGTACCAGACCGGCGCCTCCGCCGACCACCGCCGGGAGGTACGGCCGTCCAACGCCCTCCAGTGGCGCATGCTGCTGGACGCCCACGCCCTCGGCGCTGACGTCTACGACATGCGGGGGGTACCCTCCACCCTTGACCCCGGCGAACGTGCGTACGGATTGCTGCGGTGGAAGCTCGGCACCGGTGGACAGGTCGTCGAGACGTTGGGGGAATGGGAGAGACCCTTGGGCGGCACCGCCAACCACACGCTTTACCGCGCCTTCCAGGCGTACCTGAACCGCCGGTGAGGCCGCCGGTGAAGCAGACGGCCACGGCACCGGACGGGGAGCGCGGTGCGGAGAGCCGCCCCGGAGACGGTACGGAATGCCGCCCCGGAGACGGTACGGAGAGCCGCCCCCGAGCCGTCCCCGACGGCGCCCCCAAGGCGGTCTCCGCAGCGCGCAGCAGTGCCGTCATGGCCGCGGGCTCCCTGGTGTCCCGAGGCACCGGCTTCGTGCGGTCCGCCGTGGTCGCGGCGGCGATCGGCACGATCGGGCTCGTCCCCGACGGCTACGCGGTCGGCAACTCGCTGCCCACCATCGTCTACATGCTGCTCCTCGGCGGCGCGCTCAACGCCGTGTTCGTACCCGAGCTGGTCAGGGCGGCCAAGGAGCACGCCGACGGCGGCGCCGCGTACACCGACCGGCTCATCACGCTCTGCGTCGTCGCCCTGCTGGCGCTCACCGCGGCCGCGGTGTGGGCGGCGCCCGCGATCGTCGGCGCGTACACCGACTACGGCGGCGCGCAGGCCTCGATGACGATCGCCTTCGCCCGCTACTGCCTGCCGCAGATCTTCTTCCTCGGCGTCTTCACGCTGCTGGGGCAGGTGCTCAACGCGCGCGGCCGGTTCGGCGCCATGATGTGGGCCCCGGTCCTCAACAACGTCGTCGTCATCAGCGTGTTCGGCCTGTTCCTGGCCCTGTCCCTCGGCGGCGGCGACACCCTCACCCCGTCCGAGACCGCGCTCCTCGGCTGGGGCACCACCGCCGGGATCGCCGTCCAGGCGCTCGCCCTCGTCCCTGCGCTGCGCGCGGCTCGCTTCCGCTGGCGGCCGCGGTTCGACTGGCGGGGCAGCGGGCTGACCCGGCCCCTGCGGGCGGCCGGCTGGCTGGTCCTCCTCGTCCTGGCCAACCAGGCCGCCTACTGGGTCACGACCCGGCTGGCCACCACCGCGGGCCGCGAAGGGGGCCCCGGGTACGGCGCGTACAACAACGCCTATGTCCTGTGGGTCGTACCGCACGGCATCATCACGGTCTCCCTGCTGACCGCGCTGCTGCCCCGGATGAGCGCGGCGGCGGCCGACGCGGACACCGCGGCCCTGCGTCGGGACGTCTCGCACGCCCTGCGCTCCTCGTCCGCCGCGATCGTCCCGGCCGCCTGCGCGTTGCTCGTGCTCGCCCACCCGGTGATGTCCCTCGTCTACGGCCACGGCAGGACGAGCGCGAGCGACACGGCCGCCATGGCCGGGATCATGATGGCGTTCGCGCCGGGACTCCTCGCCATGTCGGGCCAGTACGTGCTCTCGCGCACCTTCTACGCGCTCGGTGACACCCGTACGCCGTTCCTGCTCAACCTGGTGATCGTCGCCCTCAACGCGGGCCTGTCGGTTGCCGCCGCCCAGCTGCTGCCCGCCCGCTGGGCGGTGACGGGGATGGCGGCGGCGTACTCGGTGGCGCTGTTCGCGGGCTGGGTGGTCACGGGCCTGGTGCTGAGCCGCCGGCTGGCCGTGGGCCGGCCGTGGCGTTCGTCCGCCGTCGTGGCGCTGGCGCGGCTGCTGGCCGCCGCCGTCCCGGCCACCGTGCTGGCCCACTTCGCGGCGACCGGGGCCGCACGGGCGGGCGCCCTGGCCGCCGCGGCCGCCGGAGCAGCCGTCATTCTGCTCACCTTCGGGCTGCTCGCCCGGCCGCTGCGGCTGACCGAACTCGACGCGCTGATCTCCGGCCTGCGCCGGCGAGCGGCCCGGCGCTGAAACACCACCGACCCGGCGCTGAAACACCACCGAGGAGACTGCTGATGCCCCGCGTACTGCTCATCGAGGACGACCCCGCCGTGCGCGAGGGCGTCGAACTCGGTCTGCGCCGCCGCGGCCACGAGGTGCGGTCGGCCGCCACCGGCGAGGCAGGACTCGCCGCGCTGGGCGATTTCCGCCCCGATCTGCTGCTGCTGGACCTGATGCTCCCCGGGATGAACGGCGTACAGGTCTGCCGGCGCGTCCGCGAGGACAGCCAGCTGCCCATCATCATGCTCACCGCACGCGGCGACGACTTCGACATGATCGTGGGCCTGGAGGCCGGCGCCGACGACTACATCGTCAAGCCCGCCCGCCCCGACGTGATCGAGGCGCGGATCCGTGCCGTGCTGCGCCGTATCGAGGTCACCGGCACCGACCGGCCGGCCGTCGAGGTCCACGGCGACCTCACCGTAGACCGGGCCGGACTGACCGTCACCAAGGCCGGCCGGCGCCTGGCACTGGCCCCCTCCGAGCTGAAGCTCCTGCTGCACCTCTCCGCCGCCCCCGACCGGGTCTTCAGCCGCCAGCAACTGCTGGAGCACGTGTGGGAGCACGGCTACCACGCCGACGCACGGCTGGTCGACGCGTGCGTACGCCGCCTGCGCAACAAGATCGAGGACGATTCGGGCACCCCCCGGTACGTCCAGACCCTGCGCGGCTTCGGCTACCGCTTCGGGCCGCTGTGAGCGGGAAGCCCCTCGTGGACCGGGTGCCCCTCGTGGACCGGGCACCCCTCGTGGACCGGGCACCCCTCGCGGGCCGGGTACCCCCCGCCACCCGCGGGCGGCGGCTATGGGCATTCGGTCTGCGCACCCGCCTGGTTCTGGCGTTCCTGCTGGTCGCGGCCGTCGGCGCCGGTACCACCGCGGCGCTGACCTACCGGGAGGCCCGCAACGCCCTGCTGAAGACCGCCCAGGACACGGCCGTCTCGTCGTTCCGCGACCACGTCCAGCAGACCGGCTTCGACCTGCCCGTGCAGGCCGAGGGCATCGAGGAGGTCCTGCGCGACCTCGCACGCAAGGGCAAGCCGCGCCCGTGGGTCGTCTTCGCCGAGTACGGCTCGGTCCGTGCCTCGTCCGGCACCAGCCCCGTCTCCACCGTCATCACCCCGGAGCTGCGGAAGGCCGCGCTGGCCGACCCCCGCGGCAGCTTCCAACGGGTCGTCAAGGACGGTGTCCCGTATCTGACCATCGCCATGCCCACGGTCTTCCGGACCGGCACGCAGGGTGTGCTGCCCACCGGGCTGATCCTGTACGCCGTCATGCGGATGAGCGAGGAGCAGATCAACGTCGACGCGCTCCTGACCGCCGCCCGCGACGGGGCCCTGCCCGGACTCGCCGTCGGCCTGCTGCCCGGCCTGCTCGCCGCCCGCAGCGTGCTGCGTCCGGTACGGGAGCTGCGGCAGGCCGCCCGCAGCATGGGCAGCGGCAGGCTCGACACCCGTATCCGGGTACGCGGCAACGACGAACTGGCGGACCTTGCCCACACGTTCAACGAGTCCGCCGGCAGCCTTGAGCACTCCGTACGGGAACTGCGCCTGGCCGAGGCACGCGCCCGCCGTTTCGCGTCCGACGTCTCGCACGAGCTGCGCACCCCGCTCGCCGGCATGCTCGCCGTCACCGAGGTCCTCGACGAGGACGCGGGCCAACTGGACAGCGACACCGCACGGGCGGTGCGGCTGATCAGCGCGGAGACCGGAAAGCTCGCCGTCCTCGTCGAGGACCTGATCGAGATATCGCGCTTCGACGCGCGTGCGGCCGAGCTGAACACCGACGAGGTCGACGCGGCCGAGGCCATCCGCAAGACGCTGGCCAACCGGCACTGGACGGACGGCCGGGTCCTCGCCGAACTGCCCGACGGGATCCGGGCGCGGCTCGACCCGCGCCGCTTCGACATCGTCGTCGCCAACCTCGTCGGCAACGCGCTGCGGCACGGCGCAGCGCCGGTCACCGTACGGCTGCGCAGCGGGACGGACTCCGAAGGGGTGCCCGTACTGGTCACCGAGGTCGCCGACAGCGGACCCGGCATCCGGCCCGAGGTGCTTCCGCACATCTTCGACCGCTTCTACAAGGCCGACGCGGCGCGCACCCGCTCGGCAGGCAGCGGTCTGGGCCTGGCGATCACTCTGGAGAACGTCAGGCTGCACGGAGGGACGGTCCGCGCGGGGAACCGGCCCCAGGTAGGTGCCGTCTTCACCGTCGAGATACCGCTGCACACGGAGACGGGAGGGGACGACGAGTGAAGCAGGCGCACCTACGCCGCTGGGCGCTCGCCGCCGTTCCTGTGACCGCACTGCTGCTCGTCGGATGCGGCATCCGGGAGACCGACGTCATCGAGGCGGGCGATCCCGGCAGGGTGCAGAACTTCGTCAATCCCGACGGCGACGCGCTGCTGTTCTTCCGGCTGCCGCACGGAGAGCTGACACCGGTGCCCAGGCGCTTCAGACTCTCGGGGGCTTTCGGCGACGAGTACCGGCAGCCCGAAGGGGCGACCCGGCGCATGTCGACGGAGGAGGCGATCTCCGCGCTGCTCGGCGGCCCGGGGAAGGCCGAGAAGGCCGCCGGGCTCGGCACCGCCCTGCCCAGGATCACGACCGGCGGCATCCGGGTCCGGACCTCGGGTTCCGCGGGCGGTTCCGGGGGCGGTTCCGTGGCCGGTTCCGCGGCCGGGGAGGTCGTACTGACCCTCCCCCTCGCCGTCGGCCGGCTGGACGCGACAGCCGTACGCCAGTTGATCTGCACCGCCGCGTACAGCAGGGACCGCGACGGCCGGGCCACCGTGCGGATGACGGGCCAGGACGGTGTGTCGGCGTCCGGCACCTGCGACCTGGACCCTCAGCACGACGAATAGCGGAACGGTGCCAAAAGGACAGGACCGCACCGCCCGCCGCATGGGCGGGTCAGCCGCCCTGGCCCGCGCTGCCCATCGGGCCGATCTTCACCTGGGAGCCGCCGCCCTCCGTGACGGGCAGCGTGCCGCTGCCCGGCCAGGCGAGGGTGACCGACTTGGTCTCGTCCGGCGGGGTCACGACGAGGCCCGTGATGCGGACGCCGGAGCCGCCCGACTTGTTGACCGGGTAGTGGATGCCGAAGTACGTCGACTCGCCGCTCTTGAGGATGGCCGCAACGACCGGCTCACCACTGCGCTTCGCAGACAGCGCCCCCGAGTTGGTCTTGAGGTCGACGCCCGCGTACCCGGAGATCGCACAGTCGCTGCCGCCGGTGTTCTTCAGCTCCACGGCGACGGTGTTCTCGGCGTCGCCCCCGACGGTGGCGTCCGCCGCCGTGATCTTCAACCCGTCGGTACGGCACTTGTCGACCTTGCTGCCCCCGTGGGAACCGGACCCGGAGGCCGAACCCTTCCCGGCGGAGTCCTTCCCCGAGGAGTCCTTCCCTGCGGAGTCCTTCCCTGCGGAATCCTTCCCACCGTCCTGACCCGAACCGCCCGCGCCCGAACCGCCGTTGGACGAGGGCGCGGTGGGCGCGGTCGACGGGTCCTTCTGCCCCGTGACGTCATTGCCGTTCTGGCAGGCCGTGAGCGAGAGACCCGCGGCAACGGCCAGGGCGGCAAAGGTGAGCTTGTGAACGCGCATCGTTATTTCCTCAGCATCGGTGGGGGTGCCAGCCGCTCGGTACGGGTCGGTACGAGCGAGCGTCTCTGTCCACCAGGACCCACCCGACCCGGTGAACCGTTCCTCCCAACCACCCCCTAATACACCCCTGTTACACGCACAGTCAGCCACGAAGCACGCCTCCACCGGGCACACCGCGCCTGTATCGGCCCCACTCCCGTCTGCACACCTGTTCGCAACCGGCAACCGCTGGGACAGACCTGTAACCCGGCGGATCTTGACCCAACCGGTGGCATGCCCTCCTCAACCCGCCTCGCCGCGTGACCCGCATCACTGGAACTCGGTCGGGGGTTGCGGACAACTGATGACGTGACCCCCTCTTCTCTTCACGCCCGCATCCGGGCCGGCGACCCCGAGGCGTTCCGGGAAGTCTTCCGCGAGCACTCTCCGTTGGTGTACGGCCATGCCGTCCGCTACTGCGGCGACTGGGCCACCGCCCAGGACTGCGTATCGCTGACCTTCCTCGAAGCGTGGCGGCTGCGCGAGAAGCTGCGCGACGAGGGAGAGAGCGTGCGGCCCTGGTTGATGGGCATCGCCACGAACGTGCTGCGCAATACGAACCGGGCCATCCGTCGGCACCGGGCGGCCATGACCCGGTTGCCCGCCGTCGAGCCCGCCCCCGACTTCGCCGAGGAACTGGTCAAACGCATTGCCGACGCCGATCAACTGGCCGCAGCCCAGCGTGGGTTGGCACGGCTCCGGCGCGCCGATCGGGAAGTGTTCACGCTGTGCGTGTGGTCGGGGCTGGGGTACGCAGAGGCCGCCGAAGCGCTGGGCGTACCCATCGGCACCGTCCGCTCCCGGCTGTCCCGGGCCCGCACCCGGCTGCGGAAGCTGGCCGCGGAAGAACTGGCGGGCGTACGGAAGGAACCGGCCGCGAGTCGCGGACAAGTACAGGGTGGCCGCATCGGTGCGGCCCGGTCGGCTGAAGGGCGAAACCGATGAATCTGCACCCGTGGCGACGCGGCACCCGCAAGACGTACGGCCGCACAGAAGCCGACCTTGCGGAATTGGCCCGACTGCTCCCCGCGCCGGACTCGCCGGTTCTCCCCCACGACCGTCAACTCCAGCTGGAGGAACGGTTGATGAGTCACATCGAGGCACAAGAACGACCGGCTCGGTTCCGCAGCCGGGCCCGGTCCCGGTTTGTCATCGCGCCGATCGTGCTGCTCGCCCTGGGCGGCGGGGCAGTCGCCGCGCAGCGGCTGCTCCCGGACACACCCGCAGAGGCTACTGGTCTGGTCCGATGCTTCCCGACGGCTTCGCTCAAGGGGCCCACGACCCATTCCGAAGCGATGCCGGAGGACGGCGGGCTTGAGAGGGACCCCAGCAACGCGGTCGGAGCCGCGGTGCGTACCTGCGCACGGCTGTGGGAGGCGGGCCTGATCAACCCTTCGGGCAGCGTCGACACTTCAGGCTGGAAACAGCCCATCGTCATTCCGTCCGCGACCCCGGGCCGGGGCAAGGTTCCCCCGCTCGCCGCGTGCGTTCTCAGCGACGGGCAGGCCGCCGTCTTCCCGGGCGACGAGCGGCGCACCTGCCCGAGCTTGGGACTCGCCCGCCTGACAGACCGGTAGTACGCCTGGACTGCCGCTCAGATCAAGCGCCGTACGTCCGTGATGAAGTCGGCCCATGCCTGCGGTGCGTGGAACTGCACACCGTCAGCAGGCGGAACGACTCGACGAGAGAGGCGCCCCCAAGCCGAGCCGACTGCGCCCGAGCACCCGTGGCAGGGTGGGCGAATGACGACGAACCGCGACCACCCGTCCGATCTCCGTCCCCCACCGTGGTCGGACACCGCCCCGGCCCACGGAGATCTCATTGCGGCGAAGACGCTCGTCTACGACCCCTGTGGGTTCACCTGCTCGCAGCCGGTGCCCGAAGCCGAGGGCGCCGCTTACGCCGCCCACGAATTCACCCTTGACGGCCTCTCCGTCCGGTTCCGCGCAGCCAAGACGACCCCCACCAAGGTCGGCCAATTCGTCACCGTCTGGAAGAGGTCCCCGGCCGGGCCCATCCAGCCCTTCGACGCCACGGACCCCGTCGACCTCTTCGTCATCAGCACCCGTGACCATCACCGCTTCGGCCAGTTCCTCTTTCCCATGGACGCGCTCCGCCGGCACGGTGTCGTATCAGCAAACGGTTCCGGCGGGAAACGAGCCTTCCGCGTCTACCCTCCCTGGGTGACCACTGCCAACCGCCAGGCCGGCAGTGCGCAGGCGTGGCAGCTGGACTTCTTCCTGCACCTGCACCAGGACGGGCCTGTCGACCTGGCCCGCGCCCAGAAGCTCTACCACCCTCAGGACGGGAGCTGACACCACCACAAGACCGGTTGGCCCCTCGCACGCTCACTGATCACCTGGCCGACGATCACGCGCATTGCCTGCATCACGCCTGGTGGGCGCGGCTTCGTGCTGCCCCCTCCCGGCCTCAGCCAACAGGGCGCCGTGTCCCGGACCAAAAGGCTCGGCCATACTGGCGCGCGTATCGCGAGGGGAGGCGGGCAGCGCATGGCATTCGGAGTGGAACTGCCGGAGCATATCGGTGTGTACGCCGTGGAGCGGGAACTGGGCGCCGGCGGTATGGGGATGGTCTATCTGGCACGATCACGCGGTGGTCGTGCCGTGGCCGTCAAGGTGGCGCGCCCCGAGTTGGCCGCTGATCCTCATTTTCGTCAGCGGTTCCGGGCCGAGGTCGATGCCGCCCGCAAGGTCGGCGGATTCCACACGGCGCCGGTTGTCGACGCCGACCCGGACGCGGAGGCGCCCTGGCTGGCCACTGCGTACATTCCGGGACCCACGCTGTCCGGGCTGCTCGCGGACCAGGGACCGATGGGCGGACACCAACTGAGGCTGCTGGGTGCCGCCCTGGCGGAGGCGCTGCAGGCCATCCACGCCTGCGGCCTCGTCCATCGCGACCTCAAGCCGGCCAACATCATCATGGCCGAGGACGGCCCGCGGGTCCTTGACTTCGGTATCGCGCGGGCTGTGGAGTCCACCCGGCTGACGTCCACCGGCACGGCCTTCGGTACTCCCGGGTTCCTGGCGCCCGAGCAGGCGCAGGGCCTCGAAGTCGGCGGCGCCGCCGATGTGTTCGCGCTCGGTGCGGTCCTGGTCTCGGCAGCCGGCGGCAGCGCGTTCGGCGCCGGTACGCCGATGGGGCTGATGTACCGCTCGGTGCACGAGCCCGCGGACCTGTCCGCGGTGCCGCAGGACCTGCGCCCCGTGGTTGCCGCCTGCCTGTCCAAGGACCCGGCTCACCGGCCCACCCCGGACCGGCTCCTGGACCTGTTCGCACCCGGCTCGGACCCGTCCACGCCCACCCTGGCCGCCCCCGCGGAGCACGTTCCCACGACACCGTTGGTCTCCGGGGACCGGGCCGAGAAGGGCGGCGGTCCGGCCAGTACCGAGATCGCCTTCACTGCCCCGCCCACCCCGGCCGGGCGTTCCCGCAGGCGCATGGTCTCCGTGGCACTCGCGGTCACGGTCGGGATCGGTGCACTCGTCGGCGGCACGGTCTACCTCGCGACCAAGGACGACACCCCCGGCAGGCCTCCCGCCTCCGCGCCGCAATCACCGCAGTCGCCGCGAGCGTCGTCGGCCGACCCGGCACCCACCCCCGCAGACAGCCCGACCGCCGACTCGCCCAAGGACAAGGACAAGGGCGGGGACAGGGACAGGGACAAGGTCACGGTGCTGATCAGCCACAAGGGCCCGGACAGCTGGATCTCGGCCAAGGAATCCCACGGCCGACTGCTCTTCGACGGGATGCTCCACCAGGGCGAGACCAAGACCTTCACGGACAAGGAGCGAATCGACCTCGTCCTCGGCGACGCGAGCGCCGTCCAGCTCGTCGTCAACGGCAAGAAGATCGAAAGGGGCCAGCCAGGTCAGGTAGAGCGCTTGACGTATACGAAGCGCTACTAGGGCCCGGCCGGCGGGCAGCTCGATGCACAGGAGTTCCACACCACCGACTCCGCCCGCCGACCACCCGATTACGCTGCGAAACATGACCACCGCCGCTTCCTCCCCCGCGTACCGCCGTCTCAGCGTGGAACAGCGTCGCCTTCAGCTCATCGGTGCGGCGCTGTCGCTGTTCGCGCACCGGGCGCCCGAGGACGTGTCGCTCGATGACGTGGCGGAGGCGGCCGGGGTGTCCCGGCCGTTGGTGTACCGCTACTTCCCCAGGGGAAAGGTCCAGTTGTACGAGGTGGCGCTCGGGTCCGCCGCCGATGAGCTGAAGCTGTGCTTCGCCGAGCCGCAGAGTGGGCCGCTCACCCAGCGGCTGGCGAGTGCGCTGGACCGGTATCTGGGGTTCGTGGACACGCACGACGCCGGGTTCAGTGCGCTGCTGCAGGGCGGGAGTGTGGTGGAGACGTCTCGGACCACCGCCACCGTGGACGGGGTGCGGCGGGCCGCGGCCGAGCAGATCCTGCTGCATCTGGGGGTGACTGCGACGGCCGGGCCCCGGCTGCGGATGATGGTCCGGACGTGGATCTCGGCAGTCGAGGCCGCCTCGCTGATCTGGCTCGACGAGGGCAAGCAGCCGCCGCTGCCCGAGTTGCGGGACTGGATGGTCGACCACTTCATGGCGCTGCTCATCGCCACCTCGGCGACGGATCCGCAGGCGGCGGACGTGACACGGGAGGCGCTGGCGCTGGAGACCTCCGACGGGGCGGCGGGCGTGCTGGCGCGGCGGGTGGTCCCGGTCATCTCGGAGGCCGCGCATCTGCTGTGAGCCCGGCCGGACAACGGCGAGTGGATGAGCCTGTGACACTGGAAGCGTGAGAAGCGAAAAGACCCCCTTCGTCGGCGGGCCGCTGGACGGCCAGGCCCTCGACGTCCTGACCGGACCGACCGGCAATCCGCCCAAGTGGTACGAGGTGCCGGTGCCGGACGCCGAGGGCGGTGCGCCGGCCGTGTACGCGTACGAGCGCCGGCCGGCCGGGTACAGCAAGCGGCTCGGGCTGCAGCGCGGCTGGAAGTACGTGTACGTGGCGGAGGGCCGGGAGCCGTGGAGTCCGAAGTGGCCCTGGTCGAAGTCCACGCGCCACGCCGGGGGCGGACAATCTTCGACCGGTACGGGTGACTGAGCTGCGCCGCCCCGCCCACCTGCCGGGCTGACGGGCCGTCATCGGAGCACCATCGGGAGGAGCCGGGCGTTCCGTCCGGCGTGGTACCCGGAGGTGATGGTGTGACAGGACGGCTCAGGACCGCCGTGGTGGTCGCGGCGGCGGCGACCGTGTGGGCGACGGGCACGGTGGGAGGCGCGTACGCCGCACCGGGCGACCCGGATCCGGTCGTCGAACCGAGCACTCCGGCCGTCGGACCGAGCACCCCGGCCGTCGAACCGAGCACTCCGGCCGTCGAACCGAGCATTCCGGTCGTCGAACCGAGCACCCCGGCCGTCGGACCGAGCGCTCCGGCCGTCGATCCCGTCGGCGCGAGTACCGGTGACGGTGACGCTGTCGGCGCAAGTACCGGTGTCGGGAAGCTGCTCGGCGATCTCCAGAAGCTGTACCAGCAGACCGAGGAGGCCACCGAGGCCTTCAACGCCACCGAGGAGAAGCTGAAGGCCCAGCGGGCCGAAGTGGTCAGGCTGAGCAACGAGTTGGGGAAGGCGCGGGTCACCCTCGCGGAGGGCCGGCGGGCCGCCGGGCAGCTTGCCCGGGAGCAGTACAAGGGGCGTGGCGACTACGCCTACTCCTCCTTCGTACGGCTGCTGACGTCGAGCGATCCCGAGCACGCACTGATGCAGGGCCACGCCTTGCGCCGGGCGGCGGCGGACCGGGCGGTGAAGGTGGCCCGGCTGGAGAGCAGCGAGAAGCGGGCCGACGACCTGGCGACGCGGGCGCGGGCCGCGCTGGACGTCCAGCAGACCCTCGCCGCGAAGCAGAAGAAGGAACGGGACGCCGTGCAGGCCCGGCTGAAGAAGGTCGAGGCGGCGCTGGCCGCACTGAGCGCCGACCAGCTGGCGGAACTGGCGGCGCTGGAGACCCGCTCGGTGGACCAGGCGCAGCGGAAGCTGCTCGGTTCGGGGGCCTTCGGGCCCGGTGGCGTACGGGCCTCGCGCGCGCCCTCGCGGGAGGGCGACCGGGCGCTAAAGTACGCGACCCGGCAGCTCGGGAAGCCGTATGTGTGGGGTGCGGAGGGGCCGGGGTCCTTCGACTGTTCCGGGCTGACGCAGCAGGCGTGGGCGGCGGCCGGGCGGACCATTCCGCGCACGAGTCAGGAGCAGTGGAAGGAGCTGCCGAGGGTGCCGCTTTCGGCGTTGCGCCCCGGTGACCTGGTGATCTACTTCCCGAAGGCGACCCATGTGGCGATCTACCTGGGGAACGGGCAGGTCGTGCAGGCGCCGCGCCCCGGCGCCCATGTGAAGGTGTCGCCGCTCGCGTCGAACCCGGTCCTGGGCGCCGTCCGCCCCGACCCCGCACTGGCCCCGCTCCCTTCGTACGTACCGCAGGACCTGCCGACGGGACGCACGGTGGAGGGGAACGAGTCCGATGCGGGGTACGGGGCGGAGCAGGCCCCGGATTAGGCGCTCGCGGACTCCGCGACCGAGGCCAGGTACGCGTTCGTCTTCTCCGGCTCGTAGAAGAAGTTCTCGAAGTCGGCCGGGTCGTTGAAGCCGTTCGCGAACCGCTGTGCCACCGGCGGGAGTTGACCGGCCGCACCGATCAGGTTGAGGACGTGCTCCGGCGGGACGCCCAACATCGCGTTGGTCCACTTGGTGACGTGCTGGGCGGTGTCCCAGTAGCGGTCGAAGGTGCGCTGCATCCACGTCTCGTCGAAGTCGCCCTCGCCGTGCGAGACGATCGAGTCGAGGTACGAAGCGGCGCACTTGGAGGCCGAGTTGGAGCCCTGTCCGGTGATCGGGTCGTTGGCGACGACGACGTCCGCCACGCCGAGGACGGCACCTCCGCCGGGGAGGCGGCCGATCGGGTTGCGCACGGTGGGCGCGTAACGGCCGCTCAACGTGCCGTTGGCGTCGGTGAGTTCGACGTTCGTGGCGCGTGCGTACTCCCAGGGCAGGAACTTCTCCATCAGCTCCAGTGTGAGCGCGAGGTGCTCGGAGGGGTCCTTGACGCCCTTGAAGGCGTCGATGGGGCCGTCCGGGATGCCCTCCCAGAAGAGGATGTCCGCGCGGCCGGAGGTGGTGAGGGTCGGCATGACGAACAGCTCGCCGACGCCGGGCACCAGGTTGCAGCGGACCGCGTCGAAGTCGGGGTGCTCGGGGCGTGGGCCCATGCCGTGCACGTACGCGACGGCGAGCGCGCGCTGCGGGGCGTCGTACGGGGAGCGGTCGGCGTCCCGGCCGAAGAGCTGGACCAGCTCGCCCTTGCCGGCACTGACCAGCACCAGGTCGTACGTACGGGAGAAGAAGTCCAGGTCGGAGACTGCCGCGCCGTGGATGACGAGCTGGCCGCCGCGCTGCGCGAAGGTGTCCATCCAGCCGGCCATCTTCACGCGCTGGTCGACGGACTGGGCGTAGCCGTCCAGCCTGCCCACCCAGTCGATCGGGCGGGAGCCGTCAGGGGCGGCGACGGAGACGCCGACGCCCTCGATGCGCGGGGCCTGGGACTCCCAGAAGTTGAGCTGGAGGTCGCGCTCGTGCTGGAGGGCGGTGTGGAACATGCACTGCGTCGACATGACCTTGCCGGCCCGGATCTCGTCGGCCGTGCGGTTCGACATCAGGGTGACTTCGTAGCCCTTGGACTGCAGGCCCAGGGCGAGCTGGAGGCCGGACTGACCGGCTCCGACTATGAGGATCTTCCGCATGGGGTGGGGCTCTTTCACTCGGCGAAAAGCTGTGGGGCGGGGGTGGCGTCCAGGGCGTGGGAGACCATACCGAGGAGGGTCTCGACCACCGAGATGCGGCTGCGTGCGTCCATGATGACGACGGGTACGTGCGGTGGCACGGACAGCGCCTCGCGGACGTCCTCGCTCGCGTAGCTCTCGGTGCCCTCGAAGTGGTTGACGGCCACGATGTACGGGAGGCCGTAGCTCTCGAAGTAGTCGAGCGCCGGGAAGCAGTCGGTGAGGCGGCGGGTGTCGGCGAGGACGATCGCGCCTACCGCGCCGCGCACCAGGTCGTCCCACATGAACCAGAACCGCTGCTGGCCCGGCGTGCCGAACACGTACAGGACGAGGTCGTCGTCGAGCGTGATCCGGCCGAAGTCCATCGCGACGGTCGTCGTCGTCTTGTCCGGCGTCGCGGACAGGTCGTCGGTGTCCTCGCTGGCGGTGGTCATGACGGCTTCGGTCTTGAGCGGGGTGATCTCGGAGACCGAGCCGACGAAGGTGGTCTTGCCGACGCCGAAGCCGCCCGCGACCACGATCTTGGTGGCGGTGGGGGCGCGGGTGTGGTCCAACTGCCAGGCGGCCGGATCCTGTTCGGCAGCCGGGTCTTGTCCGCGAACCGGAGCCGGCTCAGGAGCCGGACGTTGTCCGGGAGTGGTGGCCTCAGAGGCGACGGAGCCCATTGCGGACCCTTTCCAGCAGTGCGCGATCGGGGCGGCCGGCGCCGTGGCCGGTTCCGTACACGCGGATCTTTCCCTGGTCGGCCAGGTCGCTCAGCAGCACCCGGACTACACCCAGCGGCATCTTCAGCAGAGCGGCGATCTCGGCGACCGTACGCATCCGGCGGCACAGCTCGACGATGGCCTGCATCTCGGGGCCTACCCGCCTGCCGGGGGTGCGGCCGGTCAGCTCGGGCCGCTCGGGCGACGCTTCGATGGCGGGGGTGTCGAGGGCCGCCACGAACGTCTCCACCAGGAGTACGTGCGTGAACCGCGTCCGCCCCCCGGTGAGGGAGTACGGGCGGACGCGGGCGGGCCGGCGGCCCTCGCCGCGTATCGGCAGACGGGACGGGGCCGGCGGAGAGCTCTGCGGGATCAACTGGCACTCTCCAGCGATTTGCGCAGCTCGCTGCGGAGTTCGGGGGTGAGGACGTGTCCGGCGCGACCCACGAAGAGCGCCATGTGGTAGGCGACGATGCCCATGTCGCAGTCGGGTGCGGCGTGCACGCCGAGCAGCGAGCCGTCGCTGATCGACATCACGAACAGGCTGCCGTGCTCCATGGCGACCATCGTCTGCTTGACGCCGCCGCCCTCCATCAGGCCGGCGGCCCCGACGGTGAGGGAGCCGAGGCCGGAGACGATGGTGGCGAGGTCGGCGGTGGAGCCCTTGGGGCTCACCAGTGCCGGTGCGGAGTCCACGAGCATGTGGTCAGGGTCCGAGGACAGCAGCAGGAGCCCGTCCGAGGACACGACGGCGACCGAGACGAGGCCGGGCACCTCCTCCACCAGATTCGTCAACAGCCAGTGCAGATTACGGGCTTCACTGCTCAGCCCGTATGTGATCGGCGCGGTCAACTGCGTGCCTCCTCGACGGTGTCCCCCTCGGTGTCGGGCCGGTTGGTCCTGTCGGTCTTGGTCGTGCCATGGGTGGTGCTGGTCGTACTGGTCGTACTGGTGATGCTGGTGGTGCCGGTCGTGCTCCTGGTCTCGGCACCGGGTTCCCCGTCTACCCCGTGATCCCCGTTGTTACCACTACTTGCGATCTCCGCTTCGACGTCCCGCCTGCCGTTCTTCGCTCCCTGGTGGAATCCGCCCAGGCGACGGCGCAGTGCGTCGGCGTCAACTCCGCCTGAGCGCTGCGGCGTGGCGTCGGCCGCCGGCTTGACGATTTTGGGGGTGCGCTTGGGGAGGCCCTTGTCGGTGAGACGCTCGGCGAGAGGCTCGGTGGTCGGCTCCGGGGCGGGGGAAGGCTTGGGGAGGCGGATCTCCCGGGTGGGCTGGTCGCCCTGCGGCTGGTCGCTCTGCGGCTGGTCGCCCTGCGGCTCGCCGTCCTCCGCTTCTGCTTCCGCTTCCGCTTCCGCTTCCGCTACGGCCTTTTCGGCGACCGCGATCAGCGGGTCGACGGCAGGAGCCGCGGGGGCAGCCGGGGCTGCAGGGATCGGTTCCGGTCGGGCCGCGCGGCCCGGCAGGGTGTTGGAGTTGGCCTCGGCGACCGAGCCCGGCAGCTGGTGCAGGACCTCCGTCCCCATCGGCACGGCGGGCGGCTCGGCCGGCAGCAGCGCCTTGGGGAGGACCAGGACGGCCGTCGTGCCGCCCTGCTTCTGCTCGCGCAGCTGGATGCGTACGCCGTGCCGGGCGGCCAGCAGCGCGGCGACCTGAAGGCCGAGGCCCTCGCCGTCGCCCACCGGGGTGTACGTCGCCGGCTGCGACAGCCGCGAGTTGAGGTCGGTGAGCCGGTCGGGGGCCATGCCGATGCCCTCGTCCTGAACGGACAGCATGATCTCGCCGCTCTCCAGGAGCCAGCCGGACAGCTGGACGTGCGCGTCCGGCGGCGAGAACGAGGTGGCGTTCTCCAGGAGTTCGGCGAGGAGGTGGCTGAGGTCGTCGGCCGCGTACCCGGCCACCTGGGCGTGCGGCGGGAGTGCCTGCAGGGTGACCCGCTCGTACCGCTCGATCTCGCTGATCGAGGCGCGCAGCACGTCGACGAGCGGGACGGGCCCGGTGTGCGCGACGCCGTGCTCGGTGCCCGCGAGGACCAGGAGGTTCTCGCCGTGGCGGCGCATCACGGTCGCCATGTGGTCGAGCTTGAAGAGGGTGGCGAGGCGGTCCGGGTCCTGCTCGCGCTCCTCCAGCGTCTCGATGACGGCGAGCTGCCGCTCGACGACGCCGAGGGTGCGCAGCGAGAGCTTGACGAAGGAGGAGTGCACGGTGGCACGGAGGTCGGTCAGCTGGGCCGTGGCGTCCTGCTCGCGGGCCAGCAACTCGGCTTGTTCCGCGGCGAGTTGGCTGTTCTCGGCGGCGAGCCGGCTGTTCTCGTCGGCGAGAGTACGGCGCTGGGCGTCGAGGGTCTCGCGCTGGCCGACCAGGTGGGTGCGGTCGCCCGCGAGCTGTTCGGTGCGGGCGCCGAGGTCGAGCAGCTTGCTGTGCAGGCTGTTGAGGGACCGTACGACCTGGGCGTACTCGTCGTTGCGCCCGGTGTAACGGACCGGCTCCTCGGTCTCGGGGGCCGCGGCGAGGCGGGCGGCGCCCAGGCGCAGCACGGCGAGCGGCTGGGTGAGCGTACGGGCGACGGCGGTGGAGACGCCGACGGCCAGCAGGAAGCAGGCGGCGAGCAGGCCGATGCGGAATTCGAGGGCGGAGACGTCGTCGTCGCGCAGGGCGGCGAGGTTCTCGGTCTGTGCGGAGGCGAGGGCGGCCTCGGCGCCGCGCATCCGGTCGACGCGGGCGGTCAGCGCCGCATCGACCTTCTCCGCACTGAGGCGGCGGTCGGTGGTGCTGAGGACCGGCTGGTCGGTGAGGGTGTTCAGGTACTGCTCGGCGCTCTTGACCTCGGGGCCACTGACGGTCGCGGCGAAGGAGTCCCGGTCCTTGGCGGGCGCGGCGAGGGCGAAGTCGGCGAGGGCGGCCTGCTCGCGGTGGCGGGCCTGCTGGGCGGCGGCGCTGAGGGCGTCGCGGACCTGCTTGCCGTTGCCGCTCTCGCTCCGTACGAGCAGCCCGGTGGCCGGGTCGAGGCGGAGCTTGGACTCGCCGCGCGGCACGGCGAGCGCGGCGAGCAGCAGGCCGCGGGTGGCGGCGGCCTGCTCGACGGCGTTGCCGAGGGTTGCGGGCGCGGGGCCGGAGCCGCCGGCGCGGGGCGGGGTCTTGCGGGCGAGGTCGCGGGAGAGGCTGCGGAGCTCGTCGAGGACGGCGGAGTACGCCTTGTGGAGGTCGAGGGGGGTGGTCCCGGCGGTACCGGACCCATTCGCGCTTCCGCTTCCGGGTCCCGTATTTCCGCTTCCGGATCCGTTTCCGCTTCCGGTTCCGCTTCCGTTTCCGGTCTGGCCGCTGTCTGCGGCTCGGCGGAGGGCGGGAATCTTCGCGATCGCGGTGCGTACGGAGGCGGGCAGATCGGCGGCGTCGTACGCGGTGAGTTCGGCGATCTGGCGGTCCACGCGGGAGGTGCGCTCGCCCTGCGGGGTGCCCTTGTCGCGGCTGTTGGCGCTCGCTTCGGCCGAGGCGGGGTCCGCCGCACGGGCGGTCGTCTCGTCGCGCTCGTCCGCGAGGGAGTGCGCGAGGGCGAGGGCCTGCCGGTTGAGCTCGGACAGGTCCAGCAGGTTCTGGGACCGGGTCAGTTCGTCGGAGGCGGTGATCAGGGCCGGGGCTCCGGCCGCCAGTACGACGATGCCGACGGCGGCCACGGAGGCGACGAGGCGGTTGCGTACGCGCTTGGGGCGTGGCTGCTTGGGGGCGCCGGAGGTCTGCTCGCTCTGGAGGCCCTCATTGTTGACGCTGCCGCCCCGAGGCCGCTTGTTCTGCACCGGTGCTCGCATTCTTGGTTCGTCCGCCCAGGTGGCCGAGGTCTTCGACCATTCCAGCCCCCGGGGAGGGAAGCGTGCATCAACCGCTCCGCCACCCGAACGAGTGAACATCACTCGGGAGTTGGCGAACAAGTTCCGTCACGGTCCGTCAGCCGCCCTTTCGGTGCGCCGGTTGGAAGTTCCGTGCGGGCTTTGGCAGGATGCACCCCCGCAGCTTCCCGGAATGGATCATTCCATCCAAAAGCAGGCAGCTGACGCGCTACTGACCTGCTGGTATGGGCCAATTCGCGCCTCTGGGGGCGGCCGGGCGGGGTCCGGCAGACTGGCTCTCATGCGCATCGAACTCGCCACCGCCCCCGGAGATCCCGAACGCCCCAACGAGGACTGGACGTCCGTGGCGCTGCCTGCGGCGGGGCCGACCGGCCAGGGCGGGACCCTCGTCGTCCTGGACGGGGTGACCCCGCCACCGAGCGAGACGGGGTGCGTGCACTCCGTGCCGTGGTTCACGGCACGGCTCGGCGGCGCGCTGATCGAATTGTCCGGGTCCCGGCCGGAATTGACCCTCTCGGAAGTGCTGGCCGACGCGATTTCACGGACTGCGGACGCCCACCGGGAGACCTGTGACCTTTCTCACGTACGTACGCCTCAGGCAACCGTGGTGATGGTGCGTTGGGGGGCGGCGACCGTCGAGCACCTGGTGCTTTCCGATTCGGCACTGCTCGTGGAGGGGGCGGACGGGGTGGTACGGGCGGTACTGGACGACCGGCTGGACCGGGTGCCCAGGGAAGCACTCCGCTCGCATGCGACCGCCGACGTCTACCGGAACGCGGAGGGCGGCTTCTTCACGGCGGCGGCGGATCCCGGGGTCGCGGGGAGGGCGGTCGTCGGGGAGACGCCGAGGGATGAGGTGCGGGCGGTGGCGGCGATGACGGACGGGGTGACGCGGTGGGTGGACACGTTCGGGGCCGGGGACTGGGGGGATTGCATGGGCGTGCTGCGGAAGGAGGGGGCGCAGGGGCTGATCGACCGGGTGCGGGAGTTGGAGCGGGGGGAGGTCGTGAGCCGGGGCAAGCGGCACGATGATGCGGCGGTCGTGTACGCGGAGCTTTAGCCTGCGGCGGGCGGCGGGCGGGGGCGTCGTGGTGGGGCGGTGGGGCGGTGGGCTTCGTCGGGTGCGTCGTGGCTGGTCGCGCAGTTCCCCGCGCCCCTAACTGCCTGCCCCTCAGCCCGCTAGCCTCCTAGCCTCCTTGGGCAGCGGGGCTTCCCCCGCCCTACCCCTCCGCCCGCGTGTTCAACTGGTTGAGGAGGCGGGCCAGTTCCGCTACCTCCGTGCGGTCCCAGTCCGCCAGTTTCTGGACGTAGCTTGCCCGGCGTGCGTCGCGGACGCGGCGGAAGCGGTCCCGGCCCTCCTGGGTGAGGAGGACGAGCGACGCGCGCCCGTCCGCCGGGTCCGGCTCGCGGGCGACCAGTCCCAGCTCCTCCAGCGCCCGGAGCTGCCGGCTCATCGTTGCCTTGCCCACGCCGAACCAGGCCGCCAGTTCCGTGGCCCGCTGCCGGTCCACCTCGTCCAGGCGGACGAGAAGGCCGTACGCGGCAGGCTCCAGTTCGGGGTGGACCTCGCGGGCCAGAACCCCCGACGACGCCCGCGCCCTGCGCAGGAAGAGCGCCAGCTCCCGCTCCAGCGCGAGGAATTCCTGATCCACGATGACCTCTCCTGTCGACTCCGCCACCGGCTCCGCGCCGGTCCGGAAACTTTCAGCGGCAGGCATCACCGCAGTTCGTCCAGTATTTCGCAGGTGTGGACCAATGTCGGCGCAGTGGCCCTCTTCCGTCCCACCGGTCTACGTGCGTAGCTTTCGTTCGGCAAGGCCACTTCAGTCGCTTTGTCGATCTTTCGGAGGCACGCAATGCACGTGCTCAGAGCAAGATCCGTGGCAGTGACCGTCGCGGCAGCCGCCGCACTCGGGCTGACGCTCACCGCAGGAGCAGCAGGAGCAGCAGGAGCCGTCGGCGCGGCCCCCGCTCCCCCCACTCCCCCAACGCCCCCGCCCGGCTCCGCCCACATGGGCATGGGCGTCGTCCAGCACGACGGGCAGGGCCCACTGCCCCCGTCCACCACCCCCCTCGCCGTACAGACCGAGGGCGTGGACGTCTCCAGCCACCAGGGGAACGTCAACTGGGCCGCCCTGTGGACCAGCGGGGTCAAGTGGGCCTACACCAAGGCCACCGAGGGGACCGGCTACAAGAACCCCTACTTCGCGCAGCAGTACAACGGCTCGTACAACAGCGGGATGATCCGCGGGGCGTATCACTTCGCCCTGCCCGACAGCTCCAGCGGCGCCACCCAGGCCACCTACTTCGCGGGCAACGGCGGCGGCTGGTCGCGCGACGGCCGCACGCTGCCCGGCGCGCTGGACATCGAGTGGAACCCGTACGGGGCACAGTGCTACGGCAAGACGCAGTCCCAGATGGTCGCCTGGATCCGGGACTTCCTCACCACCTACAAGTCCCGCACCGGCCGCGACGCCGTCATCTACACCGCGACCAGCTGGTGGAAGAGCTGCACGGGCAACTACTCGGGCTTCGGCGCGAGCAACCCGCTGTGGGTGGCCCGCTACAACACCACCGTCGGCGAACTCCCGGCCGGCTGGGGCACGTACACGATGTGGCAGTACACCTCGTCGGGCCCGATCGTGGGCGACCACAACAGGTTCAACGGGGCCATCGACCGCGTGGAGGCCCTCGCCAACGGCTAACGGCTAGCGGGAAGAACGTGCAGGACCCCCGGCGCAACGAGCACCGGGGGTCCAGTTTCACGGGTTCACGGGTTCACGGGTTCACGGGTTCACGAGAGGCGAAGGCGAAGGCGAAGGCGAAGGCGAGAGCCGTCAGCAGCGGCCCGCCGCGCGGTCCCGGACCACCAGGTCCGTGTTGCTCGTGGTGCCGTCGATCCAGACGACCCGCTTGCCGGTGTCGGCCGCCGCGAACGACTGGTCCCCACGGTTGCAGGAGACCCTCTCGCCCTCCCGGGTGCCCGCCGCGTCGAACTGCCACAGCTTCGGCAGCGTCTCGTTGCGGTACACCGAGTCGGGCAGCAACGCCCCGACCGTCACGGCCTCCTCCGACGCGGTCAGGTCCAGGGCGAAGAGCGCCTTGGCGCCGGCCTCGGGGCTGAGGTCGTAGAGCTTGCTGCCGTCCAGGTTGGCACGGCGTACGGCCATCTGGCCCGCGTCCTCGATCTCGTCGACCAGCCAGGAGACATGGGTCCGGGAGATGCCGGTCTGGCCGAGGCTGTTCACGACCGCTTTCTGCGGCAGGACGTTCGTCTTGCCCGTGCTGGCGTCGAGGACCTCGACGTCCAGCTTGTACTCGCCGTTGACCGGCCACAGCTTGGCGTACGCGACCTTGCCGTCCTTCACGGAGGGCAGCGCGGAGCTGAGGTGGTAGCGGCCGCCGTCGACGTAGGCCTGCACGCCCGTCTTCAGGTTCTTGTACGCGGCGTGACGCCCGCCGAACGGATCGCTCTCCTCCCAGACGACCAGGTCACCGTCGATCCGGAGGCCCTGGAGGTTGGTGGAGGAGGACCAGATCTTCTTGGCCGGGCCGCCCGCGACGGGGCGGACCATGACGTCGATGCTGGTCGTGCCGAAGGCCGCCCAGACGACGTTCTTGCCGTCGGTCGCCGGGTAGACGTGGAACTTGCCGTCGTTCGGGCTGATCAGCTTGGGCGCACCCTTGCCGTCGGTGCGGCCCGCGTAGATCGAGTACGGCTCGGAGCCGTCGTCGTTGGACTTCGACACGGCGTACCAGCCGCCGCCCGCGCCCGCACCCGTGCCCGAGGTGTTGAGCTTGCCCAGGAGGGTGTCGGAGTCCACGCCGAGCGCGTCCTCCCAGCCCGGGACGATGCCGTGGGCGTTGAAGGAACGCTTGATGACGTTCTGTTCCTTCGCCGTCGCGCCCAGGTCCTTGGCGGCGGCGACGATCGCGTTACGGCCCTCGGTGAAGCCGTCCAGCGGGGTCAGGTACTCGGCGAGCGCCTTGTAGACGATCCGGTCGGCGAGGTCCTTGTCGAGGTCCTGGCGGATGTCCCACAGGGCACCCGAGAAGATCGTCGAGTTGAGGTGCACACCGCCGTTGTCGACGTCGTACGAGACGCCGAGGAAGTCCTTGGAGGTGGTGCGGCCGTCATTGAGGTCGCGCAGTGCGCAGTCCCGGGCGGGGAGCGTGCGGCACAGGTTCTCGCCGAGGAGGCCCGAGTTCGGGTCGTCCATGGCGGTGCCGGAGGCGTTGGTGTCGATGGCGTTGCCGAAGTAGTCGGCCAGCCCCTCGTTGAGCGCGCCGGACTGGCCGACGTACACCAGGTTGGCGGTGTTCTCGACGACGCCGTGCGTCATCTCGTGGCCGACCACGTCGACGTCGGAGGCGAGCGGCTTGTACTCGTCGTCGCCGACGCCGTACACCATCTTCTGGCCGTCCCAGAAGGCGTTGACCCACGGCTGGCCGCCGTTCGTCACGCCCACCAGGGAGTTGATGGTCATGCCGCGGCCGTCGAGGCTGTCCCGGTTGTGCTTCGACTTGAAGTAGTCGTAGACCTGGGTACCGGCCCACTGCGCGTCGATGGCGCCCGCGTCGGTGGCGTCCTTGCCGAAGGCCTGGACGGGCGAACCGAATTCCTTGATGCCCGCCGGCCACTTGCCGCCCGCGTCGTCGGCCTCGACGCCGCGCGCGTCCCACGTGGTGATGGGGCTTTTGCTGCTGCCCTGCATCCGCACGTAGTCGCTGAGCGTGTACTCCTTGCGGGAGGAGTCGAAGTACAGGTTGAGGTCAACCTTGGTGCCGTCGGTCTTGACGCCGGTGCCGGTGGCGTCACCGGGGCCGAACGCCTTCACCGGGGCCTTCGCGGCGGCGGCACCCTTCGGGGCGGCGCCCTTCGGGGCGGCGCCCTTCGCCTGCTTCGTGCCGAACGTCTTGATGCTGCTGTACTGCAGGACCGGGAAGCCGGCCTTCGCGTCGATGTAGACCTGGCGCAGCACGGCCTCGCCGGTCACCGGGTGGTTGCCCTTGACCGTGACCTGGCGGGTCAGGACGCCCTTGCCCTGCGGGAGGACGACGAGCTTGCCCGCGGTGCCGGTGAGCGCGGTGGCGGCCCTGGACTTCTGGCCCTGGGCCTTCCGCAGGTCCTTCTTGCTGAGGTTCTTGCCGTTCAGCTCGCGGTTCACGGCGGCCACGGCACGCTCGACGGCGGTCTTCTCGGAGACCGAGGCGGTGGTGGAGGTGGCCAGCTTCGTGAAGTACTTGCCCGAGGTGCCGACGACGGAACGCTTTCCGGCCTTGTTCTCCATGCGGACGACGTACTGGCCGCCGAGGACGTCGAGGCCCTTGTACTTCTGCTGGAGGCGTACGGTCTCGGTGCCGCCCTTGGCCTGCGTACCCACGGCCAGCAGGTCGCCCTTGGGGTTGCCGATGCGGTACCGGCTCTGCTTGTCGGCGAGGTGGCCGACGGCCGCGTCGGCGGCGCTGCCGGTCGCCTTCACGGGCTCGTTGATGCCGTCGACCAGGGCCGGGGTCGCTGTGTCGGTTCCCGGGATCACCTCGGCTGCGGGCGCCGCCGGCGCCACGGGTGCGGCCTGCGCGGTGGGTACGACGCCTGCGAGGAGGGCTGCCGCCGCGAACGTCGCGGCAACCCCCTTGGATATACCGGCACTTGTGATGCCATGTCTTGCTGCACGCACTCGGGTGTTGTGCACGCTTTCCCTCCCACGGTACGGACGAGCTCTGGTCATGGAGCTCTTGAGCACGACCATGCAAGTCGCTGTGTGTTCAAGTCGGCAATGTTTCCTGTGTGTTCAGATGTGGACACGCACACTTGTGTGCATGGTGTGCACACGAAAGAATCCGGCCCATGATCGAGGGGGAAGAACTGCACAGCCTCGGCCTGGGTGAGGTCGAGGGACGTGTCTACGAGGCCCTGTTGAAGGAACAGGCCTCCTGCGCAAGCGAGTTGGCAAGACTCCTGGAAGTCCCCGTTCTGCGGATCGACGAGGCCCTGACCAGCCTCTCCGTATCCGGTTTCACCGTCCCCGCCACGGACGGGGCACCTCGCCCGGCCGCCCCGGCCGCCGCGATCCGCACACTCATCCACCGACGTCAAGCCGAACTCCATATCCGGTCAGCGGAGTTGGAGCAGTTAATGATGTCCGCCGACCGCATCGCGGGCCGCCTCACGGCAGGTTCACAGAGCGCGTCGGAGGGCGGCATCGAAATCGTCACCGGCCACCGCCAGATCGGCGAGCGCGCCGAGTCGCTCCTCGCCTCCGCCGAACAGGAAGTGGTGATCCTGGACCGTCCCCCCTACGCGAAGGCCGACGCGGACCATCCCGACCGGCCGCCCGCCCTGGACATCGAGGCCCTTCTCGCCCGGGGCATCACGGTCCGCGCGGTCATCGACCGGGAGGGCCTGGGCCTCCCCGGCCGGATGCGCTCCCTGACCGCGCTGGCGGCCCGCGGGCTGCGGGCCCGCGTCACCTCGGGCGTGCCGACGAAGCTCATCGGCATCGACCACCGCATCACCCTGCTGCCGCCCTCGGAGTCGGCGGACCCGACCGCCTCCGCCCTGGTCGTCGGCGACGCACTGCTCCGCAACGCCCTGCTCCCGCTCTTCGAGACGGTGTGGGACCGGTCCATTCCGCTGGGCAGCAGCGGCGGTACGGGGCCCACCGCCGACCCCGTCTCCGGCCAACAACGGGAATTACTCGGCCTGTTGGCGGCAGGACTCAAGGACGAGGCGATAGCCCGCCGACTTGGCGTGCACGTCCACACGGCCCGCCGCCGCATCACCCGCCTCCTGGCGGCCCTGAACGCGGAGACCCGCTTCCAGGCGGGGGCACAGGCGGCGACAAGGGGGTGGCTGGCCTGAAACGGGTGGGACGGACGGGCTGAAAGTCGATCTGGACATCCGTCCCACCGCTCCCCTAACCTCGCCGGACGGCATCGCGCGTCGGCCACCGGCCGGGTGGGGCGTGGAGGTAGCCCGTGAGTTTGCCCTACGGAGGCATTCCACAGTGTCTGTACAGCTGAATCACACGATCGTCTTCTCCCGTGACAACCGGGAGTCCGCGGACTTCTTCGCACACATCATGGGCCTCGAAGTGGGCGTCACCTGGGGCCCGTTCGTTCAGGTCACTCTCGCGAACGGCGTCGATCTCGACTTCGCGACGCTCCCGCCCACGCAGGAAGTCTTCCCGCAGCACTACGCGTTCCTCGTCTCCGAGGAAGAGTTCGACGAGGTCTTCGGCCGCATCAAAGCCAAGGACCTGAAGTACACGGCGGACCCGCACGGCAAGAAGCCGGGCGAGATCAACCACAACGACGGCGGCCGGGGAGTCTACTTCCCCGACCCCTCGGGCCACGGCATGGAGATCATCACCGTGCCGTACGGCGGCTTCTAGTCGTTACGCAGGTGGGGGGGCCGCGCGGCCCGGGGACGGCCGCCCCCCCCACCACAGCCGGCACAGCAAACACCACCCCCCCCACAAAAAAAAAAAGAGCCCGGGCCCCGCGC